>PLYX01000251.1 GCA_003151895.1 Solirubrobacterales bacterium
CCGTCCCTCTGGTCGCCCTCCTACTGCGCCGTCTCCTGCGGCGGCGCGCCCCTGGACACCATCAAGCGCTATATCCAGGATCAGCGTCGGTCGGCTTGACCCCCACCTGAAGGAAGGGGCTTGCGCCTCCCATTCGGTCAAACTGGGAGTGGGCATCGGTCCGGGGACTCCCGGTTGGCCGTTGGGCTTGTTGATCGGGCGAGCACAGGGAGCCGCCGGGGGGTTCGGACGGCCCCGGGGCTATGCTCGTCCTTCGAGGGCGTCAACCGAAAGGGGTTCCCTTGCCCCACGTTCATACGTCCAGGCCGCCCGCCGCCAGCGCGTCGCGTGGCGGCAGATCGCCGGTCTTCGCGGAGCGCGAGGCGAGCAGCACCAAGCCTTCCGAGGAGGAGGGCGTCGAGTTGCGCCGCACGGCCAACGGTAAGGGCGATGGGGTTCTGGCCACACGCCCGTTCGCGGCTGGCGAGACCGTCATGGTCGGCTTCTTGGTTGGGGCGCTGACGGGCAACGACTCGCACGCGACGCAGGTAGGTCCCGGCCGGTGGGCGCTCCACGGCGGCCTGGGACCGAAGGTCAACCACTCCTGCGACCCGAACTGCGGTGTCCGCCTCAACGACGGGGAGGCCTTCGACTTCGTCGCCCGTCAGCCGATTGGCGCCGGGCAGGAGCTGACGTTCGACTACGCCATNNCTGCCCGCCGCGCGCAAGGCCGACTACGGCGAGCTCGTCGCGCCCTACCTGCGCACGATGGACGACGAGACCCGGCGGGCGCTCCGGCAAACCGCCGGCGGCTGACGGCACGGGGACCGTCTCAGGTAGTCCACCATACGACCTGCGCAGACGGGTCACTTCTCGACCGACACACCGAATCGGCCCGGTACGGCGCGATCTGAGGCGATCTGTTCAGTTGATCGGCGGCGCGGGCGGTGAGTTGCCGCGGTCGTGCGGGGCACCAGGGGCTGTTCCGATCAGTGCTTGCCCTTCCCAGTCGACGGCGACGCATAGCGAGCTGGAGCTGCAGGAGATCGCCGACAGGCCGCTGGCGCGGGTGTCCTTCCAGAGCGTCGGATGATCCACCCGCTCGACGCGCCAGCGCGCGCCGCGGCCCCGGCGCGGGTTGCGGGATTCAGCGACGCGTCCGCGGTTGTCGAAGGCCACGCACAGGTTCACCGACGCGCACGCAACCCCGTCGCCTTCGTGTTCGGGGAGGGGCAGCGGCGGGGGAAAGACGCGCGAGCGGTACCAGCTCGCGGCGAGGCCGGCATTCGCATCGGCCGTGCTGATCACCTGCTCGGTGCCCGCATCGATCGCCAGGCACAGTCCACCCGCCACGCAGGATGCTCCACTGAGGTCTCCCCCGCCAGCGGGTGCATCTATGGGCTTGCGCGTCCAGCGCGAAAAGGCACCGTCGCCGGGATCGTCGGAGGTGTACCCGAAACCCTCGCTGTCGCCCACCATGCAGAAGGTGGCGGACACGCACGAGACGGCGGTCAGGAATTCCACCGATGCGTCGACCTCCCTGGCAGCCCATGTCGCGTCCGCACCCCGGGAGGGATCGTCGGTGGTGATCACGTTGCCGTTGTCGTCGATGGCGGCGCACAGAGACGTAGAGCAGGAGATGCCGTCAAGCATGCTCGAGTCGATGTCGTTCGCGCTCCAGGAAGCAGCGGCTCCCCGCGCCGGGTCGGTTGATATGAACACTTTGCCGCGCGCGTCGACGGTCGCGCACAAGGCGGAGGACGGACAGGAGATCGCAGTCAGGTATTCCGCGTCAGGGATGTGCTCGATTCCCCAGGAGGAGTGGCTGCCCGCCCCGGGGTCGGTCGAGCTGAGGACATCTCCCCGGTCGTCGATCGCCAAACACAGCGTCGATGTGCAGGACACGTCGAGCAGGGGCGTGTAGCCGTCCGCGTCCACGCTCGTCCAGTTCGCCGCGCTGCCTGCGCTCGGATCGGTCGAGCTGATGATGCGTCCATTGCCTCTGATCGCCACGCACAGAGAGGGCACGCAGGACACGCCGGTCAGGAAGCTGCTGCTCCCCACGCTCTTCACCGTCCAGCTCGCGCCGGCGCCGAGCGCGGGATCTCGCGTGCTCGTCAGCCGGCCGTCGAGGCCGGCGGCGACGCATAGGGAGGCTGACGGGCAGGAGATGCCCAGTGGCTGTTCGGGGAACTGGTATTTGAGCTGGCCGTTTACCGTCCAGCTCGCGCGAGCGCCGGCCGCGGGATCGGTGGAGGTGACGAACTCGCCCGCCTCGTCGAGTGCGACGCACAGCAATCTCGACGGGCAGGATATGTCTTTGAGTTCTTCGCCGTCGACGTGCTCGAAGCGCCAGCTGGCGTGCGCGCCGCGCCGCGGATCGGTCGAGACGAGCACGTCGCCTTCCCCGCCGACGGCGATGCACAGCGACGCCGACGGACACGACACACCCGAGAGGGTCGTCCCGCGGCGGAAGCGCTTCGCCGTCCAGGTAGCTCTCGAGCCGCGAGCGGGGTCGACCGACGTGACGAGCACTCCGTGGGATCCCGCGCCCACGGCGACGCACAGGGAGGATGAAGGGCACGAGACGCCGAGCAGACCTTCTTGTGGACCGTCCACCTGCTGCCGTGTCCAGTGCGCGCCAGCGCCACGGGCGGGATCGGTCGAGCTGACCACTTCGTTGTCCTTGGCGACTCCCACGCACAGCGAGGAGGACGGGCAGGAGACGGCTGTCATCTGGCGTGGAGGGTCAACTTGCTTCGTGGTCCAGCGCGCGGTCGCGCCCGCGCCGGGGTCGGTAGAGGTGAGGACGTTCCCGACGCGGTCGACGGCCACGCACAGCGAGATTGACACGCATGAGACGCCTTCGATTCGCCAGCTATTACCGAAGGGCGCCTGGTCGTCGATGGCGATCGGCTTCGACCACGACAATCGCTCGCCGGCGAAGGCCGCGGGACACGCGGCGATGGCGCCTGCAGCACCCAGGAGCGCCAGCCCGGCGCCCAGCAGTGCAAGAGCCCGCGATCTGCTCATGACGCCGCCGACGACAGGAGCCGGCGGGGGCGAGGCGCCGGCCGCAGAGACGCTAGACCCATGCCCCATCAACACCGAGGTGCCCACGCTGCGCCGTTTGATGTAAGCCAACGCCCCACGCGCTCGCTGTCTAGGTAAGCGGCCCAATCAGCGCCGGAGCCGGCGAGCACGTCGGCGATCCTCAACCTCGGCATACCCCGCATCGTGCCACCATCGCGGCGCCCGGCCACTCACGCCTCCACGCGGGAGGTCGGCTCGTGCCTTCGGGCTTGCACACGAACAAAAACGACGCGGTCCCGCGCCGCTTGAGGAACCCTTTGCCGGTCTCGCCTTGCGGCTCAATCGACTCTTGGGTGGCGCGGCCTCACACCTCGGTGGCCTCGCTCTTTGCGACTCGGTTCCGCGTCGAGCAGCAACATAGGTACCTCCGGCGGCGAGCACAAGTGCTCCGCCACCGTCCTCCCCGCAATCTGCGAAGAAATGCGATACCCGCTCGCAGCTCATCGGATCACGCGCTGAGCGTGCATGGGCGGTCGGGGCCGGCGAGAGCAACGCCGAGACCATCGAGGACATCAAGGATCGGAACGACGAAAGCCGGGTCCTCAGGCCGCGGTGGCCGGTGCGGCTCGGTCCGCAGTGCAACGAGCATGGCAACGACGCAGTCGTCCTCGTCGACGACAATCGACCCTGAGTCGCCGGGTTGCCCGAAAGGGACCCCATCGCCGTACACGAACCAGCCGCGGAGATAGTCACGAACCAAGGACGGTCGCCGGGACCGACGTTGATCGATCGCGACGTCAGGGCTAGAGGAGTTGGTCCAGACGCGGGACGGCCTACCGTGTGTAAGCTCGTGTGTAAGTTCTGTCGAAAAAGGGGTCGTTTGTTGACGTTCGTTGACGTTCGATGCAGCCACGGTACTTGTCCCAAAACTGGGGCGTTTGCATGGATTTGGCTCTGAAGAGCGAGCGGGGGACCGAGGAATCGAACCTCGAGCAAGGGTTTTGGAGACCCCCATGTTGCCGTTACACCAGTCCCCCAAAATGCCCGATTTGCAGGCGATTTTGGTCCTTCGAGGAACGCTCGCCGGAAGTCGCGCGTCAAACCATGCGCAAGTCGTGTTGGGCGAAACGTCGGGCACGCGACCCACGCTCCGCCATCCAGGATACTCTTGAGTGGAGATGCTGCGACGCTTGGGGATCCTCGCTGCCGTGCTCACCGTCGGGCTCGCGCCCGCCGGCGCCGCCGCCGCGCCCAGGGACGTGGCCTCGACCCATGCCTATCTCGTCGCGGCCTATGCTGCCCTGCACGCCACGGTTACCACCTGGTCGTCCGTCGAAGCCAACATCCGCAAGCTCGACCAAAGATTCCACGCGGAATGCCCCGCCGTGGGCGCGGGCTCCCCGCAAAGCGAAGAAGAGCAGAAGCTCAGCGCCGAGGTCGCGGGGGCGCTGTGGGCGACAGGCTACCACACGGACGCGAAGATCGTTCAGGCGTTCGTGAAGGCGGTGCAGCCGCTGAGATGGAGCAATCCCGCGATCACCCGCAGCGCACGCAGGTTCACGACGGGGCTGCGCGAAATGACCCTGCTGCCGGTGCCGGACCTCTGCGGCGACGTGCGCGCGTGGGGCGCCGGCGGCTTCAAGGCCGTTCCCACCGACACCGAGCAGTATGTCCGGCGCGTGGAAGCGATCGAAGTCAAAGAAATTCCCCGTCGACTGCTCGCCCCGTTCGTGCAGCCATCCGACAGGGGTCTCCGCGCCCGGGACGAACGCCTCGCCACCAAGTATGAAGAACTCGAATTCCAGCGCGGCCAGGACGACTGGAACACGCTGCTTGAAGTGCTCGCGTTGAATCAGTAGCGGTTACCGGCTACGGGCTGGGCGCCACCGTCTCGCGCTGGACGTACCAGGCGGCCTGGATCGGATTGAGGAAGTGCGGCGGCTCCTCGACCTGCAGGCGGTTGTCGTAGTTGGCGTTATACCCATACCCGTGGATGAGCGTGCTGCCGCTGATTACGCCCGTCATGCCATTCGTGAAGAGTCCCGCGACCGCCCCGTAAATATTCAGGTGTCCCAGGGTGGGGGTGCCGCAGTCGAAGTTGTCGACGATGACGGCGTGCTTGACCGCCAGGATCGCAGCGTAGACGGTCGGTTCGTTGAGGTCCTTGGGTTCTTCTGTGGTGTCGTTGACGGAGGTGCCACACTTGAGGTATTCCGCCTTTTCGCGGCTGCCGGTCAGCGGGTGGTAGATGCGCACGAAGTTGTTCGCGATCATGCCCAGCAAGGCGTTGCTCGTGGGCTTCCCTTCGCCGTTGTGCGGGGTGGTGATGTTGCCGTTGATTACGATGTCGTTTTCGGAGGCGATCGTCAGCGAACTGGTGTATTCGCCATGCACATACACGTTGCCGCACGCGGTATCGGCGGAGTACGCGGGCTTGGGACCGAACGGAGAGTACGTTTCCGAGCAGCCTCCGGCGACGTAGATCACACCGTTGGGCGGGAACGCCACGCCGGTCTTGGTTTCTTCCTTCTTGCCTTCTTCTTCTTCTTTCACGGTATGGGTACCCACGTGGGTCTTCACAGTCATTGTGCTGCCTTCAAGCGCGATTTCCGTCTTTTCTTTGTAGAGGTAGGCCGGTTCGACGATGTGCTGCAGTTCTTCGTCGCCGGGCGGTGGCTCGATCGACAGGACTTCCTTCGGAGGTATGTGATCGCCCTTGAACAGGGGGTTTGCTGTGCCGCTCCCCTCGTTGGAGTAACCTTCGTCGACGCCTACGCTGTGGCCGAATTCGATCCGGTCGTTTTCGTTCCGGCCGAAGATGGGTTCGCCGCGCACTCCGACGTGGTCCTCGGTGTGCATGGGGCCGTTGACCGATTCGCCTGTCGCGAAAAAGTTGTTGAACGTGTTGCACTGGGAGGGACGTATCCCATAGAATTGGCCACATTCGGTCCACCAGGTGCTGGGCTTTCCGACGGGAACCGGACCATCGACGGTCGGGTCGCCGGTTTCGTACTTCGTGTACCAGACGTAGCTGACGAAGTTGGCATTCCTGAACGTGGCCACAAGCGTGCGCTTCTCGCCGCCGGAGTAGCCGGTGGACTCGATGCGGAAGGTCCCCACCGGTCCCCCGGTCTTCTCTTCGAGCATGGTTTCCACCAGATGTTCGCGGTCGCATTTGTGATCGCCCGCCGGCGCGCTTTCCGCTGGCAGCAGCTGGATCGCGTACTGCTCGTTGGTGGCTTCGCCGTTCGTGCTCGGGACGATCGCCCGGTGTGTGGTTTCAGGGAATTGGTTCAGAGCCGGATTAGAGGTGGGAGGTTCGGTGCAGTAGCTCAGGTAGTTGCCGTCCTGGGTGAGGTGGTAGGCGTAGTCGTCGATGCCGGCCTGGGCCGCGTAGTAGGCCTTCTTGGCGGAGGTGTCGTTATGGGTGAGTTGAATGTCGCCGTTTGCCGCCGTGAACGTGGCGATCAGCAGCAGCGACGTGACGAGCATCACGCCGATCGTGACGAGCATCGTAATGCCGTCCTGCCGGCGAAGCGCCGATGGACGATGAGACGTTGGTGTGGCGGACGCGGTCATGTCTGGGTGCAGGGATAGTTGGGGTTGCCGGATGCTTCTGAGGAGGGAGCCAGGCGGAGAATCGCCGAGTCTTCCAGCGCGACGGCGCGGTCGCCTTTGGCGAAGGCGCTTTCGTGGCCTTCGGGCGCCACTGTAAAGCTCACGGTCACCTTGGCGATGACTTCGGCTTCTGCTTCGACCACGGCCGTCGTGGGGTTGGGATTCAGCTGACCGAGTTTGGCTCCCGTGTCGCCTTCCCGGTAGTAGCGATAGTACTGGAAGATGGGGACGCTTTCTGTCTGCTGCACACCGGTGAGCAGCTTACGTTCGGTGGGCGCTTCTGTTTCGTTGAAGGTGTAGTTGGGCGCTTTTCCGGAGCTCGGCCACGACTTTTCGGTGAGAGTGCCTTCCGATTTGCCGGCAGCCGGTGTGTAGATGATTTCGCGCAGTCTGACGGTCGATAGCGAGGACACGGGTTCTTTGTATGCGTTCAAAGGACTGCTTTCGCTGATGAACTTGATGGTGGTGGCGGTGCTGGGCGGCTGGATGGGGGTGACCAACGGCGCCACGCAGGCGGAGTGCAGCTGCAGCATGATGTTCTCCAGCGCCACGCGTCCCGTCTGGTCGACGTGCGCCCGATCGGTGATGCGCGAGACGTCGCTCCTCGTGAAGTCCAGGAGCGAGAAGGCGGCCAGGGTGACGATGATCCCCGTCACCATCGCGACCAACAGCTCGATCAGGGTATACCCGCGCTCGCTGCGCAGCGCTGCCGGTGGGTAGCTGAGCGGGCTCATGGGCAGGATCCCAGACTGGTTCCACTGGGGCTACCGCTTGGGCTTGTACCCAGATATATGATGGCGTTGCCGCCGCTGGTGCCACCATTGGTCCAGGCCGTCGATGGACCGGTGGGGGCGTTGTTGGAGAATGAGCCTTCCCATCTCCTGGTGCCATTGGTCACGCACATGGTGTAGTTGCCATAGGGCAATCCCGGACGAGGCAGAGCTCCGAGGGGCGTGCTCGCGAACACGCGCTTGGTGCCACAGCCCGAATCGGTGGTATAGCCGCTGCCGGTCGTTACGAGTGAGCCTTCGGTGGATGCGCCGGGACCGGTGCCGCTCATCACCTTTATTTTCACGGGCGGCTGCGTCACGGGGACCGCTGCCGTGCCGCCAGCTGGAACGACGACTTCGACTTCGGGGTTGCCGGCGTTGAGCGCCTTGGGCCTGTCCGCTTCGCATTCGCCGGCGTACACGGTGTAGGGCGATGTTCCAGGGAACGGATACACAGTCGTTGGAGATTCGACAGTGGCTTTATAGGCTTCGGCAGTCCCAACCTGCTTGAAGGTGGCCATTCCGCTGTTGTGGGCGACGAACGAGTCGCCTTCGGGGGAGATGACCCCGGTGGTGGTGAAGCTGACCGCCAGCTTGCCCGCTCGTCCGAGGTAGTAGCCCTCCTTGGCCGTGGTCTCCGCGGGAAGATACACGCTGCGCGTGACGCTCAGGTCGTCGTGGGAGTCTGCGTACCAGTTTGGATCCACGTAGCCCGACTTGCTGACATGGATTTGATCTTCCCCCGGCAGCACGGCGAGGATCGCGCAGCCGTTGGTGGAGGTTTCAACCGTGGCCGGCAACGGCCCGGTGACCTGTACCGTCGCCCCTTGTATGGGTGTGCCGGATTCGGTGACCTGTACGATCAGCGCGGCGCCCGGCGGCGGGCTGATGACGCTGGTCTCCACGACCGGCTTGCCGACGCCGAGCGACGGCCACGTCACCTTGGAGG
>PLYX01000110.1 GCA_003151895.1 Solirubrobacterales bacterium
AAGGGGTCGGCTTCGGCGACCACGTGTCGGTCAAGGAGGCGGTGCTCCCGTTCGACCGCTTCGACGGCGCCGACTCGCTACTGGGGCCGGAGATGCGCTCCACCGGCGAGGTGATGGGCATCGCGCGCGACTTCCCCACCGCGTTCGCCAAGGCCCAGGCCGCCGCCGGCTCGCCTCTGCCGAGCGCCGGCACCGCGTTCATCACCGTCACCGACGGCGACAAGCCGGGCGTGTTCGCGGTCGCTCAGATCCTGCACGACAACGGTTTTCGCATCCTCGCCACACGCGGCACCGCCGAGGCGATCGCGCGCATGGGGGTGCCCGTGCAGACGATCAACAAGATCGGCGAGGGCTCACCGCACGTCGTCGACTGGATCGAGCGCGGCGACGTCAACCTGATCGTCAACACCCCCACCGGCTCCGGCGCGCGCAGCGACGGCTGGGAGATCCGCCGCGCCGCGATCGCCCACGGCATCCCGTGCCTGACCACGCTGTCCGCCGGGGTCTCGGCGGCGCGCGCCATCGCCCAAGCGATCAAGCTCGGCGAGCCGGACGTGCTCTCGCTGCAGGAGCTCCACCGTGGCGTGCACACCCCCGGCAGCCCCGACGAGACCGCAGTGGTGTGAGCGCCCCCAGACTGCGCCAACACCTATGTGCTCCAGCCCATTTTCCGAGACATACAACAGTTGACTAGATAGTTGACTAGATGACGGTTAACAACCCAACGATCCCTGCCGGCACGGACCCCTCGCGTCCACTCGCCCCGTTCGGACGGCGCCTGCTCACCGTCACGGCGAACAAGCCCTTGGGCGCCTACCGCATCCTTCACGCCGCCGACCCGGACGGGCCGGCGCCCGCCGCAGGCCAGTTCGCGATGCTCGCCGCCGCCGAGCGCTGGGGCGCCGGGGAGGACGAGCGTCCCTACCTGCCGCGCGCCTTCTCCTACGCGCGCTGGGTCGCCGGCGAGGCCCAATTCCTGCTCGAGGACGTCGGTCCCGGCACACACCGCCTGTGTGAGCTGCGGGAGGGCGACGGGCTGTGGGTGCTCGGACCGCTCGGCCGGGGTTTCACCGCACCGAAGGACGCTCGTCGCGCGCTGCTCGTAGGTGGGGGAGTGGGGATCGCTCCGCTCGCCGGCTGGCAAGACGAGCTCGGCGAGCGGGCAACCGTGCTGCTCGGCTTCCGCGACCGCGCCCACGCCGCGGGCGCCGCCTTGCTCGGCGATGCGCTCGTCGCCTCCGACGACGGATCGGTGGGCCGGCACGGCCTCGTAACCGACCTGCTGCGCGCGGAGCTCGACCGTGACGCCCACGCCGGCGTTTACGCGTGTGGGCCTCCGGCGATGCTCGAGGCGGTGCGGGCGTTGTGCGCCGCACGCGCCATCCCCGCCCAGCTCGCGCTCGAGGCGGGCATGGCGTGCGGTTTCGGCGCCTGCTTCGGGTGCGTGGTTCCCAAGCGCGATGGTGGCTACCTGCGCATCTGCATCGACGGTCCCGTGGTTGACGCCGCGCAGCTCGACCGCATCGGAGAGCACGCCGGGAGCCCGGCGTGAGCGTTATCCACACCACGCTCCAACACCAGAGGTGATGCGGTGAGCGTCGACTTCTGTGGACTGCGACTCGCCCACCCGATCATCAACGGCTCGGGCACGTTCGACGCGATCGGCGCGCGCCACGCGTTCGGAGATGCGCTGCACAGCGCGTTCCCGTTCGCCGCATTCGTGTCGAAGACCATCACACTCGCCCCGCGCGCCGGCAACCCTCCGCCGCGGCTGTGGGAGGCGCAGGCCGGCCTGATCAACTCGATCGGCCTGCCCAACAAGGGCCTGGAGCGCTACATGTCGGAGGATCTTCCCGAGCTCGCACAGCTGCCCGTGCCGCTGATCACGAACGTGATGGGCTCAACCGCCGAGGAGATCGCCGAGCTCCTACGTGCGTGTGACACGCGCAAGGAGATAGCAGCGGTCGAGCTGAACGTGTCCTGCCCGAACGTGCACACGGGCCTTGACATCGGCGCCGACCCCGCCCAGCTCGAGCGCGTGCTGCGCTCCGTCAGACCGGCGTTGCGCAAGCCTTTGATCGTCAAGCTCACGCCCAACTGCGCGGACGTGGCCGAGTGCGCCCGGGCCGCGCAGGAGGGCGGCGCGGACGCCGTCTCGCTCATCAACACCCTGCGCGCGATGGCGCTCGCCCCGGCGGGCGCTCACGGGCGCGAGCGCTCGCAGTCGCTCGCCTGGCTCGGGGGCGGCACGGGCGGACTGTCGGGAGCCGCGGTGCGGCCTGTCGCGCTCGCGCAGGTGGCAGCGGTCGCAAGACGCGTGTCGATCCCCGTGGTCGGGATGGGAGGAGTGCAGAGCGCCGCCCACGCCCACCAGTTCCTCGCTGTGGGCGCGCGACTCGTGGCGGTGGGCACAGAGAGCTTTCGCGACCCCGCCGTGGCATCGCGAATCGCGTCTCAACTAGACGATGAGGGACCACCGACATAGGCCCAAAATAGACGTATGAGCCGACGATGCCCGGGCTTGACGCGCCAGGCGCTCACCGTCCCTCCAGTCCGTTCTGATTGTCGGCATCGGTCGGGATTAGGGGTCGAAAAACCCCTGCAAACCGGCCACACCACCATCCACCATCCTCGACATACCTAAAGCTCGACCTGAGCTTCATGCGAATTCGTCGTGTTTGTCTTGAACGGCGCGCGTGGGTGTGTAGACTCGCCGCCCATGCCAACCGCGACGGGCCCGATGTCTTCGACCATGACCTCCAAGCCGTCTGCCGCCCCCGAGCGGTCACTCAACCAGCGTATGGACGCGCTCGCGCGAGCCAACCGGATCCGCACAGAGCGAGCGCAACTCAAGCGCGATCTGAAGGGCGGCCGGCTGTCGATCCACACGCTGCTGCTCAACCCGCCCGAGTACGTCGAGACCGCCAAGGTGTTCGACATGCTGCTCGCCGTTCCCAAGTACGGGCGCGTGAAGGTCAACAAGATCCTCGCCCACTGTCGCATCTCCCCCAGCAAGACGATCGGGGGCCTCTCAGAGCGCCAGCGCAGCGAGCTGGTTTCGCTGCTGCGCCGTTGAGTCAGCTCCGCCGCGCTCGACACTAGGGTCTCGCGCGTGGCACGCGTCTTTGTGATCACCGGACCCTCCGGCGTGGGGAAGGGAACCCTCATCCGCGGTCTCATGGAGCGCCTCCCGCAGCTCGAGCTTTCGGTGTCGGCCACCACGCGCTCGCCGAGAGCAGGCGAGCGGGACGGGGTCGACTACCACTTCCTCTCAAGCGGGGAGTTCGAGCGCCACGTGCGCACCGGCGAGTTCGTGGAGCACGCCGACTATGCGAGCCGCCGTTACGGCACCCTGCGCAGCGAGCTCGAGGAGCGGGTCGCCAAGGGGGCGCCCGTCGTACTGGAGATCGAGGTCCAGGGCGCCCGGCAGGTACGTGCGGCGATGCCCGAGGCCGTGCAGGTGTTCATCGCGCCACCGTCGCTGCAGGCATTGCGCACTCGCCTGATCGGCCGAGGCACCGATGGGAGCGAGGAGGTCGAGCGCCGCCTCGCGGTCGCCGAGCGGGAGCTGGCGGCGCGCGACGAGTTCGCCCACGTCGTGGTCAACGACCGGCTCGAAGACGCGCTCTCCGAGCTCGTGGCGATCGTCGCCGCCGAGCTTGGCGACAGACCGTAAGCGACTACACTGCAGGTCCACCAGGAAAGGCAACTCCAGACCATGATGACCTCACCCCGCATCGACCGCTTGCTCGATAACGTCGACTCCAACTACGCGAGCGTCCTCGTGGCCGCCAAGCGCGCCCGTCAGATCAACAGCTACTACCACAACCTCGGCGAGGGAGCTTTCGAGGAATTCCCGCCGCCGATGATCGAGACTTCCTCCAAGAACTACCTCACGATCGCACTCGAGGAAGTTGCGGCGGGAAAGATCAAGTACCACTACCGCTAGGACGTGCGTCGCGCAAGCGCGCCACCAACGCTTGCCGTTTCGCCGCGTTCCCTATAGGAAGTTCCCATGCCCAGGATCCTGCTCGGTGTCAGCGGCGGCATCGCCGCCTACAAGGCGCTTGAGTTCATACGGCTGGCGAGCGCCGCCGGCCATTCGGTCCGTGTCGTACAGACGCCCACCGGCCGGCGTTTCGTGGGGGAGGCATCGTTCGCCGCGCTCAGCGGCGCGCCCGTGCTCACCGACGAGTTCGAGCACGATCCCGCACGCGGAGCCTTCCCCGGTCAGGAGCTTCCCGCCCACCAGCCGCTCAGCCATCTGCAGCTCGTCGCAAACGCAGACATCTACCTGATCGCGCCCGCCTCGGCCAACACGCTCGCAAAGCTCGCCGGTGGGCTCGCCGACAACCTGCTGACCAGTTGCGCGCTCGCCGCAACCTGTCCTGTGGTGGTGGCTCCCGCGATGAACAACCACATGTACGAGCACGCCGCCACGCAGTCCAACATCGACGTGCTGCGCGCTCGCGGCGTGCACATCGTCGAGCCGGGCATCGGTCGCCTGGCCTCGCTCGGCGAGCAGGGCGTCGGGCGTCTGGCCGAGCCCGAGCGGCTGCTCTCCGTGTGCGAGGAGATCCTCGTGACCGGATCCCCCTCGGGGAGCGCACCTGACTCGGGCGCCACAAGCGCCTCGTCGTCCGGTGCCGTAAGCACCACGTCCGGCGGCGCAAACGCCGTGCCCTCCGGCGCCGATTGGAGCGGCCTGCGGGTGCTGGTTACCGCCGGCGGCACACGCGAGCCGATCGACAGCGTGCGCTTCGTAGGCAACAGCTCGTCGGGACGCATGGGCCTCGCGCTCGCCGATGCGGCACGCCTGCGCGGCGCCGAGGTCACGCTCGTGGCGGCCAATGTGGGCCTGCAGCCACCGGCCGCCATCGCCGTCCGTCGCGTGAGCACCGCAGCCGAGCTCCAGGCCACCTGCGAGCAGGAGTTCCGCACGTGCGACGTGCTCCTGATGGCGGCCGCCGTCGCCGACTTCCGGCCCGCAAGTCCGGTGGACGGCAAGATCAAGAAGGGGGGACGCCGGCGCCTCACAATCGAACTCGAGCCGACCGCCGATGTGCTCTGCGGGCTCTCCAGCCAGCGCGAGCCCGGCCAGACGCTCGTGGCATTCGCCGCCGAGCATGGCTCGGATGCGCTCGAGCATGCGCGCGCAAAGCTCTCCGCCAAGGGCGTGGACGCGGTCGTGTTCAACGACATCTCGCGCGCCGACATCGGCTTCGAGTCCGTCGTCAACGAGGTCACGATCCTCACCAGCGACCGCGCCGAGCAGGTCCCGCGCGCTCCCAAGGAGAGCATCGCGAGCGCGATCCTCGACGTGGTCGACCGCTTGCGCGAAACAGCTTGAACGCGTGGTTAAAGTAGATGCATGGACAGCGTCTACGAGCTATACCGGCGTGGATGTGACCTGCTCGACCACGGTGACCATTCGGCTGCGATCGTGCCGCTCACACGTGCCCGCGAACTGGAGCCCACGAAGACCTCTATCCGGGAGGCGCTCGGACGGGCCCTGTTCCACGCGCAGCGCTATGAGCGCGCTGCCGAGGAGTTCCAGGCGGTTGCCGCCGCGGCGCCCACGAACGACTATGCGCTCTTCTGCCTGGGTCGCTCGATGCAGCTGCTCGGGCGCCACCGCGAGGCCTGCCACCCACTCGCCGTCGCCTGCTCGATGTGCCCCACCCGCGCGGACTATCGCCTCTACCGCGACCGTGCCCGACGAGACGCCGCAAGCTCGTGAGAGGCCCTGTCGCGAGCGTTCTCGACAGAGCTCCTCGCGGTCGCGAGCCGAGCCTCGATGCTATTCTCGGGGGACAACTTTCGAGTCGTCGCATACGCGGCGGCTGGCAGCACCGAAAGTGGGCGCACGCCCGCTTTTTTTTACGCCTCGCTCAGGGGAAGAGAGTTTTTTGGAGATGACACCGCAGTCCGAGATAGAGGAGCGCCTGGCCGCAAGCGAGCCCGACGTCGAGGTGCTGCTCGCCGAGGTTATGTCGGGCCCCACCCAAGCCCCCACCTTGCGCGTGTTCATCGATCATCCCGACGGCGTCACACTCGCGCTGTGCGAGCGCGTCACAGCGCTGCTCGGAGACCTGCGCGAGCGCTATACGCTTGAGGTCTCCTCGCCGGGCACCGAGCGCCCGCTGACAAAGCCCAACCACTTCCGCCGCTTCGTCGGCCGCCGCGCCCGCGTACGCACCGTGCACGCACGGCCCCCCGGAGCCGCCGGGTCCTCCTCGCAGAGGCCGGTACGGAGCTTCACGGGAGAGCTCGTCGGAGTCACCGACAGCGAGATCACCCTGGCCGCCGACGGGGGCGTCATCGCGATCCCCTATTCGGAGATCCGTCGTTCGAACCTCGTCGAGGAGTAGCCATGTCACGCGAGATCCTGGAAGCCATGCACGCGCTGGCGCGCGAGAAGGGCATCGAGCCCGAGAAGCTGATGATCGCGCTCGAGGACGCGCTGCTCTCCGCCTACAAGAAGCAGCCGGGATCGGCGAAGTACGCACGCGTTGAAATGGACCGCGAGACCGCCGACTTCCGGGTCATCGAACTCATCGTCCCCGAGCGCCTGGAGGCCCACCTGATCGTCGAGACGATCGACGAGGGCACGATCGTCGATCCGGAGACCGGCGAGCTGCGCGAACCGGAGGAGCCCGAAATCGACCCCGCGAAGTTCGAGCAGTACCGCGACCAGATCGGCGAACGCGACGTCACCCCCGAGGACTTCGGCCGGATCGCCGCTCAGACCGCCAAGCAGGTGATCCTGCAGCGCATCCGCGAGGCCGAGCGGGACATGATGTTCGAGGAGTACCGCGACCGCGTCGGTGAGCTCATCACCGGGATCGTGCAGCAGTCCGACTCGCGCTACACGCTCGTGCAGCTGCGCGAGCGGGTCGAGGCACTGCTGCCGAAGTCCGAGCAGGTCG
>PLYX01000223.1 GCA_003151895.1 Solirubrobacterales bacterium
TGCGCAGGTAGTGCAGCAGATCCTCGGCCTCGTTCTCGAAGCGCAGGATGCGCACCGACGCCCCAATCTCGACGTCGGCGAGCGGGACGCCCGCCAGGCGCGCGCCTGCGACGATCGGGTGGCCGTGCGGGCAGGTCTTGGCATCGCCGATGGCCGCGCGCATGCGCTCCTCCAGCACGGGGGACATGGCGTGCTCCAGTCGCTCGGCCTCCTCGTGGACCTCGTCCCACGGCACGCCGAGCACGTCGGTGAGGAAGCGCTCGATCAGGCGGTGGCGGCGCACGATGCCCTCGGCGTGCTCAGCCCCGGTGGGTGTGAAGGCGATCGCGCGGTCCGCGCCGCGCGTGATGTAGCCGTCGCGCTCCAGCCGCCCGACCATCTCGTGGACGGTTGGCGCGGAGAGTTGCATCGCACGGGCGACGTTGGCGCCGGTCATCGGCAGGCCCGCCTCGTGCAACCAGAACAGGATTTGCAGGTACTCCTCCTCGGCCACCGTGGCGGTGGCAGCGCCGTCCTCGCTCATATGGTCAGCGTATCTGGTCGGAGAGCCCCGAACGGCGTGCGCTTCAGGGCGCTGCTGCGCAGCGGCCGCGTCGAGCCGCCAAACGCTCAGGTGGGGGCTCTTCAGCTCGCGAGCTGGTCGACGGTGCACTCGCGAGGGGGCTTGTCCTCACGCCAGCGCTTGAGCTTCGCCCCGTGGCGGATGCGCCCGGCGGAGACGTGGTCGAAATCGATCTCGATGACGAGCTCGGGACGCAAGGCCACCCACTCGAGATCGCGGCCGGCGCTCCAGCGGCTCGGATCGGCGGAGCCGCGCTCGCCCGTCTCATACGGGGCGAGGAACCCGACGAGCTCGCGCTTGACCTTCGCGGTGAGACCGGAGCAGTGGCCGACGACGCGCAGCTCGTCGGCGTCGTAGAGGCCGAGGATCAACGCTCCCACGGTGTCCGGCTCCTTGCCGGGACGCCAGCCGGCGACGACGGCGTCGATTGTGCGGGTGCGCTTGACCTTGACCATGCCCTTGCGCTGTCCGGGAAGATAGGGAGCAGAACGCTCCTTGGCGATCACGCCCTCCGCCTCATGCAACCAACGCTCGGCGGCCTGCGGAGTGTCGACCGAGACCATCAGCTCGACGGGCGCCCCGGCGAAGTGGGTGTCGCCGAGCAGTCGCTCGAGGCCGGCGCGACGCTGCGCGAAGGGTTCCTCCAGCCACGAGTCATCGTCGTAGGCGAGCAGGTCGAAGGCGACGTACACAGCCGGAGTCTCGGCCGCGAGACGCTGCACGCGCGAAGCCGCCGGGTGGACACGCTGGCCGAGCGCGTCGAAGTCCTCGCGCCCGCCGTGTGCCCTCTGGGTATCCTCGCCACGCACGACGATCTCTCCGTCGAGCACATAACGGCCCGGCGGGAAAGTCAACTCTGGGAAGTAGCGGCCGAGGGCCTTGCCGTTGCGCGACTGCAGGAACACGTCGTCGCCATCGACGAACGCGATGCAGCGGAACCCGTCGAGCTTGACCTCATAGACGTAGTCCTCGCCAGTCGGCAGAGCCTTACGCGAGAGCGCCAGCTCGGGCTGGATCGGCGGGCTGAGAGGAAGGCTCATCGCATGCGGGAGCGATCGCACATGGTCGACGAGGCGCTCGTCGTTTTCCGGCGAGGGCGCATGGTCGGCGAGGCGCTCATCGCCGACGGGCGCGGCTCGGTTGCACGCGGCGCGGCTCGCCGGTCTGCTTGCGGAAGTGGGGCGGCCAGGGGGCGTCGCCGAGTCCCTCTCGCTCGTCGCGCGCTGCCAGCTCGAGCAGCGAGGCGAGCGAACCGGCGTGCTCGTCGATCGTGGCGCTCGGGTCGCCACGTTCGCGTAGACGGGTCGGGACTGTGTCGATGCGCAGCTCGGCCGGCTCGACGTCGGCGACCTCATCCCACTCAAGCGGACACGACACGCGCGCGTCGGGCACCGCACGCACAGAGTAGGCGGAGGCGACGGTGCGATCGCGGGCGTTCTGGTTGTAGTCGATGAACACCCCCTCGCGCTCCTCCTTCCACCAGCGGCTGGTGGCTTCGCGCGGAATGCGCCGTTCGACCCCGCGGGCGAGCGCAAGCGCTGCGCGGCGCACTTCGCCGAAGCCGTGCTCTGGCACGATGCGCACGAACACATGCATCCCCCGCGAGCCGGATGTCTTCGGGAAGCCGCGCAGGCCGTGCTCCTCGAGCACATCGCGCACGACAAGCGTGACGCGGCGCACTTGGGCAAAGTCGATCCCCGGACCGGGGTCGAGGTCGATGCGCAGCTCGTCGGGATGGTCGAGGTCTGAGCGGCGCACCGGCCAGGGATTCCAGTCGATCACCCCGAGGTTGACTCCCCACACGAGGTGGGCGGCATCGTTGGGCACGAGCTCGCGCGCGTGGCGCCCGCTCGGAAAGGTGACGGTGGCGGTCTGCAGCCAGTCGGGCGCACCGCCCGGGACACGCTTTTGAAAGAACGGCTTGCCCCGCACCCCGTCGACCCAGCGCTTCAGAACCGTGGGGCGCTCGCTCAGGTGGCGCACGACCGCCTGCTCGCACTCCATGTAGTAGGCGACTAGGTCGAGCTTGGTGAAGCCGGGCTCCGGAAAGAAGAGCTTCTCCGGTTTGGAGATGCGCAGCTCGCGGCCGGACACCTCGACCATGACGTGGCCGCCGTCCTCGTCCCGCTTGCGCTTCGAGCTGCCGGCGCTCGCAACGCCCTGCTCGGCGGATCGGCTGGCCTGCGCGGCATCCTCGCCGGATCCGGCGGTCGCCTTGGGGTCGGTTTGCTTGCGTGGCACACCTGAAAGGATGCCAGCCGTGATCTCGGAGACCGTGCTCGTGCTCGCCGGACCGTTCGGCGAGCACCTCGACGCCGGGCGCGTCGCCACCGCGATAGCCCGCGGCCTGGAGGCGGATGGGCTGCTGAAGTGCGACCTCTGCCCCTTGGAGGCGGACCTGGGCGTGCGCGCCGACGGCGCGTCGAACCCGCTCGACGAGGTCGACTTCGACAGGCGCATGCGCGCCGCCAGGGCGATGGTGATCGCGTGCGCGCACCTCAATGACCGCGCGCTGACTGGAAGCGTCGCGTTCGAGGCCGCCACCCGCGCGCGACAGGCCGGGGTGCCGGCCTACGCGGTGGCCGCGCGCGACGAGCTGGACCCGTTCGAGGCGCGCATCGTCGACCTGCAGGTCATCCTCGAGGCGAGTGCCCCGCGCGCGCTCAGCGCCGCGGGCAGGAAGCTCGCCGGGCTCTTGTAGCGCCTTCGAGGCTCACGCGCCGTCCGGCGCGTGCCGGGCCGGCGCGCACGCGATCAGAGAAAGCACTGCCCCTCGCCACGGTAGGTCGGCACTTCCTCGACGATCCGCTCGCCTTCGACGAGGTGCAGCCGGTCGAAGCGCTCGCACAGCTCGCCCGCCTTGGCGTGGCGAAACCACACGCGGTCTCCCACGCCCAGAGCGCGAGCGGCCGTGCCGGTGAGCGGTGTCTGCACCTCGCCCGCGCCCTCCCGCTTGTCGAGCGTGAGACCCGCGGGGAGGAACGGCGTCGGCAGACGGGCCGCGTCGGCGGGTCCCGACGCCGGGTAGCCGCCGCCGAGCACCGTGGCTACGCCGGCGCTCGGCTTGCGCACCACCGGCAGCGCGAACAGCGCGGCGGCCTGCGGCTGGAAGGCACGGTAGGCGTCGAACAGCGTCGGCCCGTAGAGCCCCGACCCGGCGGCGATCTCGGTGACCGCCGGCTCGGCGCCCGTCAGCTCGAGACTGCCTGTGCCCCCGCCGTTGACGAACTGCAGCGGCTCGGCCGCGCCGGCGCGGAGCACGTCTTGCACGGCTGCCACCACTTCGGCGCGCCGGATCGCGAGCTCCCTGGTGGAGCGCCACTGCAGCATCCGGATCGCCGCTCCCCGCAGCCGGCGGCCCGGCGGCGCGTCGCCCAGACCGGCGATCTGCGCCTCATAGGCCATGATCCCGACGAGCCGCAACCGCTCGCGTGCAACGATCTCGCGGGCGAGCGCCGCCGCGTCGCCGGGCGTGTGGACCGGCGAGCGCTTCGCGCCGATGCGGATGCGACCGCCGAGCATCCACAGGCCGGCATCGACGTCGATGCAGACGCGAATCGGCGTCGCGGACCCGCTTACGGCCGCTTCGATCTCCTCGAGCTGAGTGACGCTGTCCACCATCACGCTCACACGCGCCTCGGGCCGCTCCGTGCTCAGCCGCGCGAGCGTGCGCAATGCGTGGCGGTCGGTTGTCGGGTAGGCCACGACGACGTCCCGAAGGCCGACCCCGGCCAGCCACAGCGCCTCGGGCAGCGTGAACGCGAGGGTTCCCGCAAAGCCGGGACGCTCCAGCACACGTTCCTGCAACGCGCGGCAGCGCACCGACTTGGAGGCGAGCCGGATCGGCTTGGGCACGGCGCGGCGTTCCATGTCGGTGGCGTTGCGCCAGAACGCGTCAAGGTCGACGACCGCGAACGGCGGGTCGAGGTCTGCCGTTGCCCGTTCCAGCCTCTCCAGACCCCGGTCGCTCATGGAGCAGGAGTTCGCGCGCGCCACCCGCGGCGAAAGGCCGTGCGGGCGCGTCATGGCGTGGCGGGCGGTGGTTGGACGACCGCCGCTCCCACCGGCCCGAGCACGCGGTCGGTCCACGCGTTGGCGAAGCGCCCTTCGGGGTCCAGGCGCGCTCGCACCGCCTGGAAGCGGTCCCAGTCGGGATAGCGGCCACGCAAGGTCTCGGCGGTCTGAAAGTGACGCTTGCCCCAGTGGGGCCGGCCGTCCAGCTCGTCCATGATCTCCTCGACCGCCATGAAGTACGGCCGCCACTCCATGCCGTGGTACATGTGCACAGCCACATATCCGCTCTCGCGACCGGCGGCGGTGCTGAGCAGCGCGTCGTCTGCTGCGACCGTGCGCACCTCGATCGGGAACGGCACGGCGAAACCGCGCCGCTCGATCATCTCCATGACGCGGCGCACGGCCTCGGTCGTGTGCTCGCGCGGCAGCGCATACTCCATCTCGGTGAACCGCACGAGCCGCGGGCTCGCGAAGATCCGATCGGAGCGGTCTACCCGCTTCGAGCTTCCCGCCATACGCGTCACGAGCCGGTTGATCTCCGGGATGCGGCCCGGCAGGCGCCGTCCGATGCGGCAGAACAGCTCGAAGGCGTGGTTGGTGAGCAGCACATCGTTGGCGTACTCGGCCACCCTGCCGCGCGGGCGCGGTGGTTCCTCGGTGCGGTTGTTCGTACGCGTGAGCGCCACGTCGCAGTGTGGGAACACGAAGAACTCGAAGTGCTCGTTGGCGAGCGCGATCTCCTCGAAGCGATCGAGTGTTTGGAGCAGCGGCGCGGGGGCATCGATCCCCCGCAGCGTGAACGCGGGCACGCAGCGCAGCGTCACCTCTGCCACCACGCCGAGCGCCCCGAGCCCGACGCGCGCAGCGCGGAACAACTCGGGGTCGCGCTCCTGCGAGCACTCGAGCGTCGAGCCGTCGGCGAGCACCAGCGTCAGCCCCACGACCTGCGAGGGGATGTTGCGCAAACGCGCGCCCGTCCCATGGGTGGCCGTCGACATGGCCCCCGCGATGCTCTGCACGTCGATGTCGCCGAGGTTCTCCAGCGCCAGGCCATGCTCAGCCAGGCGCGCGTTCAGTTGCGCGATCGTGATGCCACCCTGCACCCGCACGAGCCCCGAGTCGCTGTCCACGTCGAGCACGCGCCCGAAGCGGTCGAGCACGATCAGCAGCCCGTCCGTGCACGCTATGTCGCTGAAGGAGTGGCCCGCACCCGCAACCCGCACCCGCAGGCCCTCGCGAGCGGCGCGTCCCACCGCGGCGGCGATCTCCTCGATCGATCCGGGATGGACGATCGCCGCGGGCCGGCAGCCTTCGTCGCCGGCCCAGTTGTGCCACTCCACATCGCTCGCCTCAAGGGCGTTAGGCTCGCGCATCAGATGACCGCGCCCGAGCCTACTCCGAGCCCTGCCGCAGCGTCGGCCTCGGACGGCTCGAACTTGCCCGCCACAGGCGGCCCACCAGGCGCCGGGGCGCCGGCGGTGAGGGCGCCGCGCAGTCGGGCACTCCCGAGTCCGGTGGCCCGTCGCGCGACCGTGATCGGGGCCGGCTCGTTTGGAACCGCGCTGGCGGTGCTGCTGTGCAGAGCCGGCCTGCGAACCACGCTTCAGACGCGCAGCGCCGAGCAGGCGACGCTGCTCGCAGAGGATCACGAGAACAAGCTCTACCTCCCAGGTGTCGAGCTGCCCGCGCAGCTGCGCGTGGAGCCGGTGTCGGCCGGCGTTGCGCGCGCCGACTATGTGTTCCTGGCGGTTCCCTCGCGCGGGCTGGGTCAGGCGATCTCGGCCTTGCAGAGCGGTGAGCTCGGCCGGCGCACGGCGATCGTGTCGGTCGCCAAGGGGCTCGTGCCTCCCGACGGGCGACCGCCGACGACCGTGCTGAGCGCACTGTTCGGCGCACACCGGGTGGCCTGCGTGGGCGGGCCCGCCCACGCCCAGGAGATGGTGCGCTCCGGCGCCGGTCTGGTGGTGGCCTGCGGCGACGAAGAGCTCGCGCGCTCGCTCGCGCAGGTGTTCACGCGCGCCGGAGTGGTGTGCGAGCAGTCAAACGACCCGATCGGCGTCGAGCTGGCGGGGGCGGCCAAGAACGCGGCCGCGCTTGCGTCCGGCGCCACCGAGGCGCAGGGAGCGAATGCCGCCGGAGCCGCCGCCGGCCACATCTTCGCCGAGGTGTGGCGCTACGCGGAGGGGCTCGGCGCGAGGCCCGAGTCGATGATCGGTTTGGCCGGCATCGGCGATCTGGTCGCGACGGCGCTGGCCCGCGAGAGCCGCAACCGCCGTGCGGGCGAACTGCTCGCCGCCGGCGTCCCGGCGCTCGAGATCCCGGCGCGCATCGGCCAGGCCGTCGAGGCGCTCGAGTGGGTCCCCCTGCTGGCCCGCACGCTCGAGCAGGCCGGTGTGGAGGCGCCCGTCACGAGCGCACTCGGCCGGCTCATCTCAGGCGAGCTGCCACTGGACGAATGGGTCGCGCTCGTGCGCACCACCGTCCCCCCGCCCGCGCGCTGGCGCCGTCCGCAGCCGGGCTTCTGGCGGCGGCTAAGGCGAGGGCTGTCTCGAAAGCGTTGAGCCGCTGGTAGTTGTCTCGATTGTGGAATTTTACTATCGTAGCTACTATATGTAACTACTATGGCAAAATTTTGGAAAGGAGCATATGTCGCCCACTAAGAAGGACCGAGAAGGTGGCGCAGAGTTCATGTCCCCCGAGGAAAGAGACAGGGCGATCAAGGAGTTCGAGGCTGAACTCGCCGCCACCCACAGGGAAGAGACACGTCGACGCAAGATCCCCAAGGAGGCCCTCGCCAAAGGTCGTACCACGCCGATCGCCGTACGCTTCGACGAATTCACGCTGAAGCGGCTGCGAGTACTTGCAGCCCGTCGCAACACCGGCTACCAGACGCTACTGAAGGAGTTCGTGGTCGAACGCCTCTACGAGGAGGAGAAGCGCGAGGGGATCATCGAGTGACGAGCGGAGTGCGCTCGTCCGGCGAACGAGGACACCCGCGAGCCGGCTGGGTCGTCAAGCGCTCAGCAGCGTGCTGAGCACCGCCTCGTAGACACCCGCGCCGTGGCCCGCTTCGGCGACGCGCACGTTGCCGAACGCGGCGATCGCATCGCGCATCGACGGGTCGCGCTGCACCGCGTTGGCCACGAGCCAGAACGTCCCGACGTGCTCCGCGCACGCGAGGTCCTCGCGCGAGTCGCCCACCGCGAACGTCTCCTCGCGCGCGTAACCTCGCACGCGCCGATGGAATGCCACGGCCGCCGCCTTCGACGCGCCTGCCGGCACGAGATGGTAGCCGCGCACATGTGGCAGACCCGCGAGTGCCGGAGAGCGCCGGTTCACGACGCCGTTGTCCACGAGGCGCAGGTGCTCGTGGCCGTGCTCGGCGAGCAGCCGGTCCACCTCGACGGCGTCCACCAGGCCGCGGAAGAGGTGTGACACTTCGCGGTCCACATGCCACGGCTCGTGGTACTCGAGCCGCCCCTCGTAGCGCTCCAACAGCATCCTCGGCGCGCCGCTGCGCTCGATCTGCTGGGCGATCGTCAGCTCGCCGGGCAGCATCTCACCGGTGAGCCAATGCTCCTCGCCGCCCGCGGGAGCACCCGCCCTGCTGCCAATCCCGGCGCCACCGCCGTCCGCGCCGCCTGCCGTCCCACTCGCAGGACCGAGAAGCCCGGCACCCAGCACCACGCACGCGCCCGCCTCGAAGATGTACGCGCTCTGGCCGATCAGCCGCGCGTCCTCGGCCACCTGGATACGGCGGCGGCCGGACATCAGCACGATCTCCACATCCGCGCGCAGGCACGCCTGGATCGCGCGCATCCCCTCGAAGGAAACGTTCCCCTCGCCGTCGTGCACGAGCGACGCCCCGCGCCCGAGCAGCGTCCCGTCGAGGTCGACATACAGGCAGCGCAGCACACTCATCGGCTCAGCACCGTGGCCAGCGCGGGACGCTCGACCGCTGCTCCCACGTCGCCCGCTTCGCCACCCTCCCAATCCGACCCCAACCGCGACGGCCGCCCGTGGCCGACATCGCCCGCGGACCCTCCCCCAGATGGAACAGCAATCCCATCCCCCATCGACAGGCGCCCCTCCGACACGAGCCTCCTGACGATAGTGGCGAGCACCGTCTCGGACATCTCGGTGAGCGCCGACAGCGGTTGGTGGCGGTTGCGGTGCACATCCAAGTCGACCTGGGCGATCCCTTCGAGGCCGAGCTCGCGCCACACGTCGATCAGCATCGCGATCTCCACGCCGTAGCCGGTCGCGAACGGAACCCGTTCGAGCAAGTCGCGGCGCGCCGCCACCTCGCCCGCCAGCGGCTGGCGCACGGCGGCCAGCTCCGGGTAGAACACAGACAGCGCCGGGCGCGCCATCAGGTGGTTGACGCGACCGCCCCCCTCGGGCAGCGAGATTCCGTCGTGCTCGAACGGCCGCCGGTAGAACGCCTTCACGAACGCCACCCCCGGCTCGCACACGAGCGGCCCGAGCAGCCCCGTGGCGAAGTGCTCGGAGAAGCCCTCGCTGTCCGCATCGAGGAACACCACCAGCTCGCCCGAGAGGACAGACAGCGCGCGCCACATCGCGTCGCCCTTGCCGAGCACCGGTCCCGTCTCGGGCAGCAGCTCGCGCTCCTGCACGACGCTCGCGCCCGCGCGCTCGGCCACGCCCGCCGTCCCGTCCTCCGACGCGGCATCCACCACGAGCAGCTCGTCGATCGCGCCCGTCTCGCGCAGCCGCGCCAGCACGCTCACGATCTCGCCCACCGTCTCAGCGCACTCGCGCGCCGGCAGGCACACCGACACGCTCTGCTCGCGCTCAGCCGCAATCCGTGCCGCCGGGTAGAGCGAATGATGGAAGGTGCGCGCTTTCGCCCACCGCTCTGCTGTAGGGCTGACCATCGGCTCTACTATCGCAACCCGTGCCCACAGAACGAACGACCGAGCCGTGGAGCGCCATGATCGACGAGGCGCGCGAGGACGGCCGGGTCGTGCGCGAGGCGCGCGAAGGGCCCGGCGACGCCACGCTCGTGAACATCCCGGCGCAGCTGCACCCCGACGTGATCGCCGGTCTCGGGCGCGTCGGGATCGAGCGGCTCTACTCCCATCAGGCGCAGGCGCTCGAGTCGGCGTGGGAGAGAACCACGATCGTCACCACCGGCACCGCCTCGGGCAAGTCGCTGTGCTTCAACCTGCCCACGCTCGACGCCCTCTGCCGCGACGCGTTCTCGCGCGCCCTCTACCTCTACCCGACAAAGGCGCTCGCCCAGGACCAGGCGCGCGCGCTCGGTGGGTTCGGCCTCACGAAGCAAGTGCGCCCCGCCATCTATGACGGCGACACTCCCCGCGACGCGCGTGGCGACGTCCGCCGGCGCGCGAACGTGGTGCTCACCAACCCCGACATGCTGCACCTCGGCATGCTCCCCCACCATGACTCCTGGGAGCGGCTGTTCAGCCATCTGCGCATCGTGGTCGTCGACGAGGCCCACGTCTATCGCGGTGTGTTCGGCTCGCACGTCGCCAACGTGTTGCGCCGGTTGCTGCGGGTTGCGGCGGCCTACGGCAGCGACGTGCGCGTGCTGCTCGCCTCTGCCACGATCGCCAACCCGGTCGAGCTGGCGGAGCGCCTCACGGGACTCGACGACGTCGGCCTGATCGACCGCGACGGCTCCCCCACCCCGCGCCGGCAGATCGCGATGTGGAACCCCCCGCTCACCGACGAGGCGATCGGCGCGCGACGCTCCGCGCTCGGGGAGGCCGCCGAGCTGCTCGCCCGGCTCGTGCGCGACGGAGCGCGTTGTATCTGCTTCATGAAGTCCCGCAAGGGCGTCGAGCTGCTCGCCCGCATGGTCACCGAAGACCTGAAGGGCGCCAACCCCGACCTGGCCGAGCGTGTGGCCCCCTACCGTGCCGGCTACACCCCCCAGCAGCGACGCGAGCTGGAGGCGCGGCTGGTGAACGGCGAGCTGCGTGCCGTCATCACCACCGATGCGTTGGAGCTCGGAATCGACATCGGGGAGCTCGACGCCGCCGTGGTGGTCACGTTCCCCGGCACCGTCGCCTCGCTGCGCCAGATGTGGGGGCGTGCCGGGCGGCGCGGGAAAGGGCTCGCCGTGTACGTCGCCGGCGAGGACGCGCTCGACCAGTTCTTCTGCCGCCACCCCGACGAGTTCCTCGAGCGCCCGGTGGAGGCGGCGATCCTCGATCACGAGAGCCCCCAGATTCACCAGGCGCACCTGCTGTGCGCGGCATACGAGGGGCCACTCGGCCGCGAGGACGCCGAGTTCTTCGGCCCGCGCTGGGAGGCCCACGCGGAGGCGCTCGTCAGCGCCGGGCTGCTCCGCAAGCGCACGCCGCGCGGCGGCAGCGGTGGGGACGGCAGCGAGAGCGGCAGGGGCGAACGCGAGGAGTACGTCCTGCGCCGCCCCGCCGACTACCCGGCCGCGCGCGTCTCGCTGCGCTCCGCCTCTCCCGACAGCTTTGCGATCGTCAACGTCAGCACCGGCGAGCTGCTCGGGCAGACCGAGGCATCAAGAGCCCACTCGACCGTCCACGACGGCGCCGTCTACCTGCACATGGGCCGCTCATATGAGGTCCGCGAACTGGACCTCGAGCACCGCCGCGCGCTCGTGGCGCCGTTCGACGGCGACTGGTACACGCAGCCCAAGCGCGAGACCGACACGACGATCGAGCGTCTGCTCGACCGCCGCGAGGCGCTCGGCGTGAGCCTCTCCTTCGGCGAGGTGAGCGTCACCGAGACGGTGCTCGCCTATCAGCGCAAGCGCCTATCCAACCACGCCCAGCTCGACCTCGTCGCACTCGACCTCCCCGAGACGAGCTTCTCCACGCAGGCGCTCTGGTTCGAGCTCGACGCCGACCGCCTCACCGGGATGGGCGGCAGCGGCACGGTCGGGCTGGAGGCCCTGCTCGGCTCGCTTCACGCCACCGAGCACGCCCAGATCGCGGTGCTCCCGTTGATCGCTATGTGCGACCGCTGGGACATCGGCGGGCTCTCCACCAACCTCCACCCCCAGACGGGAAGGCCCACGATCTTCATCTACGACGGCCATCCCGGCGGCGTCGGCATCACGCGCCTGGCCTACACCCGCTTCGAGGAGCTCTGCCGCGACGCCCACCGTTTGATCGCCGAGTGCCGGTGCAAGAGCGGCTGCCCCTCGTGCGTGCAGTCGCCGAAGTGCGGCAACCTCAACGAGCCGCTCTCGAAGGCCGGGGCTTTGGTGCTGCTTGAAGGGCTGCTCGGCCAGCAGGCACTTGCTACGGAGGCGCAAGGAGGGGGCCAGCTTCGAACCTAAAGGGAGGAGGTGCGGGTATTAACTTTTTGGAATTGCCATTGTAACTACAAATCGTGCCCATCGTATCTTTAGTCGTATTCACCACCGTATTTTTCAAAAAGTATATATGTACCTCCACCCCCTCAACTTCATCCTACGCCTGATTGCCGAGCGCGACCCTCTTCAGGTCGATCGTCGCGTCGTAGAGCTTCGCATCGACGCCCTCCTCCAGCGCGACCTCGCGCAAGGGGCGGGCGGACTCGGTCGCCTTCTTGACGATCGCGGTCGCCTTGTCGTAGCCGATCGCGCTGTTCAGCGCCGTGGCGACCGCGAGCGTGGCGCCCGCCGAGGCTTCGCAGCCGGCCCTGTTGACCCTGATCCCGTCGACGCACTTCTCCGCGAACACGCGCGAGGCGCTTGAGAGGAGCTGCAGCGACTGCAGCAGGTTGCGGGCGATGAGGGGGATGCGCACGTTCAGCTCGAACTGGCCCTGCAGCCCGCCGACGGTGATCGCGGTGTCATTGCCGATCACCTGCGCGGAAACCTGCAGCACGACCTCCGGGATCACCGGGTTGACCTTGCCCGGCATGAT
>PLYX01000010.1 GCA_003151895.1 Solirubrobacterales bacterium
GGCACCTTGCGGAACATCATCCAGCGGGCCGCGCCGCTCAGCGAGGTGCGCTCGTCGACCCAGTCGACGACGCTCGCTCCGGCCTCCTTGGCGTGGTCTGCGGGCGTGAGCTTTCCGTTGGCCTCGCCCGGCCGAGGCGGCGGGGCCTTCAGGGCTGCCGGCATCGGGGGAGCCGGGAGCTTGGGAGTCCTCGCCATCGCCTAGTGTCCCGACTCGAAAATTCGGTGAGGGTTTGCCGGTCGGGACATTAAAGCTTCCTGGCGGACGGCCGAGACGGGTACATGTACTGACCGAGGCCGTCGATCGGCTCACCGGGGTCGCGCGGCGAGAAGCGTTCGAGCTCGCTGTTGACGCTGTAGCGCGGGCCGATCTGCACCATGCCGCCCACGACGCGCGTGTAGAAGCGGTCGAGCGGCCTCACGGGCGGTCCGCCGACTCGCCGTCCGAGCAGGTCATACACGCCACCATGGCATGGGCAGATGAAGCGCTCGGCGGCGTCTACCCAGCGGACGGGGCAGCCGAGGTGAGCGCAGCGGGATGTGATCGCGATGTAGAGGGTGTCCCGATCGGCCTTGTCGGTGTCGATCGCGGGATTGCGCTGGCGCACGTACACGGTGCCCTTGCCTGCCTCACCGATCCCCGGTGTGAGCGTGATCACCGTCGGGATGTAGTTGTTGTCGGGGAACATGTCGGTCGGGCCGGCGCTCTCCCACGTGTGCGGCGCCTCTTTGAAGATCGGTCCAATCGCGAAGCCGAGCGCCGGTAGGGCGAAGGACGCGGCGGCGATCGCGCCGGCGGCGTGGGTGGTTCCGGTCATGAATCGCCGGCGCGTGACGGTCTCGCCCTCGAAGGCTCCGGGGATCTGCCTATCTACCGTGTAGCGGGACTTGTGCTGGCTGTGCTTGTCGGACACGGCGGGAACAATATCGAGCCTGCCCCGGCTCATCAAACCGCGGCGAGGCTACGCATAGCCTCCAGGGCGTCGGGCGAACCGGCGCGGGTGAGCGCCTTGGCGCGGTCGTGGTGCGGGCTGGCGCCCCAACCGACCGCGCGCGCCCCAGCCATCCAGACGGCATCGGCCAGCTCTGGGTTGGCGCTTCCGTGGGCGAGCGCGCTCAGCGTGATCACGTCGGCCAGCTCGGCCACGGCCTCGACGTCGCCAAGCTTCACCAGCCGTGCGAGGCCGAGCGCATAGAGACGGTCGCCGGCGAGCAGACCGAGGTCCTCCTCGGGCGGGTGCACCACGCGAGGGGCGTGGTAGTGCAGCAGATAGCCCTCGTAGATGGTCTCCACAAGCAGCTCGTAGTCGGCGCCGCGCCCGTCCACACGCGGCCCGGATGCGGCGAGTTGCGCGGGACCGGCGACGGGCGCTTGTGCGATGGAGCCATCTGACGAGGAGACGTCTACCAGGCTCGCCATGAGCCCACCCTCGTCCAGCAAGAGGGCTCTCAGCCGCTCCAACGAGGAGCCCTCCGCAAGCCGCACGCTCACGTCAGCTCCGCAAAGGCCGCCGCGGCAGCCGAGACGGTGAGGTCGAGCTGCTCGGGGGTGTGGGCGAGTGAGGGGAACCACGCCTCGAACTGCGAGGCCGGGGCGTACACGCCCCGCGAGAGCAGCTCGCGACACCACATGGCATACGCCTCCCGGTCGCACGCCTCGGCGCCCGCCAGATCGTTGACAGGCGTCTCGCTGAAGAACACAGTCAACAGGCCCGGAGCGCTGACAACCTGCACGGCACGGTCACCCGCGGCCTCGCGCAAGCCCGCGGCGAGATCATCGGTGAACGAGGCAAGTCGCAGGTAGGCCGCGTCGTCGAGCAGGGCGAGCGTCGCGAGACCGGCCGCCACCGCCAGGGGGTTCCCGGAGAGCGTGCCCGCCTGGTAGACCTCGCCCGCCGGCGCGAGCATCCGCATCAGCTCGGAGCGACCGCCGACGGCGCCGGCGGGCAGTCCCCCACCGATCACCTTGCCCATCACCGTGAGGTCGGCCTGCACACCGGTGAGTTCCTGCGCCCCGCCGCGCGCCACCCGAAAGCCGCTGATGACCTCGTCGAGCACGAGCAGCGCGCCGGTGGCGTCGGCGCGCGCGCGCAACAGCTCCAGAAAGCCTTCGCGGGGCGGCACGAGACCCATGTTCGCCGGGAACGGCTCGGCGAGGATCGCGGCGAGCGGCTCGCCGGATTCGGTGGCGCCGAGCAGCGCATCCGGGTCGTTCCACGGCACAATCGTGGTGGCGGCCGCAGCGGTTGCGGGCACCCCGGGGCTCGACGGCAGCGCCTGGGTGGCAAGGCCGGAGCCCGCTTGCGCGAGCAGGCCATCGACGTGGCCGTGGTAGGCCCCCGCGAACTTGATGATCCGCTCACGACCGGTGGCGGCCCGCGCGAGGCGCACAGCGGTCATCGTGGCCTCCGTGCCCGAGGAGGTCATGCGCAGCATGTCCACCGACTCCATCCGGCGCGAGACCTCGGCGGCGAGGTCGACCTCGCCCGTGGTGGGCGCGCCGAAGCTCGTGCCACGTTCGGCCGCGGCGATCACGGCCGCCAGCACCCGCGGGTGGGCGTGACCGTGGATCAGAGGTCCCCACGAGCACACGTAGTCGATGAAGCGGTTGCCGTCCACGTCGAAAAGCTCCGCGCCCGCGCCGCGTTCGACGAAGATCGGGTCGCGCCCGATCGCGCGCATCGCGCGCACGGGAGAGTTGACGCCGCCCGGGAGCAACTCCAGGGCGCGGCGATAGAGCTCGGCCGAGCGGGTGTCGGTCAGAGAAACGGGCATCGGATTCCTCGCCGGTGGCGGTCAGGCCCCTTCGGAGAGCCAGCGGGCGGCGTCCTTGGCGTGGTAGGAGATCACGATGTCGGCCCCCGCGCGGTGCAGGGATGTCAGGATCTCGGTGACGGCGGCGCGCTCGTCGAGATAACCCGCCGCAGCGGCTGCCTTGACCATCGCGTACTCCCCGCTCACGTTGTACGCCGCGACCGGCAGGCGCGTGGCTCGCTTGACGGCTCTGATCACGTCGCCGTACGCCAAGGCCGGCTTGACCGTCAACATGTCGGCGCCCTCGCTCGCGTCGAGCAGCGCCTCGCGCACCGCCTCGCGGCCGTTGGCGGGGTCCATCTGGTAGGAGCGACGGTCGCCGAACGCGGGGGCGCAGCCGGCGGCCTCGCGGAACGGGCCGTAGAGGGCCGAGGCGAACTTGGCGGCGTAGGCCATGATCGGGATTTCGGCAAAGCCCTCGGCGTCAAGCTCTGAGCGGATCGCGCCGACTCGCCCATCCATCATGTCCGAGGGGGCCACGATGTCAGCGCCGGCGCGCGCGTGGCTGACGGCCGTGCGCGCGAGCAGCTCGAGCGTCGCGTCGTTGTCGACGCTTGGTGGTTGGGACCGGGCTGGGTTGGATTCGGCTGGGTGTGAATGGGGTGAGTGGGATCCGGGTGAGTGGGATCCGGGTGGGTGGGATCCCCAATCAACCACCCCACAGTGGCCGTGGTCGGTGTACTCGCACAGGCACACGTCGGTGATAACGAGCAGCTCTGGCAGGGCCTGCTTGATCGCGGCGGCGGCGATCTGCACAGCGCCCTGCTCATCCCAGGCGCCAGACCCTTCGGAGTCCTTCTCGGCGGGCACTCCGAACAGCAGCACGGCGGCCAGGCCGAGCTCCGCCGCCTCGCGTGCCTCCTGGACGGCCGCGGCGATCGGCAACCGCTCGACGCCCGGCATCGCTTCGATCGGCTCGCGCGCGGAGGCGGTCTCGGACACGAACAGCGGCAGCACGAGCCGCTCAGCGCGCAACTCCGTCTCGCGCACCAGCCCGCGCAGAGCCGGGGAGGCGCGCAGCCTGCGCATGCGCGTGGTGGGAAAGGCCATCCCCTTCGAGGATACTCGCCCACCGCGGCCTGATCTCGCCGCCGCGGGCCGCGGGCGGGGCTAATCGGCGCGGTGCAGCCCGAGGCGAGCGAGCACGCCGAACAGGAGCGTGAGGCCAACCAGGTGGGCAATTGAGATGCCGATGCTCGGCGACGCGCCGTTCACGGCCGTGTCGAGCGCCTGAAGCGCGGCCTTGTAGGGAAACACGAACGAGACGACCCCGATCACGTCGTACAGCCCGCCCGCGACCGACCCGCTCGGGACAAGCGCGAGGAAGGCGAGCGGCAGCGAGAGCAGGAAGGCGAGCAGCGACGCGGCGCGCACCTCGCGTGCGAGCGCTCCGATGGCGATCCCGAGCGCGGCGAAGCCGAGCGCGGCGAAGCCGAGCGCCACCACCCACATCCCGACGCGCGAGAGGTCGAGTGTCACGAATGCGCTCACCCCGAGCAGCATCGCGAAGGCCACCACGAACGCGCACCCCGCCGCGAGCAGCGCCTTCTCGGCCAGCAACCCCTCGCGCGAGATCAGGCCGCGGAGGAGCCTTGAGATCGCGTGCTCTTCGCGCTCGAGCGCGATCCCGCCCGCGGCGAGCAGCACGCAGATGAACATCAGCGAGATGCTCACCGCCACCACCACCGCGTAGGTGTCGAGCGGTGTGCGTTTGCCGCGCAGCAGCGTGCTGTTGACCGCGATCGGCTGACTGACCGTCGTGAGCACGTTCTTGGCGATACCCAGGTTGCGAGCCGCGAATGCGGCAAATCCGGCGACGCGCACGAGCGTGGCGCGGTCCCTTCCAGGCGGCTGACGTCGCGCGACGCCGCTGAGCGCGGGGGATATGTGGCTCAGCCCGATGATGTTCTGGCTCGACCCGAGCACCCCGAGCTGTCCGCCCGCGAGCAGCAGGTCGATGTCACGCACGGCCACGCTCTTGATCTGCTCGGAGAGCGCAAGATTGGCCTGCGCAAGCGTTGAGTTGATGGTTGAGCGCACGAACGACTGCTTCAGCGCGTCGCCGTTGTAGATCACTTCGACGTGCGCCTGGTTCACGCCCGAGGAGATCTTCGAGACGATGTCAGGGGGTATGACGATCGCCGCGAGCACGTCGCCGGAGGCCACCCTGCTCGCAGCGGCGGCGCGCGTTGGGACGCGCACCACATGCACCTGGCTGAAGAGCTCGTCGGTGTATTCGGCCAGGCCGATGCGCGTGCCGCCGAGCGTGATCGTCTCGCCGGGAGGCGTCTGATCGACGATCGCCACACGCGGCTTCGACGGGCTTGCCGAGATGGCGAACCCGATCAGCAGGGCTATCGCGACCGGGTAGACGATCAGCAGCGCCACCAGCAGGCGCGAGCGTCGCAGGATCAAGAGGTCCTTGCCGAGCAGCCACCTCACGTCGTGCCCTCCGGGTATGCGCTCTCCCGCTTGCGCAGGAAGGAGACGAACGCCTGTTCGAAGTCCCCATCGCCGTCGCCCGCGCGGGCGAGCTCCTCGGGCGAGCCGGCGAACAGGAGGTTGCCCTCGTCGAGCACCACCACACGCTGCGCGTAGCGCTCGGCCTCGCCGACGATGTGAGTGGAGAACACGACGCTCGTGCCACGCGCCGCGAGCTCGCCGATGAAGAGCCACAGGCGCTCGCGCTGGCCCGGGTCAAGCGAGGAGGACGGCTCGTCGAGCACGATGACGGGCGGGTCGGCGAGCAGCCCGAGCGCGACGTTCACGCGCTGGCGGTTGCCGCCCGAGAGGCGGTCCACGCGCTCGTCCGCACGATCGGCGAGACCTGTTTGGTCGAGCATCCGCCCAAGCACCGCCTCCGGGTCTGACACCTTCTCCAGGCGTGCGAACAGGCGCAGGTTCTCGACCACCGACAGCTTCGAGTAGAGGGCGGGCCGCTGAGGCACCCACCCGATCTCGCCGGCCGCACGGTTGACCGTGCCCGCGCTCGGGGGCTGGACGCCGGCGAGGATCGACAGCAGCGTCGTCTTGCCCGCCCCGTTGGGCCCGATCACGGCCACGAGCTCGCCCGCCTGGACGGCGAAGCTGACGTCGCGCAAGGCGTGGCGCGAGCCATAGCGCTTGCCAAGCCCCTCGACGCGCAGCACGGGCTTAGATGGGGCCCCACCCACCCCGCTCGGCACGCTCACAACAGCCCGCCGGGGGAGCGCTCCCACGGTTCGAGCTTGAGGTGGCGATGGAGGTAGACGGCGGTCTCCCGCAACACGGACAGGATCGGGAGCGCCACGAGCGCTCCGATAATCCCGTACAGCTGCAGCCCGAGCAGCAGCGCGAAGATCACGAGCAGCGGGTTGATGCGCAGCGTGTGGCTGAAGATCTGAGGCGCCACCACATGCCCCTCGAGCTGCTGCAGGCCGACGAACAGCAGCGCCAGCCACAGGGCGCTGATCGGATCGGTGAACAGCGCCAGCAGGAGCGGCGGGATCGCGCCGAGGATCGGCCCGATGTAGGGAATGAGCTCCATCACGCCGTAGAACACGGCGAACGCGAGCGCGTACTTGCGACCGTCGGGGAAGATCCCGAGGACGCCGAACAGGTACAGCGCGACGCCGGTCGAGGCGCCCATGATCACGCTGAACAGGAGCTGCCCGCTGACGTAGCGCGACACGGCCTGTTGAGCAAGCCCCGGAAAGTCGTCGGCGGGCGTGCCGTCGCCCGGGGGCATCGCCTGACGCACGAGCTTGCCGATCGACTGACCGTAGATCAGCATGTACACCGACAGGACGAACACGAGCACGAGATCTACGAGGGCTTTGGCCACTTCGGAGAGCAGCGCGCCGCCGAACGTGGCGAGCTTGCCGGCGCTCCTGGAGACCTGGTCCTGCAGGGTTTGCAGCGCCGTCTTGCCCTGGCTGAAGAATTTGGCGTGGATGCCGTCTTTGTTCAGTGAAGCCTGAAAGCTCGAGATCTGGCTGTTGGCTTCGTTGACGATGTGGGGGAGATTCCGCGTGAACGTGCGAACCTGATTGGCGATCGGGTTGGCGAGCAGGAAGCCCACCCCGGTGAGCGCCAGGAAGAATGCTAGGTATACCGTCAGCACCGCCAGCCCACGCGGCAACCGCGTGCGCCGCTGGAGGAAGGCCACGAGCGGGTTCAGGATGAGCGCTATGAGCGCAGCGACGACAAAGATCGACAACACCTTGCCCGCCGCCCTCGCCAGCGCCCACAACGCGAGCAGCGTCAGCGGCAGCAGCACGAGCTGCACCCAGCGCGGCACCACCACGCGCGGGGGATCGCCCGCCGCGTGCTCGCTCACATGCCTCCGATCATGGCCAGAGTATGGCTGAGCCCGAGGCGGCGCAAGGGGCGGCGCGAGAGGCGGCGCAGGGGGGGGCGCGAGAGGCGGCGCAGGCGACGGGCGCAGGCGACGTGGGCATCCTGTTCGTGGGGGATCTCGTCGGCAGCATCGGGCGCCACACGCTGCTCGAGTGCCTGCCGGTCCTGCGTGAGCGGTATGCCCCCACATTCGTCGTGGTCAACGGCGAGAACGTCGCGGGCGGCCTCGGCATCACGCCGAAGGTCGCCGAGGAGCTGTTTCGAGAAGGCATCGACGCCATCACGCTCGGCAACCACGCCTACCGCCGGCGGGAGATCTACTCCTACCTCGAAACCCATGAGCGGATCGTGCGGCCGTTCAACTACCTGCAGAGCCAACCGGGGCGCGGCCTGTGCGTGGTCGAGAAAGACGGCGTGAGGCTCGGTGTGGTGAACCTCAGCGGCAACCTCTTCCTGAAGGCGGGATCTTCGGCTTTCACCGCGATCGAGACGGCGCTGGACAAGCTCGAAGGCGTCGACCACATCCTCGTGGACATGCACGCCGAGGCCACCAGCGAGAAGATCGCGCTCGGGTGGCTGCTCGACGGGCGCGTGACGGCGGTGGTGGGCACCCACACGCACGTCCCCACAGCCGACGCGCGCGTCCTTCCAAGGGGTACCGCCTACATCACCGACGTGGGCATGACCGGCCCGCGCGGCGGGGTGATCGGGGTCAAGCGCGAGCAGGCGGTGGAAGCGCTCGTGACGCAGATGCCGGTGCGCTTCGAGACCTCCAAGGAGGACCCATGGCTGATGGGCGTGCTCGTGCGCTGCTCTAAGCCGCTGCGAGCTGACTCGATCGAGCAGATCCTGATGGCTCGGCCCGATCGTCCGACCACGACCAGCTGAACTGCCCGAGCAGGGCGAGCATCACGAGCCCGAAGAACCACGGGATGTACAGATAGAACCAGTGGTCGATGCCGAGTTGGACCGCCACCAGCACGGCCGCGGCGGTCGCCCCCAGTCCGACGAGGTCGGGGCGGCGGGGCAGGATCGCGACGGACAGGGCGAGCGCGAGCGCCGCCGCCTGGACCGCGGCTTGGAGGTAGCCGAGGATGGGTGGGGTGGGTGGGGTCCCATACAAACCCCAGATCGAGAAGGGGGATTCGCGGTCTGACTGGTAGGCGAGCGTGCGCTCGTAGATCGTGTGAAGCGAGTCGTGGGTGAGCGCCGGGATCGACACGACAGCGGCGGTCAGCACGAAGGCGACCGCGAACAGGGCGAGTCCGCGAGCGCGCCGCCACGGTTCCAGCCCGCCGAGACCGTGGGTCCACAGCAGTGGCGCGAGCGCGAGCGGGGCGAACTTCGTGAGGCCCGCGAGCGCCGCGAACACTCCCCGCGCGGGCGCGGATGAGGCCACGAGCAGTGCCGCGAGCACGAGCACGGCCACCAGCGAATCGTTGGCGTTGCTCTCCAATGCATACAGCGTGAACGGGTAGGACACCCATGCGTAGGCGAGCGCGATCCCGAGCCCCGGGCCGCGCACGCGCCGGCCGAGCAGGAACAGCAGCGCGACCGCCAACAGGTCGAACACGATCGCGGCGGCGTGCGCCGCCGGCAACTCGTCCCAGCGCCCGCTCCAGCCGAGCATCTGTTGGAAGGGGACATAGGTCTCGTAGTTGACCGGACCGTAGGTGTCCCCGTGTTCGTTGTCGGAGGGGTAGCCGCCGTACAGGGGCCGGTCGTGAGCGATCCGCTGTGCGCCGATCACCCCGGCGTAGCCCACGTCGATCACGTTCGAGTCGGTGATGTTCAACCCCACGCGAAAGCCCACCAGGAACACGACGCCCACGGCGAGCCAGGGGGCGGGTATGAGCAGGCGGATGGGCATGCGCGCGGAGGGCTCGGGGGCGGGCTTGTGAACCGGGGAGGCGCCGAAGCCGTCCGGTCGCCCGAGGCCGTCCTCGGGCGACCGCGGGCCGGTGGCGATGCCGGCCGGGCGGGCGGGCCGGGGGCGTTTCCCCACGCGCGCGATCACGAGCATCCGCACGAGCAGGTAGACGAGCGGCGGGTAGACCAGCGGCGTGGACGCGTAGATGCGCCCGTGGTTGAAGAACGCGAGCGACACCGAGAACGACAGCAGCACGAGCAGGTCGAGGTGCAGCAGTCGCAGCGGTTTGCGCCAGTCGAAGAACGGCAGGAAGAAGAGCACGCACAGGGGGATCCAGATGTAGAGCGCGTTCACGTGCCGGCCGAACGCGCCCGGATAGCCACGCGCCATCGACCAGGCGATCTGGAACCCCGTCCACTGTTCCATGACATGGCCGGTGTAGTCGGCGATGATGACCTGGCCGATCTCCTTGCCCCGCTTGGAGAAGTAGCTCACCTGCCAGCGTGCCGGGCCCTTCAAATAGGCGCCGCCGTAGGAGCCTCGGTAGCGCGCGCGCACCGCGCGCATCTTCGGCAGCGCGCCGGCGATCTCGAGCACGCGGTTGGATGTGAGCCGGCGTCCGACCGGCGGCGTGTCCGACGCCGCGACGGGAATCGGGGCTTCCGGGTCGGTCGCCGTCGATTTCGTCGTTGTGGCGGACGACGAGCGGATGTGTTTCGTGGCAGCCGTCGCCTGTGCTCTGGAGGGCGTGCTGCCGGGCGTAGCGGCAACGACGGAGGCCGCTCCAGCGAGCGCAAACGCGGTCAGGCAGGCGGCGAGCGCAAGGCGTGAGGCCATGTTGCGAGGGTACCGGCGGCCCGTCCGCCTCAGCGCGGATCTGCGTTGAAGTGATTCTCGACGAGCGCGGCGACGTCGCGGATGGCCCACTGCTCGGGCTCATGAGGGATATTCACGCCGCACACGATCAGCGCCCCGAGCGAGTCTTCGCCGCGCAGCGAACCGTGTGAGCCTCCGCCGACGTGCGCCTGGCCGCCAAGGTCTGAGAACTCGCGGCCTGGCGCCGCCGACAGCAGCACGTCGCCAGACGTGGAGCAGGTGAGCGCCGACCACACTCGGTCGAGCGCGTCGGGGTGATCGGGTGTGCTCAGGCGGCCGTCACGGAGATGCGCGTCGAGAACCTCGAGATCCCCTTCAACGCTCCATGCACGCCCCCGCCAATCCTCGACGTCGCCGTCCGGGCGGAAGCGCACCTCTCCATGCCCGGGCCTTGCGATGACACCCTCCGCGGCCGCGCCGTGGACGTCGCGCTCGAGCCACATCACGAGCTCCACTCCCTCGACTTCAAGCGCCCGGCGCGCCACCTCGGGGCGCAGTCGATCGAGTTGATCCCCGTCCAGGACATAGACCATCGCCGCGCGCTGGGACGGACACACCGCGATGCGAGACTGCTCGACCCCGGACGCAAGGCCCAGGTCTGAGACGGCGCGCTTGGAGGGGCGGGTGGGCCTTCCATCTCCGCGTGCCCCGGGCGCGAGGACGCCCAAGTCGGCGAGCTGGTCGGCCGGCGCGATGGCCTCGGTCACCGGCGCCTGAGAGTGGTCGGCCATCACGATCACCGCGTGCTCGTCGAGGAACTCCTCGACCCCGCCCGCGGCGTCCATCACACGCGCGAGCTGCACGTCGGCCAGGGCGATCGAGCGCACCTGACCCTGCGGCCCGGAGCGGTGGGAATGCCAGTCGTTGTCGGGCAGCGACAGCAGCAGGAAGTCGAACAGGTCGTGCTCGACGAGGTAGGCGCCCACGCAGCCGGAGTGGCGGTCGCGCACGCCGGGCATCCCAAGGTTCGAGCGGCAGCCCGTCTGGCGGCTCGCGAAGACGTCCGCGTAGAACAGCTCGCGTGGGCCCATCACCGGGTGGCGCAACAGCGTCGAGGCGATACGCGTCAGAGCGGTGTCGCGCTGGGGCTCGTGACGGTGACGTCCGCGGTACATCAAGTAGGTGGTGCCCGCGGTGCGCACGCCCGCGTCGTCGAGCGTCTCGAACACGGTTGGCGTCTGCTTTGAGAGGTGGGCGCCGTTCATGTTGTACACCGTGTCGGTCAACTGGCGCGCCAAGCCCACGCGCTGGGAGGCGCGAAAGCTCGACCCATACTCGACGTAGCGCTGCTCGCCGCGGTGGTACCAGCTCATGCCGGGGATCTCGTGGCGGTCCTGCCACACGCCCGTGACGATCGAAGCGGCGCACACGGGCGTCACCGAGGGGAACGCGGCCACGCAGTCGGGCACGTACAGCCCGCGCTCCATCAGGGTGGCGAGCGTAGGCGCCCCACCGGCCGCGACAACCCGCTCGAGCATCGCGGGGGCCATCGCGTCGATCACGCACAGAACGAGCTTTGGCGGCGCTCCCGTGCCACGCTCGGCCTTGACGGCGCGCATCTAACTGTCCTGCCCGAGCACGTCGGCTAGCGACGCAGGATCCGCAGGCCCGCGTGCTTCTCGCTGGAGCGGGCGCGCATCCGCAGCCACAGCCAGGCGAACGGCACAACCGCCACATAGCCGAGCGGGTGCAGCAGCGCGACGAGCGCGCCAAGCACGAGCGAGACCGAGTCGAGGTAGATCGTGACCGCTTCGCGAGCGCCGCGGTCGGGCAACCGTGTGCGGGTGCGAGCAGCCAGCGGACGCACCACCGCCTGCGCCAGAGCCGCGCCCGCGGCGCCCCCGATCAGCCCGGGCCACGCTGCATCGCCGTGCGCGGCCAGCGTGCCCGCAAACAGCAGCGCGCCGATTCCAACCCCGATCCCGGCGAGCGCCGCCGCCGGCCGGCCGGCCTCGAAGCGCTCCGAGCCAAGCCGCAGCTGCAGGAGATAGGCGAGCGCCAGTGCGGCTGCCACCGCCGCCAACCACCAGTCTGAGTACAGGAAGGTGTAGGCGCCGCGCGCAAAGCTCACACCGAGCACGCCGCTCGACGCGAGCGCTCCGGCGAGCAGCGCGGGCAGGAACGGGCGCACTCCCGCCGCGAGCGCGAGACCGAGACCGAGACCGATGTAGAAGACGAGACCATTCATGACGCAGGTGTGATCGTTGCAGGAGATGTACTCGTTGGGAGCGTGCGCTACCTTGAGAGCGGTCATGACCATAGACGACCCCTCCGGCGACGGGGAGCCCCCTCGCGGGGACACCCTGAAGGGCGCAGGCAGACGCTCGCGCCCGCCTGTCCCCGAAAGGGGGACGGCCCACGAACTGAGGCGCTACGAAACTCTGTTCGCAGAGCGTACGCGCGGCATGCGCTCTTCGGCGATGCGCGACATGATGTCGCTCACAGAACGCCCCGAGGTGATCTCCCTCGCCGGGGGGCTGCCCGAGACACGGACGTTCCCCCCGGAGCTGTACGCGAAGCTGATGGGGAAGGTCGCCGCCGAGTCGACCGCCAGGGCACTCCAATACGGCCCCACGGAGGGTATGGCTTGCACTGTGAAGTGCATCGTGGAGGTGATGGCCGCCGAAGGCACCTCGGTGGACCCGGACGAGGTGCTCGTCACAACCGGCGGCCAGCAGGTGATCGACCTGATGTGCAAGACACTGATCGACCCGGGCGACACGATCGTGGCGGAGGCGCCCACCTATCCGGGAGCGGTACCCACGTTCGATGCCTACCAGGCGAACGTGGTGCAGATCGAGATGGACTCCGACGGGATGCCGATCGACGAGCTCGAGCGGACGCTCGACCGCCTCCAGGACGAGGGCCGCGGCCCGAAGTTCATCTACACGATCCCGAACTTCCAGAACCCGGCCGGTGTGACGATGTCGCTGCCGCGCCGCCACCGTCTCGTCGAAGTGGCGCGCGAGCGTGAGATCTTGGTGCTCGAGGACAACCCCTACGGACTGCTCCGCTATGAGGGCGAGCCGCTCTCCACGCTCCATTCGCTGGATGCGCTCGCCGCGAAACGCGGAGGCGCCTCCGACTTCATCGTCTATCTGGGCACGTTCTCGAAGATCCTCTCCCCAGGCGTGCGTCTCGGTTGGGCGGTGGCGCCCAGGCCCGTGCTCGAGAAGCTCAACCTGTGCAAGCAGGGCGCCGACCTGTGCTCCTCGCCCGTCACGCAGCTGTTCGTGGCCGCCTACTTCGAGGAGCGGGCCCGCGGCGGCGCACGAGACGGAGGGCTTGGCGGCGCACGGAGCGGCACGGACGGCGCCGGGAGCAACGGCGACGAGCCGCTCTGGCTGGCGCATCTGGAGTCGCTGAAGGAGCTCTATCGCGCCCGCCGTGACGTCATGCTCGAGGCGCTCGGCGAGCACTTCGGGTCGGCTGCCTCCTGGACCAAGCCGCGGGGCGGGCTGTTCATCTGGGCGACGCTGCCCGACTACATCGACACAACCGACCTGCTTGCACGGGCGCTGGAGAGCGAGGCGGTCGCCTTCGTCCCGGGCCGTGCCGCCTACCTCGACGGGCGCGGCGCATCGTCGATGCGTCTCAACTTCGCGGGCGTGGGAGAGGAGGACATCCGCGAGGGGATAAAGCGGATCGGCAAGGTCGTGCGCGAGCAGGTCGGCTTGTTCGGGACGCTCACGGGCGCACAGCCGGCGGAGCGGGCCGGGACGCGGGATGCCGCAGCGCAGGATGCCGAGGGGAGGAGCGACGATCCAAGCATGGCGCAGGTCGTTGAGCTGCCCAGGCGCGAGCAACGCAAAGCCGAGCGCCGCAGCCGCTAGGAATCCCCGGCGGCGAAG
>PLYX01000214.1 GCA_003151895.1 Solirubrobacterales bacterium
CTTGCACATCTTCTCGCCCATCACCTCGCCCAGGGAGCCGCCGAACACGGTGAAATCCTGGCTGAACACGCACACGCGCCGCCCGTCGATCGTGCCGTGGCCTGTCACGACCGCGTCGCCCCATGGCCGGTTCTTCTGCATCTCGAAGTCGTAGGTCCTGTGGCGCACGAACGTGTCGAGCTCCNNGCGCGTGCTGCTTCTCCTCGGCCTCAGGGGCCGAGTGAACCGCCGCCTCGCGCAGCTGCTGCAGCTGGGCGAGCTTCTCGTCGTAGGTTTCCGGGGCCTTGCTCCGCACGGGGGCGGGATGTTATCCGGGGATGGGCGCCACCGTGGCTCAAGGTCTCGGCAACACGCTCAGGCCGCGCTGTACGAAATGGCGGTCGAACGCAAAGGCCGCCGTGAGGCGTTCGCGCTCGATCAGCGCGAACGAGGTGGCGTCCACATAGCTCCACTCCTTGTCGGTGTGAGTCTCGAGGATCGACCAGGCCTCTTGCTCGACCGGCTGCTCGACCCGGATCAGCTCGATCGCCTGGCCGGCGTGGAAGCGCCTGCCCCATTCGATCGCCTCGCCCCTGCCGAGCCTGACCAGAAGCGCCGTGTAGGTCTCGGCGAAGACATAGTTGGAGGTGAACAGCAGCGCACGTTCCTGAACGAGTTCGGCCAACGTCGACCGCGCAAGCTCGTGCTCACGCTCGGAACGGTTGCGGAGCGCCACGAAAGCGCCGGTGTCGATGAAGACCTTGTTAACCGTAGACGTCTCGGTCTAGGCTCTGGACGGTTGATCGCACCCCCGCATCGCCCGGCACGTCATCGATGAGATAGCTGATAAGCGTGTCGTCGGTTGGAGCTGGCCTACGAGAGCGAGCCGCGTCGATCAACTCGCGCACGACACCGGCGATGCTTCCGCCGGCACCTGCACGCCGACGTAGCCAGCGGTACTGATCCTCTTCGAGATATAGCTGAGTTCGATGACGCATACTGCCATACAGCATACAGCAGGCATCGCGTCGTCGCTCAGCCGCGCGAGAACGGCCGGTGGTGCGCGGCGCCCAGGCGGTCCAGCACACCGGTCAGCAGCTCGGTCGTCTCCTCCGCCATCTGCGCTTCCACAGACGCGAGTTCGGCGGCCAAATCCTCCGCGGGCTCAGCCTGTCGCGGGGGATATATCGGCTCTGGCGCCGCGAGCGCCTCGAACTCGGGCTCTGGCTCAGCGACCTCGCCAAGTCTTGCCTTACGTCGACGAAAAAGCCGCGCAAAGAATCCCGGTTCGGGCTCGAGCTCAGGCTCGGGCTCTGCGACTGGCTCGGGCTCAACGAGTTGCTCTGGCTCAGGCGGAGTCTCGGCGAGCGCCTCCGGCTCCGGCTCGGGCGGTGCTTCTGCCACCGGCGCCTCGCGCGTGAGCGACAGCGTCACCTTTGTGCCCCAGCCTGACTGCTTCAGGTGCACGACACCGCTGGCGCCCTCGGCCTCCCACTCGACCTTGGTCTCGGGCTCGACGCGCGTGATCCGGATCTCGCCGAGCTCGGCAAGGTGGCGGGCGAGCGCCTCGGGGTTGCTCAACTCCGACCACAGCTCGGGCGGTGACTTCACAAGGGTGCGTTGCACCTCGGTCGAGACGCTCATCGCTCCCACTTTCGAGCGATCCGGCGGGAGTCCTTCCTATGCCGCGGCTTGTGCTGGCCCACCACCGACTCGGGTCGGCGGTGCCGACGATCGGTGCGGCGCAATCAGCCCCTGCTCGTGCAACAGCTCCGCGAGCTGCACCGCGTTCGTGGCCGCGCCCTTGCGCAGGTTGTCCGCGACGATCCACATGTCGAGCGCCCGCTCGTGCCCGGGGTCGCGGCGGATGCGCCCCACGAACACGTCGTCGTGTCCTGTCGCCTGCGTCGCCAGCGGGTACAGCGCCGCGTCCGGATCGTCGGCGACCGTGACGCCCGGCGCCGCCCGCAGCAGCTCACGGGCCTGCTCGGGGGAGAGCGGCTCGCGCGTCTGCACGTTCACCGCCTCGGAGTGGCCGTTGACGACGGGCACCCTCACGCACGTGGCGCTCACCCTGATCGAATCGTCGCCGAGGATCTTGCGCGTCTCGGCCATAAGCTTGCGCTCCTCATCGGTGTGGTCGTCGCCGGGCGCGAAGCTTCCCGCGTGCGGGAGCGCGTTGAAGGCGATCTGGTGGGCATACGCCCGCGGCGGCTCGATCTCCATTCCGTGCAGCAGTGCGTGCGACTGGTCGAGCAGCTCGTCAACAGCCCTCTTGCCGGTCCCCGACACCGCCTGGTATGTGGAGATCACCAGCCGCTCGATCCCGGCGGCGTCGTACAGCGGCTTCAGCGCCACCACCATCTGCATGGTCGAGCAGTTCGGGTTCGCCACGATCCCGCTGTGGCTCGCCAGCGCCTGAGGGTTGACCTCCGCCACGACCAGCGGCACCTGCTGGCTCATGCGCCAGCGCGAGCTGTTGTCCACAACCACCGCTCCTGCCTGCGCGAAGCGCGGCGCCCAATCGTTCGAGGTCTGTCCGCCGGCGGAGAACAGCGCCAGATCGAAGCCCTGGATCGTCTCCTCGTTGAGCGGCTGCACGATGCCGACACCCTCGATCTCCTTCCCGGCGGAGCGCTCGGAGGCGAACGGCACGATCTCCCGCGCCGGGAACTCGCGCTCGCGCAGCAGCTGCAGCATCAGCGTGCCCACCTGTCCGGTGGCGCCCACTACGGCCACTCTGTAACCGTCGTTCATACCGCTATCCAGGGTACATGGACGCACGTTTGTGACCTACGCGCTCCCCCCTCACGCATCTTCGAGTCCGCGCCACTTCGCCCGCTGCTTTCGTGCTGAGACCGGTGTCACTCCCGCGCGCTATGTCGAGCGCGTACGCCTTGAGGCCGCTCGCCGGCGACTGGAGGACACCAATGAGCCAACAGCCGCCGTGGCGGTCGCCTGCGGATTCGGTTGCGCCGAGACGATGCGGCGTGTCTTCCTGCGTGCGCTTGGCGTCGGCCCTGCTGAGTATCGCCGTCGCTTCCAAGGTTCCGCCTGCCTTCAGCCGCGGCCTGTATTCCCATCCCATAGCGAGAAGGAGACCGTCACATGCAGATAGCCATCCTCCTGTTCGAAAGACTCACCGCGCTTGACGCGGTGGGGCCGTATGAGGTGCTCAGCCGCCTGCCGGGCGCGACGGTCACGTTCGTCGCAGAGGAGACGGGGCCGAAGCGCACCGAGAACGGATCGCTGGCGCTGACGGCGGACACGAGCCTCGCCGACGTGCCGGCGCCCGACGTCGTGCTCGTTCCGGGCGGCATCGGACGGAAGGCGTTGATGGATGACGGACCAATGCACGCGTGGCTGCGCTCAGCGCACGAGACCTCCACGTGGACTACGTCGGTGTGCACCGGCTCGCTGGTCCTTGCTGCCGCCGGACTGCTCAATGGGAAGCGCGCGACAACTCATTGGCTGGCTATGGACGAGCTGGGCCGGCTTGGCGCGGAGCCCGTGTCCGAGCGGGTGGTGTTCGACGGCAAGATCGTCACCGCGGCCGGCGTCTCGGCCGGCATCGACATGGCCTTGGCGCTCGCCGCGCGGATCGCGGGCGAGCGGGTAGCGCGGGCGATCCAGCTCTCGATCGAGTACGACCCCCAGCCGCCGTTCGATTCCGGCTCGCCGCGAACGGCCTCACCGGAGACGGTGGAGCTCATCCGAGCGCACTCGCGCTCGGTCCGTGATGCGGGATTGATGGCGCTAGTGTAGGCATCCTCGGCGAATAGGAGATACACGATGGGACTACTGGACAAGGCAAAGGCGGTTGCTGAGGAGGCGACGAGCAGGGTCAAGGAGGGCGTCGACGACGTGCAGGCCAAGCGCTCGCTCTCGCAGGCGTACGACCAGCTCGGCCAGACGACGTACGAGCTGATCGAGAAGGGTGAGCTCACGCA
>PLYX01000034.1 GCA_003151895.1 Solirubrobacterales bacterium
GGCCAGCAACCTCTGCACGAGCTGCTCCTGACGTTGGTCGGGCGAGCGCCGCGCGCGCTCGAGCTCGCGGTTGTGCTCGATCGAGACCTCGGCCATCAGACGCTCCACCCGTAGCCCCTGGATGTCCAGCACCTGACCCAGTGCACCGGTTGGGAGCTCGTGGGCCTCGGCGATCACGTGGCGAGCGAGTAGCCGCTGGCCCATGGCACATGCGAGCAGAGCCGTCTGCAGATCGACACCGGTGCGCGCCGCCCGCTGCGCTTGCGCCACGACCGCTGAAGGAACCGGGCCAGCGCGATCCTCTCCCAGCTCGACGCCCTCGACGACGAAGTCCACGGCTGCCGCGACGGCCGCGCGCAGCCCGACCACGTACTCGGCGTCCTGAGCGCGAGCGAGATCTGACACGGTGCACGCCGCAGCGAAGATCTCCTGCTCGATCTCAGAGCGATGAGAGCGGAGCCGCTGCACCAAGCCAGCACGGGCCTCCTCGGGTGAGCGTGGGCGATCGGCGGGCCGCTGGTCTGACCGAGCTTGCGAGCGCATGTCCTGCACGGTAGCGCTCGGTCGAGACAGTTTCCGGAGTGTCAGTTGTGATTAGGAGGGAGTCAGTGTCCTATAGTCTCCGATCGGCACAAATGACACCTCGACGAAGAAAGTTACACAGCGCGTCGCAGAAGCAGATGGCCCGCGTTCAGGAAGGGCGGGTGCTCAAGGCCACCCTGGAAACGGTGGACGAGCGTGGCTACGCGAGTCTGTCTGTAGCTCAGATCGGGGAGGGGCGAGGAGGTGGCCGCTTGGGTTCGGGGGCGGTCTGGGGGGTTGCGGATGGGGCTGGCTGAGGTCAGTCGATGAGGTGACGGCGGAGGGCCTCGGCGACGGCGCGTAGCCCTGGGCACGCCAGTCCCAGCAGCACAGCTCGCACTGGCCTGCCTCTACCGCCACCGCGGCGGCAGCCTGTGGACCGACATCGAGCTCGGCCGTCCACAGCTCGGCCGCAAGGTGGCCCTGTGACGGCGTGGCGAGTCCGGTCCCGCGGCACTTGACCGCGGCCTCGTGTGAGACCCAGGCGCGCAGGAACTCGCGCGTGCGCGCTTGCGGGTCGAGGTCCAGGCGAGCCAGCCGGCGCGCGTGAGCGCGGCCGAGCACGCGCGCCGCGACCGCAACCTCGTCGATCTGGCGTCGCGCCGTCTCCACGTCGATGCCGACTTCGCGGCCGGCGGTCACGGCGTACAGCGCGAGTGTGCCGGAGTGCGACAGGTTGAAGCGCAGGTCCAGGTCGTCCGGCCGGGAGATCTCCAGCATCGGCTTGCCGTGCGGGCCGAGGACGAAGCACAGCTCGCGCGGGACGCGGTCCAGGTAGCGGCCGAGCAGCGTCCTCAGTACTCCCCGCGAGCGGATCCATAGCTGCCGGTCACGCTCGCTGAGCAGACGCCGCGCGCGCTCGCGCTCCTCCGGACAGAGCAGGTCCTCGAGCTCGTCCGCCGCTGAGGCCAAGTCGGATCGCCATACGTGGACGACGCCGTTAGCCGCCCCAGGATGCGGCGGCGCCGGTGTCCGCCGCCGATCTGTCGTGGTGGGCATCGCGGAGGACAGTGCGCTCAGCATCGTGGCGGCCTCCGCGGATGACCCTGTCAATCGATCAGGTGCCGGCGGATCGCCTCGGCGACCGCCGCTGTTGGGGCGTTGACGCCGAGGGCCTTATAGAGACTGTGCAGGCGGCCCTTGACGGTCGACGGCGCGAGGTGCACCTGGCCTGAGATCTCGCGCACCGTGCGCCCGGCGGCCGTCAGGACGAGGATCTCCCGCGTCGCGTCGTCGATGCGCGGCTCCTGGGTGCGGGCGCGCCACCGGATCCCCTCGTCGAGCGTGTGCTGGACCTCCTCGGCGATCACGATCCCCCCAGCCGCGACGGTCGCGACCGCGTGGCACAGCTCCTCGGCGTCAGCATGCTTGGTCAGGTAGCCGGACGCGCCGCCGGCCACCGCGGCGTACGCCGCAGCGGGATCGCTGGCCTGGGTAATGAACAGCACTCGTGTGGCCAGCTCGTCGCGTACGACCGCGCTCAACACCGCCAGCCCGTCGAGGCCACGCAGAGCAATCTCGAGGACCGCCACATCCGGGCGGGTGTCGGCGATCAACGTGATCGCCTCGTAGCCATCGACCGTGCGGGCCACGACCTCCTGTGCGGGGTGACGGCCGATCGCCTGCGCCGTCGACTCGCCGAACATCGGCTGTCGGTCGGCGACGAGCACCCGAACCGGCTCCTCGGTCGCTGGCGAGCTCATGCGCCAAGCGTGGCCGCCAACGCCGCCGCGCGCCATCGGCTACACGTGCGATCGAGGGTATGACGAGGCCCGACCGACCGGCCTACTCCGACTTTCCGGCACGATCCTACGGGTGGATCCGGTGGGGTGGTCCGGCATGGAGGCTAAGGCGCCCGGCGCTCGATCGTCGGGGTCGCCGGATGGCGTGAGCCGTTCAGCAGCGCGCCGAGCACGCTCGCGCTGAGCGGGTCGGCCGCGACGGGGTTGAGCCGCTCAACTACCCCGGAGCGCAACGGGTGCGTAGGCGCACGAAGCCCGACGATCGATCCATAGCCGGTGAAGTCGGTGGCGACGAGCAACCGCGCTCCGCGCGGAGCGCCGAGGTCGAACAGCCGCCGGGCGCGGATCACGCGGCTCGCGGAATTGAGCCATACATCAACAGTCACCGGGTCGCTGCCGACGCGGGCGGGGGCGGTGACACCCTCATCGCGCAAGAACGGGCCTAGCGTCGTCTGCAGCCGGAAGTGCGTGGTGTCGATCCGTCCGATCGTCTGCTCGCCGATCTTCTGTGCGCCGTGGCTGTGGCGCAGCACCGCCAGCAGGCCCAGCGGGTCGGAGATCCCTGTGCTGCCGCCGACCTTGGCCGCGATCTCGACCGCAGGCACCAACGTGATTTCGCGCCATGGGCCGGGGTGGCTCGCTCCGATCGGCCGCACGTAGAGCGTGTGTGGGAAGACGATTCGTTCGAAGCCCGTGGCGCGGGCGCTCGTGGTGGTCTGGACGCGGTAGCCCGGAACGCTCAGATCGACTGCACCGCTCTGCCGTGCGGTCTCGCGCGTGCCGTTGATGAACGTCAGAACGCTTGAGGAGGTGAACGTGAACGTACCGGCCTTTTCGGCCGCGGCGGCGGAATGGCGCACGTCGCTGGCGCTGGCGGAGTGGACCATCAGCACGATGATCAGTGCCGCCGCGACGATCACGGCGAGCACCGCGCCGCTGGCCCCGAGCTGCGCCCGTCGCCGTCGCTGGCGGGGCGCTGGCGCGGATCCGCGTTCGGATGCCGCGAGCCTTTCGAACTCTGGTGCGAGGCGGTCTAGGGCGGGGTAGCGATGACCCCACCGGTCTTTGCGCCGAAGCCTCATTCCGCTTTCCCTCCAAGTCGACGCAGCGACCCGTTGCGCTTGAGCCTGAGAAGGCCGGCGGAAACGCGCTTTCGAGCTACGACTGTGGTGATGTCCAGCTTTTGTGCGAGCTCCTCGTAGGAGCGCTCTTCGATGACGTGCATTTGGATCGCCTCTCGTTGCTTGGGGGTGAGCTTTGCGAACGCGTCGTAGAGCACGCCCTGTTTCGCCTCGAGCGTGTCCTGCTCGGCCATCTGCTCGAGTTCCTCCTCGGTGGCCACTGGCCGGCTGATCGGCAGTCGGCGGAACGCATCGGTTTCGGCAGCGTGGCCGCGATAGTGTTCTCGCAGCTGGTTCTTAGCGATGACCCACAGCCAGCCGGAGGTTGTCCCGTAGCTCGTAG
>PLYX01000169.1 GCA_003151895.1 Solirubrobacterales bacterium
GATCGTGTTGTTGAACGACGTCTTGATGTGGGCTTGGCCGATCGGGACGTTCTTCTTCTGCTTGCGCCGGCCACGGGCGGGACGCTTGGGGGCGGCCATCAGCGAGCCTCCCGGGCGAACATGGGCACGCTCCAAATCCGTCCCAGGACAGATTGCGGGATTGGGGGGATCGTGCGGACGATCACTTCTTGAGCTTCTTCTTGCCGGCGACCTGCAGGCGCTTGGGACCCTTGCGGGTGCGGGCGTTGGTCTTCGTCTTCTGGCCGCGCACGGGCAGCCCGCGACGGTGGCGCAGACCGCGGTAGCACGCGATCTCCTGCAGGCGCTTGATGTCCTGTGAGTGCTCGCGGCGCAGATCTCCCTCGACGGTCAGCGAGCGGTCGATCTCGTCGCGCAGGCGCGAAACCTCGTCCTCGGTGAGATCGCGAATGTAGGTCTCGGGACTCACGTCGACCTCGCTCAAGATCTTGTTCGACGTGGCGCGGCCGATGCCGTAGATGTACGTCAGGCCGATCTCGGTGCGCTTGTTCAAGGGGAGGTTGACCCCGGCGATACGTGCCATCTGCCGGCTAGCCCTGCCTCTGCTTGTGACGCTTGTTCTGGCAGATTACGAGCACCACTTTGTGGCGGCGAATGATCCTGCACTTCTCGCACATCGGCTTGACCGACGGTCTTACCTTCATGATCCCTTTCGGCTGGTCCCTGCGACCCGGCTCTGGCTGCCGGGACGGCCGCCGCTACCGCGTCGTGGTTTTGCCCTGACGCGCCAAGCTCCTCGCATCCGAACAGGACAGCGGATGGTAGCAACTATCCCGCCGGCGTCGCGGCCTCCCTGCGCGCAGGGCCAGACCCCCGCTCCCGCGCGGCAACGTGCCACGGCGTGAGGATGCGGGGCCCCTCGCCGGTGATCGCCACGGTGAACTCGAAATGCGCCGCGAGCGAGTCGTCCTGGGAGAAGATCGCCCACCCGTCGCCCGCCACGCGCACCGACGCGCGTCCGGCGGTGGTCATCGGCTCGATCGCGAGCACCATGCCCTCCTCCAGCAGCGGACCCTTGCCGGCCCTCCCGTAGTTGGGGACCTGAGGGTCCTCGTGCATGCTTTTGCCGACTCCGTGGCCGACGAGCGATCGCACGATCGACAGGCCCGCTCCCTCGGCCACCCGCTGGATCGCGTGCGAGACGTCCCCCATGCGGTTGCCCGCCCTGCACTGCTCCACACCGGCGTACAACGCCTGCTCGGTGACGCTCAAGAGGTTCTCCGCGAGCGGGCTCACATCCCCGACGGGGAAGGTGCGCGCCGCGTCGGCCACCCAGCCGTCGAGCGTCACGCCGATGTCGACCGACAGGATGTCTCCACGCTGGAGTCGATATCGGCCCGGGATACCGTGCACCACCATCGAGTTGGGGGACGCGCAGATCGAGCCGGGGAATCCGCGATACCCCTTGAACGTCGGCGTCGCCCCCTGAGAGCGGATGAAGCGCTCGGCGGCGCCGTCGAGCTCCTCGGTGCTCACCCCGGGACGAATCTTGGCGGCCACGAGGTCAAGCGCCGCCGCCTGAATGGCGCCGGCGGCAACCATCTTCTCGATCTCTTCGGGCGACTTCTTGATGATCACCCCAGGAGCTTATCTTTACAGCTCGTCCTCCAAGCGCAGCGTCGCCACCGTCGCCCTGATGTGATCGTGCACCTCATTGGGGTTGCGTTGCCCGTCGAAGCGGCGCAGCAGACCGGCGCCCTCGTAGTAGTCGATCAACGGGGCGGTCTGGCGCGCATACACCTCCAGGCGCCGGCGAATCGTCTCCTCCCTGTCGTCATCGCGCTGGATCAGCCTGGAGCCGTCCTGGTCGCACACGTCCTCGCGCTTGGGAGGGTCGAACTCCACGTGGTAGACGTGACCGCTCTTCACGCACACACGCCGGCCGGCGAGCCGCCGCACGAGCACCTCGTCGGGCACGTCGATCAACAGGACACCCGTCAACCGTCGCCCCGAGTCGGCCAGCGTCGCGGCGAGCGCGTCGGCCTGGCTGGTGTTGCGAGGGAAGCCGTCGAGCAGAAACCCTTCGCGGGCGTCCTGCTCGCCGATGCGCTGCCCGATCATCCCGAGGATCACCTCGTCGGGGACGAGCTCGCCGGCATTCATGTACTTCTGGGCCTCCCGGCCCAGCTCGGTGCCCTGCGCAACCTGGGCGCGCAGCATGTCACCCGTGGAGATGTGGGCCAGCGCGAAGTCGGCTTGCAGGCGTTCCGCCTGCGTGCCCTTGCCGGCGCCGGGGGGACCCAGCAATATGAGATTCGTTTCAACCACTAACGCGAGAGCCTACCCGCTGGGGTCAGGGCGCTACTTCAAGAAGCCCTCGTAGCTGCGCATCATCAGTTGCGCCTCGAGCTGCTTCATCGTTTCGAGCGCCACCCCGATCACGATCAGGATCGACGTGCCGCCGAAGAAGAAGTTCTGGTGAGTGCGGGCAATCAGGATCGCCGGCAGAGCAGCCACAGCCGCCAGGAAGAGCGCACCGGGGAATGTCAACCTCGCGAGAATCCGGTCGAGGAATTCGGCGGTCGGGCGTCCCGGCCGCACACCCGGGATGAACCCGCCGTACTTCTTCAGGTTGTCGGCCTGATCGACCGGGT
>PLYX01000028.1 GCA_003151895.1 Solirubrobacterales bacterium
TTCGACCCGCGCAAGGCGAGCGAGAAGACCTGGCTCTATGCGATCGCGCTCAACTGCCTGCGCGACCATGCCAGACGACGGTCGGCCGAGGGTAGGGCGCTGGAGCGCATGGCGACGACTCCGAGCGCGGGATCGACCGTCGAGGTCGATGAGATCGCCGACCGCGATCTCATCAACAGGAGCCTGACGGTCCTCAGCGAGGAGGAGCGCGAGGCGATCGCATTGCGCTTCGGGTCCGGGTTGACCGTCCCGGAGATAGCCAAGCTGACCGGCGAGCCGCTCACGACCGTGGAGGGTCGCGTGTACAGAGCGCTGCGCAAGCTACGCAAGGCGATCGACTGAGACGCGCTACGACGGCTCGATCGAGAGGTCGTAGCTGGCCAGCGCGGCGGTGCGCAGGGTCGCCGCCCGGCTGACCCATTCGGTCGGGCTGGATGTTTTGAGCGCCTTCGCCGCCTGGCGGGTGAGCGGCTCCGACGGGTTCATCCGCAAGGCCCTCTGGGCGTTGCTCCTGGGGTCGATACCCGCCGAGGCCTGTGCGATCGCGAGCGCGTAGTACGTCTCCCAGCTGCTCGGGTCGAAGCGGACCGCCTGTCGCATGGCCAGGACGCCCCGTCTCGGCAAGCCCCGCTGGATGTCGCAGAAGCCGAGGATCTCATAGGGCTCGGGACGAACGTCGAGCCATCCGATCGAGGACAGCGCGGCGGAGCTCGCTACGGCGCAATTGGACGCGTACAGTGCGTGCTCGGCGTCGCCAAGCCGCCTCTGCGAGCCGATCACCAGCACCGGGAGCACGACGGTTGCGAGGCAGAGCAGGCCGAGGACCAGGCGGTGGTTGTGGCTGGGCGCCCAGCCCGGCCCAGACCCCTTGCGCGGACCGAGGGCCAGACCTGCGACAGCGAAGAACCCGAGCGTGACCACGGGCATCTCCCAGTCCCAGTCGACGCCCGCGTGCAGGGCCCATACGACCCCGGCCGCAAGCAGCGCCCCGTAGAGCGAGCGCCGCGGCCCGCGTGCTCGTGCCCCCAAGGCGACCAATGCCACCCCCACGACGATCAACAGCAGCGCAAGGCCCGGGACTCCAAGCTCGGCCATCGTCTGAAGGTAGAGGCTGTGAGCGTTGACCGTGTAGGCGAAGCTGGGGCGCTTCTGGTCCCAGAGAACCTGGTACATCCCGGCGCCGGCGCCATGGAGCGGGACACCCTCGAACTCGTGCAGCGCGACCCGCCACAGGTCGGTGCGCCCATTGTTGGACGGGTCGGTCAGGCGCTGGCGCAGGTCGCTGTGAGCGCCGGGAGGAGCAGCGCCGCTCATGAACCGTTCCCAGCTGTGTTCGACGCTCCGGGGGACGTTCAGCGCGAGGATGAGCACGACCGCCGCCGCTACCGCGCCGCCGATCGCGGCGGTACGCGCCCGGCGGCTCATCCACGGCGCGCCCGCGGAGCTGTGCAGGCGGGGGTCGAGGCGGGCAGCGAAGAGCAGCCGCAGGCCGGCGGCCACGGCGGCGCAGATGACGGCTGCGAGCGCGACGCGGTGGCCCTGCGAGACGGCCGCGGGCGTTGTCGGATCGACCGTGTCCAGGAGATTGGCGCGGTAGGCCACCACGACCAGCGCGGCAGTCGCCGGAACCGTCGCCAGCACGCCGCTGAGCAGCCCTCGGGGACGGGCGACGACCACATAGACGACCAAGCCGACCGCGCCGGCGGCGATCGCGCCCCGCGAGAAGGTGAAGAAGAGCGTCGCGGCGAGCAGCGGCAGCACGGCCGCCGCGAGTATTCGCACGAGGCGCCGCTCGGCGAGGGTACAGGCGAGGTGAAACCCGAGGACTGTGCCCAACGCCGCCAGCAGACCGAGCGCGTTCCAGTAGGTGACGGGATAGCTCAGTCGCTGGTTGGCGACGTTGGGAGCGGTGTGCCACACGTCGGGCATCACACGGGTGATGAGGCCCGCCACGCACACGATCGACGCGCCGAGGACGAGACCCCGGACGAGCCAGCGAAGGTTCTGCATGCTCGGTCGGACGGTCCCGAACAGAACGAGGATCAACAGGTAGAGCCACACCCGGTCGAAGGAGATCAGCGCTCGGCTGGTCGAGTGAGACCACAGCGCGGAGGCCAACGTGAGCGCCCCATACAGCGCGAATGCGGCGATCACCACGAGCGTCAGAGCTCCGAGGCCCTCGAACGGATGGCGCGCCTGCAAGATCCTCACGATCAGGATCTGCGCGAGCACGAGCGCCCCGATCGCCGGTGTCGCCGGAAAGTAGCCGCCGGCGTTGAACCCGGTGAAGACGATCAGCGCGCCCGGCAGCAGCATGAGCGCGATCAGCGCGAACCGCTCCGCGCGCGGGGCGGGCCCGTCGTTCTTCGCCGGCGCGGCCTCGCTCGCCGGCGAGCCGGCTTCTATCGCGATGCCGTCGGCCACGGGCGCATGCTAGCCCGAACGCGGGGGAACCTATGCGCTCAGCGAATCCGCAGCGGTGCGCTGTAGGCGGAGACGTGCGAGCCGTCGGCTACCTGGACGAGCGCTTGGTAGCGGCCGCGGTGGCGGATGCGCACGATCGTGCTGAAGCGCGAGACGGTTGGGGTGCCAGACGTGACGAAGGCGCTGCCCTGGGTTACCGACGGCGCTCTGGGGCGCAGCAGTTGGAAGCCCACCAGCGCGCCGACCTCGGCCGGGGCGACGGTGCCGTACATGCGGAAGAACTCGCCGCGACGGTTGCGGTGCACGCGACGCGCGTGAAACGTCACCCGCACCGCGACGTCCTCCACCAGCACGGGGCTCGAGACGAACGGAGCACTGGTCGTGACGGCGCGCAGCTGAGTGTTTGTGAGCAGGCTCAAGACCGGGAAGGAGAAGCTGCCGATCGAGTTCGTGACCTCGGGATTGCCGAGCGTCTTGAAGCCCGCGAGATACGGGAACGGGTTGAACTGCAGGGCGACCACGCGGCCGGCCGCGCCCGTGCCGGAAAGCGTGCCCTGCACCGAGAACGGATCGCTGAACAACACCGGATTGGGCGCGCCGACGATCTGCAGCGACAGCGGGATCTTGGGGGTCGTGAAGGTGCGGCCCGCCCCAGCGGTGGCGCCTCGGGCACTGGTTGCGAGGATCCGGTAGTGGTAGGTGGTGTTCGCGCGCAGTCCGCCGACGGCTTGGCTTACCTGGATCGTCGCTGTCCCCCTGCCTGCCGGGGCCAGCGGAGTTTGGGCGCCGTATCCACTGGTCGTTCCGTACTGGAAGACATAGTTCGCCGGCTGACCTTTCGCGTTGATGGCTCCGTGGAGGACGGCCGAGGAGGAGGTGACGTTGGAGACGGCTCCGGTGGAGACGCCCGGCGCGGGTGGCGTCACGCCGGAAGCTGACGCGGAAAACGCGATCGTCGCGACAGTCGGCAGCAGGACGGTCACGACACGACGTCCGAAGACCGGCAGCGCCGGCCGCGGCCGGTTTGGCTTGTCGCTCGCCTTCATGCCGGGTACGTTACCGCTCACGCTGGATGGTAACCCTCGATCCGCGCCAGAGTCGCGGCGCTTGGAGCGCCCGTTTCATCGCCCGCGCCCTGCTTGGATGCTTACGGGCTTTACCCCAGGAAGATTCCTGAGAGCACGGCGTTGGCGCCGGCCGTGCGGTCCACGACGATCGGGATGGTTTCCCCGGCCGCCACCACGACCGGGAACGACACCCATGCCCCCTGGCTGAAATCGCCCGAAAGCTCGGCGGTTTGACCGCCGACGCTGATGAGCTCGCGGCGGACGTGAGAGTCCCAGTCCACGGCGTAGAGACGCACATTCCCCGTGTAGGCCGAGTTGAACTTCAACGATAGGCGCACCTGGCTTCCGTCGTAGTAGGTGGCCGCCTCGCGCGTGAGGCCGTTCGGGCTCTCGAGCGCGCGCACGTCGCTGGTGGAGGCGTTCCACACATAGCGACTGCCCTGCGCGACGGTCAGCGATGCGCCCGGGAGCGAGGCGAGATCGCTGGAGCCGTTCCAGGCGGCCAGGTTATAGCCCGCCGAGCCGTACGTGCCCACCCAGTTGCCCTGCGGCGCGCTCGTGGACGCTATGGCTGGAGGCGCCCCTTCGTCGCCGAGGAAGATCCCTGAGAGCACGGCGTTGGCACCGGCCTGGCGGGTTACGGTGATCGTGACGCTGCCGCCGACTGCCACGCTGACTGGGAAGATCGCCCATTGGCCGTGGGAGAAGGCGCCCCACTTGTTGGAGAAGATCGCCGACTGGCCACCGACGGCGATCGACTCCTGTCGTGCGCTCGAGTCCCAGTCTACGGCGTATAGACGCAGATTGCCTGTGTAGGCGGCGTGAAAGGTCAACTTGACCTGGATTTGGTTGGAGTCGTAGTAGGTCGCGGCTGTGCGCGTCAATCCATCGGGGCTCGGCAGCGCGCGGGGGTCGCTCGTGTTGGCCGCCCACACGTAGCGGCTGCCCTGCACGAGGCTCACCGACGCGTTGGGCAGATCGCTCACGTCGCTCTGGCCGTCCCAGCCGGCCAGGTCGTACCCGTCTTTCCCAAAAGCCCCGACCCAGTTCGTGGCACTGGACGCGGAGGAGGGCGCGAGGACCGTAAATTCGCTGCCGAGGTTGGTGGTCGAGAGCAGCCCACTTGGACTGAAGGCCACACTCGTGGGAGGCGCTGAGGTGGCAAACGGCGAGCCCGGCAGGATGCTGAGCGCGCCGGATGAGCCGACCGAGAACGCCACGACACCCTCCCAGTCGTTCTGAGTGGCGGCGATAGTGCTGCCATCCGCGCTGAACGCGACCGCGTTCGTTTGGAGCGTGGGGTCGAATGGGCCACTACCGACCGGCGTCAAGGCCCCCGATGAGGCCACCGAGTACATCGTTACCCCGCCGCTGAAGTTCGATACCGCGAGATAGCTCCCCTTGGGGCCGAACGCCGCCGCGCTCGCCGCGCCGCCGAAGGCCTTGTACGGCGACCCGGAGACCTTCGTGAGCGCTCCGGAGGAGCTGACCGAGTACATGGTCACGCCGGTGTTTACATCCACCGCCGCAAGCAGTCCGCCCGCCGGGCTGAACACCACCTGGCCGGCGCTCACGCTGTACGGCGAGCCGGCTACCGGAGTCAGCGCGCCCGAAGCGCTCACCGAAAACACGTACAGCTCATCGGGGCCTTCGGGGCCTGGCGCGCCCAATGGGCCGGCGGTCACCGCGAGCAGGCTTCCGTTTGGACTGAACGAGATCGACGTCGGCTGATAGCCGACCGTGAACGGGGAGCCGGACACCGGTGTAAGCGCGCCGGAGGAGCCGACCGCGAACATCGAGACGGTGTGGCCGCCCGCCGGCGTGCTGCCGGAAGCATCGGCGGCTGCCAAGAGCTTGCCGCTCGGGCTGAACGCCACCGAGCCGGCGTACGGGTCGGGGGCTGAGCCACCAACAGGGGTGAGGGCTCCCGAGGAGGCCACCGAGAACATGGAGGTGCCCGAGGCGAGCAGTCCACCGCTGGGGCTGAACGCGAGGCTTGACCGTTCTCCCGTGGACGGCGCGAGCGGCGAGCCGGGCGCGGGAGTAAACGCCGGCGAACTCGCAAGGGCAGCGACGGGCGCCAGAAGGAAGAGCGCCACTATGGCGAGGCATAGACCCCACTTCAAGCGGTGCTGCTCACGCGTATGGGCGTTCATCTCAGCCTCATTTCCTCTCGGTGCTCGGTCGAACACAAAGGCCGGCCAGGTTACGGCCACCGTATAGGCGTATGCAGCTCGCGACCATCCACCATCCGGATCATCTGACGTTCAGACGGTGAACGCGACACGCACGTCGAGCGTAGGTCCGCTCGCCCCGTCACCCGACGGCTGATCCAAGGCAACCGACTGGATCGCGTCGTTCATCAAGCCGCCAACGTCGGCCGAGGTTACCGTGCCGTACAGGCGAAAGAATATACGCTCGGTGCGATGATCGCCACCACGCACATGCTCGTCGGGGGGGCACTCGCGCTCAAAGCCCGTTCGTTCAAGCACGCGCTGACGATCGGCGTCCTCTCGCACCTGATGCTCGACGCGGTCCCGCACCGCGACTACCGGTGGGACGCGTTCGGGGGGCTCGCGCTCGGCGTGGACCTCGCCGGCGGAGCGCTGGCGGTCGGCAAGCTCTCGGGCGGCTCGCGGGTCGTTCTCGCGGGCGCGCTCGGCGGCGTGCTGCCTGACATCGTGCGGCCCGCCGAGCGTGCGCTGCACCTGAAGCTCACAACGACGCTGCACGACACGATCCATGCTGCCGGCCGCCCGTCCGCCTGGTCTGCTGTCGCGGTTCAAGGGCTCACGGTCGCAAGCGCCGTGCTGCTACTGCGCACGGCGGTCCGCGGCCGTGTCGAACCCGAGATCGCCGTTGAGTCCGGTGAACCGGGGCCGGGGCACGGGAAGGCGTCGGAACCAGGCAGCGTCATCCAGAGGCCGGGTCCTCAGGGCCGATGTAGCGCATATAGGTCCGCATGGCCTGTTCGTCAGTCATGTCCAGCACGTTGTTCTCGGGCAGGCCGATGACGTTGACGAGGAACACGAAGAGCCAGACGGGCATGCTGGGTTGCTGGGGCGCTGACGTCGGCGCGCCGCGACCGATCGGAGATCGGCCAGCAGGCCGACGTGTGCGGAGCACCTCCCAGAACTCGGCTTCGTTTGCAAGCGCGAGTTGGTATCGCCAGACGCGGTTCCACAGAGCGGGGTCGTCGCACGCCGGGCCGCGGCCGAGCGAGACGCGGGTGCGCAGTATGTCGCCGTTCTCCAGCGTCTTGCGGTAGCGGTGGTGGTCTGGGCTCGTCGCCTTGGTCTTCTCCCAGCCGTCGAGTTCGCAGAAGCGTCTGAGGTCCTTCTTGTCGGGGACGGGCACCGCGTTCAGCGCCGGGCGGGGGCGCTGACTTCGTGGGTTCTCGCGACCGGCAGGTCCGGAGGGCCGGGGAAAATGAGGAGCTCCAACTCGCCGCGCAGGTCGGCGAGGTAAGCCTTGACGACATGGGGCAAATGGGCGGCACGGTTCCGAGCGCGCTGATACTCCGCTGCGTTGACCAGGTACTCGTCGATGTAGACGCGCACCTCGTCAAGCAAATCCGCCTTAGCCTCGGCATACGTCGCGCCCTGGCCGTAGACCGCGAACTCCGGGAGCCAGATGCTTACGCCGCCATCGCCGCGCATGACCTCCGGGGTAAACGAGTGGTCAGCCAGCAACGCCCATGCCTCGTCGCGGCCGAGGAGCAACCCAAGGTCCTCGCTGCCTCGCCGGATGGCCAGCGGCGAGTGCTTATGCACAGCCTCGGTGAAGTACGGGCCGGTCTTCTGGCGAAACAAGCTGATGCTGATGGGTTCGGGCATGGGTGGTTCTGATTCCTCTGACGCGATGAACCAGGATAGCGTACATGATGTACGTTCCGTACGCAAACTTTCGGTAAGTCGAGCAGAGACCGCGGTCAGCGGCGGCGTGTCGATCACGATCAGGTCATACGCGGAGCGCACCCCTTCCCTCAGCCAGCGCCGCGTGGATCAGGCTCCCCCGCACATCGCGCCACTCTTGCACCCGGTGCTCACTCGCCACGATCACGTCCGCCGCGAGCACCGGATCGCCCAAAGCCCTTCGCAACCGTACAGACTCCAAGGCGGGATTTTCGACGTCTGGCTCGATCACCAGGCAGTTCGCCAGGCAGTCCAACATCCCAGAAACCGGGAACGGGGCGCAGAGCACGGCCAGCGCGCGAAATACCCGCCGCGCCCGGCTATCTTCAGTGGGCCTCAGACTTTGTGCAGTCGCGGCACACGGCGGGGCGCGCGGCGCTCGATCCGAACGAGCTCGCGCTTCTCCGTCGCCTGCGGGCGCCGTCGAACTGGTGGACGTGGCTGGGCATGATGCTCCGGGACGACCAGTACAAAGCGTTCGAGAACCGCATCGACACGATGCTCCGTACGGGACAGCTACTACAACCCTTGGAGTTCTAGTACTCCCTGTTGACAACTCAAGGGATTGTTGCTACCGTCCGATATCGAAGGAAAACAGAAGGAGGACCGCATGAGGCACATCACCATTCACAAGTCGGTGACAGACCTGGTCCGGATGGAGTTCAAGACCCAGCCACTCGCTTCGTTTTACGTCGGTGAGAACGGCATTGAGCGCGTGGAGTACGGGGAGGATGAGATCCCCCGGACGGTAGCCGTCTTTGACCCTGCCGAGAGCGACGGAGAGCGCGTAACGCTTGACAGCAACCCCCTGCGCTGGGCCGAGCTGCTCCCCACCGCTTACCGATCGGGCGAGTACTCGGTCTCCGTCGTGGAGACCAAGGACGCGAGCGACACCCCTCCCATCACCAGTGCCATAACGACAGAAATGCAAGCCGTCCCCAGCTGATGCCCCGCACTACGAAGTCCGCAACATTCAGCAGCCTGCTTGGCCGCCAGCTCCGCTCACGGCGGCAGTCTCTGCGACTCAGCCAAGCGGAGATAGCAAGACGCCTCGACGTATCGACCACCTACGTGCAGAACGTCGAGGCGGGTCGGTGCAATATCACGGTGGGTCAGCTCGCACGGATCTGTGAGGCGCTAGGGGCGTTCCCGCAATTCGACCTCGTGCCGTTGGAGCTAAACCTCGACGAGCCGATCCCCTCGCTGGCCGAGGTGTAAAGCTCTGGCAGCAAGGGCACAGGCGCCCGGATGCTGCCGGTCGGGGGCCGACCCCGACCGAACTGCGACCCCTCCGACTGCTCAGCGAACGTGCAGCGGTGCGCTGTAGGTGGACACATGCTAGGCCGCCAAGAGCAAAGTGCGGACGGAACGCAACAACAGGGGCTTGCATTTGGGGCGCATCCGCGCAGGCCGAGCAGGCTCCACGCCGGTGGGCGCGGGGCGTCCTGTCCCGCGTCTGAGCGGAGGCGCGAACAACGGCGAGCCGGGCACGTTACGGGACGGGCAGCGCGGCGCGAGCATCGGACGCGACCCTGAGCCGCGACGGCCCCGGTTGACTCAGAAGCGGCGCGCCACGTCACCCCTTGGCCGTCGGCACGGTCTCCTCGGCCGAGGCGGCGCCGTTGGGCGAGACGGCGGCGTCAGACGGCTGCTTGGCCTTGGCCGGGGAGTAGTCGTAGTCGTAGCCCCCGCGACGGCCGGACTTGAAGCCGTTGGCGGAAGGCACGGGCGGCGCAACGGGAACGCGTCTGAGGCAGCGGTCAAGCGGCTGTCTTGTCGCGTTCGGCAACCAGTAGCGAGAGCGCACGGAGCGTGAGCCGCATGTTCTCGGCGCTGTCCTGCAATTCGTCAGCCTTCCATAGCCGCGTCCACTCACGCGGGTGCAGACCCGTTTCGCGCACGAAGCCGGCGCGCAGGTCCTCCCCTTCGCTCCTTGTCTCAGGGACAATCGGCACAGCGATCTCGCCATGCTGCAAACGGCGCTTATAGGCGTCGAGCGCAACCCTGGGGACACGCGTGCCGCGCTCGCTGCGACGGACAGCCGGCAGCTTGCCTCGTTTGATGAGCTTGTAGACACCGTCCGAGCTGATGTCCAGTTCGGCTGCGACTTCGGAGACGTTGAGATAGACAGCTTGCTGCACGCGCATAACACTAGCACGCTTGTCCACTTAGTCTTCCTAGTCCCTTTCGTCTTATAGCGCGGAGGTGTGGTCGAAGAGCATCTCCTCGACGTCTTGCAACCAGCGCTCGGGCGAAGGGAAGAGGCTGGGCCGGCGCACGGCATTGGGCTCACCGTAGGGGTGGCGATGAACGATCAGTGAGCGCGCCTTCGAGCGATCGACATCCAAGCGCTCGGCGTCCTCCGGTCGATCGCCGCCGATTTGCGCGTTCCACGAGGCACCTTGCAGGTGGTGGCCTTCGGCTTCAAGGCTCATCTCGTGCGGATCTTCTCCCGGATGCCACAGCTCGCCAATGTCCAAGAGCACGGTCGGGTCACCGTAGAGGGCGGGTCGATGCGCACGCAGTACCAGCTCCTCCAGCCGCGCGTTGACGCGCACGGGGGTCTCGACCGCATAGCCATAAAGATCCAGCGCCCGACACCACCGCACGATGCGATTGGTGAGCAGAACCAAGGTGTTCGTCACAGAACACATGTTCCCATGCAATGCAGACGGAACGCAACAAGGAGGCGGGCATTTTGGGGCGCGTCCGCGCAGCCCGGGCGGGCTCCATGGCGCGGGGCGCGGGGCGTCCTGCCCCGCGTCTGAGCCGCGTGGGCGAACAGCGGCGGAGCCTGGCGCGTTACGGCGCTGTCGCTGCGGCCCGAGCGTCAGACGCAGCCCTGGGCGAGGACAACGGCGCTGGTTCCGTTCTCAGTCCCAGTAGGCCCCGCGCTACCGCAGGGGACCCGTGCCCGGTCCCGAGTCTTCGGCGCGCTCCTGCGGCTCGATCTGCTGCCGTGCCCACTCAACGGCCGCAGCGGCCCAAGCGAGGGCTTTGTCGCGGTCGAGACCAATCGGCGTTGGGGACCCGTACCGCTCAGTCGCGGCAAACGGGGTCAATTCCTCGCGAGGTCAACCGACGTAGCCATCAAGCCGCCAGCGGCCGACCCTCTGACAACGCCGCGTGGATCACGGAGCCGTACACATCACGCCATCCTTCGGCTTCCTCCTCGCTCACGACCACCACATCGACAAACACGTCGAGAGTTGTCAGCACCCTACGTAGCCGAGCCGACTCCTTGACCACGTCGTCCACCGATGGCTCAATGACCAGGAAATCCAAGTCGCTATGCCTGTCCGCGTCGCCCCGGGCGTACGATCCGAACAGGATCACCCGCGTTAGTGGCGGCGCGGCCTCCAACAGCCGCCGGCCAGCCTCCGCTATGACCGTATCGTCGAACACGCGCCCACCATAGCGCGCCACAGACTGCCCGGTTCATCGCCCTTCAACCCTTGACCGTCGGCACGGTCTCCTCGGATGAGGAGGCGCCGTTGGGCGACGTGCCCTCCGTGGCGGGCGTGGGCGGGGACTGCCTGTCGGGGGTGTAGGAATAGTCGTAGGAGTAGCCGTAGGAGCCACGGGTGGCCTTGAAACCGTTGGCGATGACTCCCAGCAGGGGAGCGCCGGCGCCCGCGAGCGTCTGGTGCAGACGCTCTGCGACGTCGCGACGGTTACGACCGACACGACCGACGATGATGACCCCGTCGACCTTCCCCAGCAACGGAAAGGCGTCGGAGACCGCGGTGAGCGGCGGCGTGTCGATCACGACCAGGTCATACGCGGAGCGCACCCCTTCCAGCAGCACCTCCATCGCATGACTCTCGGTCAGCTCCCCCGGATTGGGGGGCAGGGCGGCGCCCGCGACAAGCACGTCGAGCGTGCGCCCGCTCGACCCCTCGCCCGAGAGCTGATCCAAGGCAACCGACTGGATCGCCTCGTTCATCAGGACCGCGCCGATCAACACATCCGATACGCCCGGACCAGAGGAGACGTCGAGCTGCTGAGCGAGCATGGGACGCCGCAGATCGGCCTCCAGCAGCAATACCCGGCCACCCATCCTCGCCGCCGCGCTGGCCAGGTGTCGGGCGACGGTCGTCTTGCCGTCACCGGGGGCGGCGGACGCCACCAGCAGCGTGCGAAGCTCCTTGTCGACGTTGAAGTAGCGCAGGTGGGCGCGGATCAAATGGAACGCCTCGGCCTCGCTCGCGGGGATGGCTCCCCCCGGGTCGCCCTTGCGCCGCGCGGACCGTGCAAGCGCATCGCTCTCGGGGACGACTCCCAACAGCGGCAGGCCGTAGACCGCCTCCAGGTCCCTGGGCTCGCGGATGCGCCGGTCGAAGCGCTCCAGCAGGAACGCGACGCCCAGGCCCAGCAGCAGGCCGAGCACAGCGCCGAGGGCCGTATTCCTCGAAACCTTCGGGGAGGACGGCGAAGTGGGCACGGTCGCGGCCTGCGCGACCTGGACGTTGCCGTTGCGCAGTTCGGCGAGAACGCTCAGAGACTGTGCGCGATCCTGCAGCGCGAGCCCCGCCGTGCCGGCCCGTTCCTTCGCCGAGAGCGCCGCCAGCTGTTTGTTGACGAGCCTCAGGGCGGAGGCGTAGTAGGCGTGGTTGCTGTTCTGCTGCTCGGTGACGAACTGTTCGGTGTAGGTGTTCGCGATGCCGGCCGCGAGCGCCGGCGAGGTCGCCGTGGCCGCGACGTCGACGATGTTCGATTCCCCCTGCGCGCTCACGCTCAACTCCGCGCTGACCTTTTCCTTCGTCAGCCCCTGCCCGAGCAGGCCCGCGGTCTTCGCCGCCATGTCGCCGAGCTGCACGAGCTTCAAATTCGTGCTCTGCTGGGCCAGCTGGTTGCTGCTGCCGGCGGCTGGCAGCCCGGCAACCTGCTGAGCCTGCTGGTTGTTGTTGAAGACCAACGACGCCGTCGCCGTGTACTTCTTCGTCTGGTGCTTGGAGAAGCCGTAGGCCGCGCCCGCCGCGATCACGAAGCAGAGCACGATCCACGGCGCGCGGCGACGGAGGACGCCCAGCACCTGCTCGAGGCTTAGGTTTGTCTGCTCAGTGTCCATTCAGTTGCCTTACTAGCCCCATCCATGGGCACATTAACGAAACCGCCCGCTTGCAGCCTGCTCGGCAAACGCCGCAAGCTCGTGATAGTAGACCATGCACCATTCCGTGCGCAAGGCCCGCACAATATCGAGCGACGAAGGATATCGGCAAGAGCATCCCGGGAAGAACATCGGCATTGCCGAGCGCTTGCCCAAGCCGCTACCCTGGCTGCCCCATGAGGATCGCCTACGTGGTCGGTTCGCGCCCGAACTTCATCAAGATGACGGCGGTTCATCGCCGAGCCGCGACGGAAAGGCCGACATCGCCGCACTGAGATCCCATGAAATTTCGTTTTTGCCCCCTCTGCAGCGATGAGCTGATCCCGCTCGCGAGCGGACCCGATCGTGGACGCATGGGATGCCGACGGGAGCATTTCGTGCATTACGAGAACCCCGCGGTCACCGCGTTTGCGTTGGTTGAACGAGACGGACGCTATCTGGTGCTCGAGCGTGGCCAAGAGCCGTATCGAGGCCGCTGGGAGTTGCCTGGTGGATTCGTCGAGGCGGGAGAGAGCCCCGCTGAGAGCGTGAGGCGGGAGATCTTCGAGGAGACGGGTCTTCGCGTGGACACGCCCAGCATCATCGGTGCATACACCAGCCGCTATGGAGACGACGGCAAGTGGACGCTCGACGTGGCCTTCCACTGTCAGGCGTCTCACGGCGACCTGAGCCTCTCTGCTGAGAGCTCCGATGCAGCCTGGGTCACGATCGAGCAAATGCCACCTCTCGCCTTTGCCGGCGAGCGAAGCGCGTTCGAGCAGTTCAAGCAAAAGCGGACTACATCCTCATGAGATATGGTGTTTCATGCAAGGAGTGCGAGCATCCCTAGGCAAGGAGGTCTGATGAGCGGTGATCTGGTTGTAGTCGCCGGCGGTGGAGGCTTCATCGGAGGCCATCTCGTCGCCAACCTGCTGAGCGAGGGCCACCGAATCCGGTCGGTAGACCTCAAGCCGCTCGACGAGTGGTACCAGGTTCATGAGGACGCGGAGAACACGGTTGCGGATCTTCGTCTAAAGGACGCGTGCACGCAGGCGCTCGCCGGTGCCGACGACGTCTACAACCTCGCCGCCGACATGNNGCGGCCGACATGGGCGGCATGGGCTTCATCGAGAACAACAAGGCGCTGTGCATGCTGTCGGTCCTGATCAACACGCACATGCTGCAAGCAGCCCAGGAGCAGGATGTGAGGCGCTTCTTCTACTCCTCATCGGCATGCGTCTACGCGGCCGACAAGCAGACCGACCCGGACAATCCCGGGCTGAAGGAGAGCGACGCCTACCCCGCGCTGCCAGAGGACGGCTACGGCTGGGAGAAGCTTTTCAGCGAGCGTATGTGCCGGCACTTTCGCGAGGACTTCGGGCTCTACACGCGCATGGCTCGCTACCACAATGTCTACGGTCCAGAGGGCACATGGCACGGCGGGCGGGAGAAGGCGCCGGCCGCGATCTGCCGTAAGGTCGTGGAAGCCAAGCTTTCCGGGAGCAGCCAGATCGAGATATGGGGAGACGGTGAGCAGACCCGCAGCTTCATGTACATCGACGACTGCGTCTACGGGACGAAGACGATCCTCGACTCGGACATTCTTGAGCCGATCAATCTCGGGTCCAGCGAGATGGTGACGATCAACCAGCTCGTCGACATCGTCGAGGACATCGCCGGAATCAAGCTGGAGCGCCAGTACGACCTTTCCGCGCCCAAAGGCGTGCGGGGTCGCAACAGCGACAACACGATGATCCACGAGAGGCTGGGCTGGGAGCCGAGCATCTCTTTGCGTACAGGGCTGGAGAAGACCTACGCGTGGATCTTTGGTCAGGCGCAAGACGCATCGGCCAACGCCGCCTCAGTTAGCTGATAATGACCGATAAACCTGTCGTGACTGACTCGGATGACGCGCGGCAGGCCCTCGTTATGGACTCAAAAAGATTCCAGCCACCCAATTCTCACTCTTATGCTCAGTCACACGTTGAGGCTGGGCACGCATGCACACCTTACAAATCGTCGCAAGTTGTCAATAGCATCCGCTTCGATCTTCTGAGTTCAGATGACCTAGTCCAAACCGTACAGTCGTTCGTTGATTGCGGCAGAAGCCACGTCGTGCACTTCTTGGCAGTTGATCCGACCGTCAGGGCAGGACGAGATTCCGCTTATCGCGCAGAGCTAAATGAGAGCGACCTCAACATCGCCGATGGGCAACCAATCGCATGGGCAGTACAATTCAACGGTAAGCACACACAGCGGATCGCCGGAACAGATGCCTTCGCTTTGCTATGTGCTGCCGGGTTGCGCCGCTGCTATAGACACTATTTGTACGGAAGCACACCGAGCGTCGTTGAGAGACTTGAAGTGACTCTGCGAGAGCGTCATTGTGAGATTCGCATCGTTGGAGCCGAGGCACCCCCCATGGGTATGCCAAGTGACCAGGATCTAGCCTCCACCGCAGACCGGATCAGAGAGCTAAAGGCTGAGTTGGTGTGGATCGGTATTGGTACGCCCAACCAACATCATGTGGCAAGCCGACTGCGGGATCTCGATGCTGCACCCGTAATCCTGTGCATCGGAGCTGCATTCGATTTCGCCTCTGATACCAAGAAACGCGCACCAAAGTGGATGCAGAAGGCAGGGCTTGAGTGGTGCCATCGTCTGCTCAGTGAGCCCAGACGCCTCGCTCCTCGGTACCTACTGCAGGGACCATCCTTCATCACCGCGGTGGCACGTGAATACATCCATCGTGCCTCGAAGTAGGCGGCGTGCGCATAGCGATACTCCACTCGCGTTACTTGTCCGGGCAGGCTTCTGGTGAGAATCGCGCAGTTGACGACGATATTCAGCTTCTGACAGAGGCAGGTCATGAGGTGAGAAGCTGGACACCGTCACCCAGCGCGCACACTCTGCGAGGCAGGGCACTTGTTGGCCTCAGTGCAGTTTGGTCGTCCCAAGCTGTCAGGCAAATCAATGATCTGGTAGGTCTATGGGGCGCTGACATCGTGCATCTCCACAATCTCTTCCCCCTGCTCTCGCCAGCCGCGATTCGGGCGGCCGCCGGTAAGTCTGGCGTCGTGATGACACTGCATAACTATCGTCTTATGTGTCTTCCAGCTAGCTTCCTGCGTGACGGCCGCCCGTGTGAAGATTGCCTTGGCCGACTACCATGGCGAGGAGTCACGCGTCGCTGCTATCGTGAATCTTATTCCGGTAGCGCTGCACTGGCGACATCGCTAACTACACATCGATGGCTATCCACGTTCGACCGTGTCGACCGCTTCCTCGCGGTGAGTGATTTTGTTCGGGATAAGCATATTGAAGCTGGTATTGATGCAAGTCGCGTGACAGTTGCACGCCAATTCGCCTGGCCGACGATACCTCGTAAGGGACCCGGGGACTACTTCTTGTACCTTGGACGCTTGGCGGAGAACAAGGGCGCCGCCACGCTGATCGAGGGGTGGTCTGAGCATCTTGGCCGCCTGCTGATTGTCGGAGATGGGCCGCAGATGGAGCATCTACGCTCGATCGCGCCGCGGGCGGTTGAGTTCTGCGGCCTAGTGCGCGCTGAGACCGTCCCAGGCCTCTTGCGCGGCGCTCGCGCGCTGCTTGTGCCTTCACTCGTATATGACGCGGCCCCAAGGGCCGTAGCTGAGGCGTATGCGGCGGGAGTGCCCGTGCTGGCAAGTCGCATCGGTGGTCTTCCCGAGGTCGTCAGAGATGGTGAGTCGGGTATGCTGCTAACCCCTGGGGCACCGGACGATTGGGCCACCGCGATTGAACGGCTTTTGGACGACGGCGAAAGCATGCGTCTCGGCACCGGCGCCTCGCATCTTTGGTCGACGCGCCATCGTCCAGAACACGCTCTCAACCGACTCCAAGATGCCTACGATACAGTACGCCTACACTCGACACCATGACGAGTTTCATGATGCGGGCGCTGGATCCAGCCGTCTTAGGAGACCCCTGCGTCCGGTGCGACGCGTGATCACTCGGTCTACGGGGCAGTCTAGTCACTGCACCCACATTGCCACCGCCGGTGATGAGTACCACATCGAGGGCCGACATGGACAGCTGCCGCTCGCTCACGCGGAGCGGCCGCATATCCGCACGGAGTATCAACTACAGGGCACATCATCGATGTGCAGGCAAGTGTACTTAAACACCATTCTCGGTCGCACGTCACGACATGGACTCCACCGGCAGGTATGTCATAGCTCCCCCCGACGTAAACACGCCCCTCGCACTCAACCGGGGCTCCAAAGCACGCAGCGACTGCCTGTTGCGGTCACGGCTCACCAAGATCATGTCTGCGGCCCCTCGGCGCAACCCACACTACGAGTTGCATCATACGACACTCCGTTAGGCACGGGACACCAGAGTTCGCGGTTCACCAGACGGAGCCCACACTGATGACTCACCGCATGTCCTGGGTGGCCTACGGACTCGCAGCTATTGCATCGCTGGCCATAGGTCTGACTGTCGCACTCAGTACACAGCTGGCATGGATCCTGCTAATCGCTGGCGGCCTATCACTGATAATCGTTCCTCCGCCACTCTGGGGAAACCTGCTGACCAAAACAACGTCGAGTCGGGTGGTACCGGTCGATGCCCGGCTCAGCGCCCTGCAACAATACGGTGCGTACGCACTCGCACTCTACCTTCTGGCTACCACGAGATGGGGAAGTGGCATCAGTTTGACCGGTGGCCCGCCGTATATCTCAGATCTCGCCTTGCTCGTGCTGCTCACTCGGCATTTTCTTGCAGGTTCGCTACGTTCGGTACACACGAGAGCATCTGACGCGCTCGATCCATGGACACGCACACTGACTCTCGCGCTTATCCTCTTGATCTTGGTTCACCTTATCTCTGGCTCCATTTCACAAAACGCACTTCGCGACGCGGCACCGTATTTCTATGTAATTGTAATCCTCCTTGTCCCGCTATCAACGGCACAAACAAGGTATACCGTTAGCCGTGCGCTTACATGCGCTCTGGTGCTCCACGCGCTTTGGGTGACCTGTGACCTTCTCGATCCCTCTCTCCCCGGTTCATTGCCCGTAGGTGCCACAGGCGTACACATTCTCGCGCTGCGCCCTGACATCGACACACTCGTATGCGGCCTGCTCTCCGCTCTGAGTCTGCACCGCCTTTTGACGGAACGCCACATGCTGATTAACTTCGTGTTCACAATATGGGGCGGAGCCCTCGTACTGGCTCTTTATGATCGTGCTGGCCTCGTCGCATTCGTCGTGCAGCTAACGATGGTGCTGATGCTAGCACCAGCACGTCGCCGGATCGTATACGCAAGGTCTAATCTCCCTCTAATAGTGGTCATCACTACCACCATTGGCCTTGGGTTTGTGGTCGCCGCCAGTCAAAGCACCCCGGTCCAACGCGTAATAGAGACCATCGAAGGTAGCTCGGCGACGACCAACATACGCGGTGCCCTCGGCACGGCACGCGCCCGCTCACGGTCATGGAGTACCTTGACACGGTATCTGGAGGCGAAGCCCATTCGTGACATTGGCGGTGTCGGGTTTGGTCCCGATTTCCTGCGTGAATCAGGCGCGGAAGAGCTACTTCTCGGTACGGGTGCGACGAAGGAAGAAGTTCGCTCTCCGCACAACTACCTCCTAAATACATGGGCGCGTCTAGGCCTCATCGGGCTCGCGATCGTTGTCGCCTTGTTGTGCAGCGGCGTCCGTCTAGCGTATATAGTGGCTAGACACGGCCATGATATCGGGGATGTCGATGTCCTAGCCATCCTTGTGGTTGGGAGTATTCCGGTCATCGCGTTTGTCGGAGTGGTGCTAGAGTCTCCCTTTGGGGCTATACCGTACTTCTGGGCAGTTGGCCATTTGGCGATACGTTGTCGGCAAGGCACAGCGGTACAGTCGCTCGATCGAAAGCAGCGACTCGGCCTGTCGAAACATGCAGTTCGGCGACATAGTGCTGGTCACGTCAATCGTACTAGTGCATGATTGGGTTCACCGGACTCCTAGTCTGTACGCACGAGCGTAGGAGTAACGCTGACACACTGCCTGGTACCATCTCCGCCAAAAGGCAACTGCGCCACCCCCGATTGTCACGTGGTGTGCAACGACACCGCAAGCCAGCCGACAAGCGGTTGGCCTATAACGTGGCCGTGGCTAGTGGTCGATGTGTTGTGAGGTGCCGCGCTGAACCGGTGCGAGCCCGAGTTCGTCTTATGCCATTACTCAGAGCAGTAGCAAGCACGTCCTGTGATGCCGGGGGTGAGTGGTGATGGAGTGTCGCTCATTCGCTTCGCCGCGACGGCGACGGACCGCGTGCCCACGAACGCTGTATGACGGGGGTGACGCATGTCACTTGAGTGGTCGCTGTGCGCTCCCCAGGCGGATCGGCTCATGACCATAACGTCAGACCACCCGAAGCCGCGACTGTTGGTCGTGTCGTTTTTTTCCCACGAGGATCCTCCAACCCCTCGTGCAGAGCGAACGCAAATGGTCTGTGCTGCACTGCAGGACGCGTGGCAGATCTCCGTAATTGCTGGACCAGCAGACTCGGGGAGCGCGCCATTAGCGACTAGCCGGTTCGCAACGAGACGCCGCGCCGCATTGGGTAGAATCGCGCGGAGCTTTCTACTGGACAGATATGAGCCGTGGAGCTGGAGGACGGTGCGTCGCATTGGGGCGAACGTAGATGCCGCGCTCTTGATCGGGTTTCCATTTTCGCCAGTTGCAGTAGCCGCGCGAGAGTTGGCCGCGCGGCGAGTTCCATACATCATTGATGCTGGTGATCCGTGGGTTCTTACCACAGACGAACCAGCGAACCGCTTTATAGGCCTCAAGCGCGCGCGGCGTATGGAGTACATGATGTGGAGAGGAGCGGCCGGAGGAATTCTGACCACTGCGTACCAAGCGTCGGCCATAAAGTCCCTCGTTGCTAATCTAGATATTTTGGTGAGGCCAAACGGATTCGTCCCAGTACCGCCGCTGCGCTGTGGTTATGATCCCCGTGGCGATGCGAGGACGTTGCGTCTCGTACATTTTGGTTTGCTATCACGAGCGCGCGTTGCGCTACTCCCGTTTTTGCAGGCTCTCGCCGCCAGCGGGATTTGGCACCGTATCGCGCTTGATGTATATGGCACCGATTGGCAGGGGCTCTTGCCAGACATCCCGCCTAATGTGACCGTAACGCAGTACTCACGGGTACCCTGGCATGCGGCTGTCCAGGCAGCGCAGGGCTATGACGCGGCGCTTCTGATAGATAATGCCGATCCGGCGACAATGCCTAGCAAACTGGTCAGCTACCAAACTCTTCCGTGCCCTCGCATCGCGCTCGTTTGCCATGACACTGCAAATGCTTCGATTGACTACCTGCACGACAAGCGTGCGTGGCTAATAGTGCGTAGTGACGATCCCGGCCTCGCGGACGAAGTAGCACGGCATGTGAACACATCATGGCAGGTACATGATCTTCAGCCGCCCCCGAGCGAGGCTTGGGATAAGGTGGCACAGGAGATTGCGGCGTTTATCAACCGGCACCTCGTGCCGCATGGGCCACCATCTTGTCGCAGCTTAACTTCTGTACAAGATTAGGCTGAAGCGCCGTGATGTCACCCGAATAGCCTGACAGCGCATTTCACCATCAAACACCAGCCGCGCCGAGCACTGGTCGAGCGGCTCGTGTCCCGCGCCCAGTGCACAAACGTGCGAGAGCCAGATCCGCCAGTCGGCGGTCATGACCTGCGCCTCGGTGAGGCGGGTGAACAGGTCGACTCCCAAGTGACGGGGTCCCCATAAAGAGCTCGTCACGGACCTGGAAGCCGAACGACTCGACAAAGGGGTTCTGCCAAGGTGACCCGGGCTCGATGTAGTCGCTCCCGGCCTTGTTGAACCGGCACCAGTCCCGCAACGCGTTCGCGGTGAACTCTGGGCCGTTATCGCGGCGAACGACCTCGGGTGCCCCGCCACTCTCGCTAACTAGACGGTCAAGGACCGCGACGGTGCCGTCCGCGGCGCTCCGCCGACGGCACTCGATCGCAAGGGCCTCTGTCAACGCGGGTGAACTCTCATCAACAATGTGCAGCAGCTTCAAGATCCGGCCATCAGCGGTCTAGTCAAACTGGTAATCCAGCGCCCACACCTGGTCAGGGCGCACGGCACGCAAACGAGAAGCCGGCACCGTCGAGGCACCCAGCCTGCGGCGCTTAAGGCAACATGCCCTTTGAGGCTGCACATCAGTGATTTGCTTCGACTAGATCTTGGCTCGTTTGTCAGCTGGCTTACGACAGACCATAATCTCCGTCGAAGGGCCCTCCGATAACAGCTTGACCAGGGTAAGGTCGATCGGAAACAGCAACGGCCCAAACAAGTATCCCGTAGTCGGCCATCGTCTAAGCGTCGATGTCATGATCTCCCAACTGCGCCGATGTAGGGCGCTATCCGTGTCGACCGGCTGGTTCATAAAGAAGAAAGCCGGCTTGCGACTAACGATTTCAAAGCCGGCAGCATGTACCGCTCCCTCCAACGTGGTCTTGGTCCGACTCACATGGTGAGAGGCATGCGTCGCCGTGGACTGGACAAAATTGTCGGTAAAGATAAGCAGCCCGCCCGGACGCAGCAGACTGAACATATTGACAAACGCTTGCCTTAGGCGAGTATCGCTTACTATATGAAATGTGATGTCAAAGGCCGATATAGCGTCTACTTGCCACGCCGGAAGATCGTCTGATTCGCTGCTCACATCTAGGACGGTCACCTCGTGCTGCGGATACTTACTGCGCAGCCGGTGCACGGCGACGTCCGTGATGTCACAGGCACGGATGTCACCTGCCCGAAGCTCATGCCAGCGGTCGATGTAGAATCCCGAACCGGACCCCACATCCAGCACGGTATTGAGATCCACATCAGCGGCCAGTGGAGTGACTGTGCGCAGAAAAACACGACGCCTCAGCCGGTACATCCACTGGTTGAACGGCTTCCCAAGACCAGCGTACCCGACCGTTGACAAGTCCGTGGACGACGCGAAACGCTTCTCCCAGTAATCCTTTGTATCAAACGGCGACGAGGTCGACACACGCGGAATGATAGCGAGTAATCGGGCCGGCGGCACTGTCCACGCGCAGCCGATGCAGCTCGGCGGTGTGTCGCTTCGCGCACAGGCTCCTTCCGACTGGCTCGCTGTGGGCGGTGGCGTTGGGGCATTCTGAAGTGTATCAGTGGAGGAAAGCCCCTGACGGCTGGCGAGCATCGACGTTGCTTCGCGCGAAATGGCGCTCGAGGATCTGCGCGCGATCTGATGCGCGTCCCACCCAGCTGGCGAAGTTGCTGTTGCGCCACGAGATTCGCTACAAGGGAGGACACGACCAGCGCATGGACGGCGCTGCCAAACGTACCACGCTGACCGTCATGGAGTGATCAGCGGGCGGCCCCAGACGCCACGTATTAGTCTCTCGATCTTTATGATGTCGGCATGGCGAGGGGGCTAACCTAGCGACGTGCGTGGACGAGCAGCGCAGCGGGCGGAGCGCAGGTGTTTGGTGAGCCACGGTTCGGGCGGCGAGGCACCCACGGCGTTCCACCGTCGAGCAATGCCATGTGTCCCAGCGGTGTAGACCGCCTGTGGCTGTGAGCCAGCAGTGGGGTTACTATTATATGCGCCGTGGTGGGTGTGCTTGTAGATCAGGGACTTGGCGGCGCCTGCTACACCTCCCGCCTCTTCGGAGGCGGGGCTCTAACTACGCACGAAGACCCCGTCGAACTCGTAGGCGCGCATCCGCGGGTCGGACTCGACGGGAAAGATGCCGCTGGGGGTGAACCCGAGCTCACGCATCGTAGTGAGCGATTCGATGTAGTAGGGGGACCCTTCGTAGATCGGGATCACCGACATCTCTATCTCGATGCCGACGACGCGATCGACTAGAGCGCTCGCACCGGCAAGTACTCGGAGGTCGTAACCCTGGGTGTCGATCTTGAGGAAGATCCGCTCATACGGCAGCTCGGATGCCAGGCGGTCGAGTGTCTCGACGGGGACCTCCTCGGCACGCTTCGTCCGCATCCCCTCATATGTCGCCAGGTAATCGTCCGTCGGCGGCAGGAACGACGAGACGCTGCTGGACATTGCGACGTTCATCGTCAGCATCCCGGGCTGATCGCCCAGGGCGACCTGATGGGTGGTCCACAACGGATCCTTCGCGGCGAGTCTGGCAAGCTCGACGTAGGCCTCGGGCACCGGCTCGAACGAGATGAGGGGCCCACGATATCCAGCGCCCCTGAGCATCGAGGCGAACTGGCCTCGGTTCGCTCCCACATCTAGCACGCAGTCCGCCCGATAGGTCTCGAGCAGCCTCGCGAGGTGGTAGGGCGCACCGAGGCGGTTCGGGGCTCGCTCCAAGGACAGTCCCACCCGCGCCAATCCTCGTCGCACCGCGTGCTTGCTGACGCTGGCGATGCTCGTGCGGGCCATCGGGGGAACCTACCAGAAGCCGAGCCGCGCCTTGCGGCGAGCGCCGGACGCCGCCGCACCTGGCGGAGATTGTGAGGCCGGCACCGTGAGCCGCTGCCCGGCATGTGGAGCTTCGCTGGAGGGCTGGCGTCGGCAGGCTCGCCACTGCTCGGCAAATGCCGCGCCGAGGCGTCTCGTGAGCAGCGGATTCTGAGCGGCGCTGGAGCGGACGGCTACTACACGCTGCCCGAGTATCGCTCCACGCGTAGAAACCGTGCAGATCGCCCTGAGCGAGCCATGAGGGATGTATGCCCAGGGGGGCGGCCCGTGCCCGTAGGCACAGGCCATCACCCAGGCCCTCGTGGATGCCGATGACGTCGCTGGAGACGGAGTCGATCGTAAAGTGGCCGCCCCCTTTTGCGCAGGAGTCCTCCGCTATCAGCGTGAGCGTATGCGTCGTGCTGTGACCCGGCTCGACCAACCGTTCGGACGCACTCAATTCCAAATTAGAGCCGGCCCCCCCTGATGAATCGAGCAAGCTATTGTGTCCGACGCCCGTCCAGACCATCTGGAAAGTTGCTTCCCCTTCTTCCTCGGTTGTAGGATCGTTTGTAAACTCTTCTGAGACGGTCCTGCCGTCAAACTGCACGAACATCGCCAGATTCCCCGCGCGCGGCGCAAATCCGTCGTTTCCTTCTTGTTCTTCGCACGGCACGTCGACCCTCCGAGGCCGAGTTATGGTGAACTGGCCGATTAGTTCCTCGGGTTCTTCCGGCCCCTGCGTCCATGTGGCGCCTGTCAGCGGGACTGGCTGCGCGCTCCACTATGCGGCGCTCGGCTCCGTCACTGTCGTGTAGGGGCGACGTCCGTGATGTCACAGACGCGGATGTCACCTGCCCGAAGCTCATGCCAGCGGTCGATATAGAATCCCGAACCGGACCCATATCAAGCACGGTATTGAGATCCTCCTCAACCACGAGCGGCGTAACTGTGCGCAGGAAGACACGACGCCTCAGGCGGTACATCCACTGGTTGAACGGCTTGCCAAGGCCAGCGTACCCGACCGTCGACAAGTCCGTGGACGTCGCCAAACGCTTCTCCCAGTAATCCTTTGTATCAAACGGGGACGAGGTCGACACACGCGGAGTGATAGCGAGTGGTCGACGGGTCCGTCGCGTCGTTATTATGTGGGCGTGCCGCGAAAAGGACCGACGAAATGGCTGCGTCGCCGGCTTGACCGTGTGCTCGGTCTTGCCTGACATCCAGTGGCTCTCGCAGCACGGACTGCGCGTCGGAAGGAACGTTACATCGGTGGAAGCTGTCACTTTGATCTCGGCTTTCTGGCGCTCATCTCCATAGATGATGACGCCACGATCTCGCCCGGGGTTCGTATCATCGCCCACGATGCGAGCATGCGTCACCCTACTGGGCATGCCCTTATCGCCCGTATGCACCTTGGCAAACGCGTATACATCAGCGCGGGAGCGATCCTCCTTCCCAGCGTAAGCTTGGGACAGGGCACGATCGTTGGCGCTGGCGCCGTCGTCCGGGGCGATGTTCCCCCACCCAGGTAGTCTTGTGGTCGGTAATCCTGCGCAAGTCGTCAGGTCGGTCGAGGAGTTTGCTAGTCGTCACCGCCAACGCCAGGCCGGTCGTCCCAGCTATCCACTGCAGCTTTTCGGCGGTGGGCCAGCGACGACGGTCGAGATGACAGACTCGGAAATTGGATGCATCCTCAACGAGCTTGCCGACGGTTCTGCATACGTCGCTTAATGAGCTCAAGCGAGCGCAGCGCGATAAGAGTCGGCCAAGGCGGTCCCAAGCGTCGATGGAGAATAGCGAAGTCTGACCCACTGCCGGGAAACGCTCGCCCGCTGGCGCCAAGCCTCCGGTGATGCCGCGATGACCCAGGAAAGCGAGTCGGAGATCCCGCGGGCAAGGACGGTCGGGTCTCCGGGCGGCACGAGCTCATGACGATACGGCGGCGGACATGTCTCGGGTAGCCCGCCACTCGAGGTGGCAACCACAGGAACACCAACCGCCATAGCCTCCTTGAAGATCATCGAGGATGCCTCCGCTTGTCCATTCGGCATAACACGGCTGGGTATCACAACCAGATGGGCCTTTACGAGCTTATTGATGACCTCCTCGCGATCGCATACCCCTCTAAAGAAGACGCTCCCCTCCAATGCAAGTTCGCGAACCAAATGCTCGAGTGCTGGCCGTTGGGGACCGTCGCCGATGATTTCGAGCCTGGCATCTCGATGATGATCCAGCACCTGCGCCATGGCACCCAACAAGACGTCAGCGCCCTTCACGGGCACGAGCCGTCCCACAAAAAGGATCCGTAGTGGATCGAGCGCCGGCCGCCCCGTAGAAAACGGCAGCCGGTCAATCGGCACCGCAGGGCGCACAAGGTCAATCGGGCCCTCGTAACCTAGTTGCCGCAGGCGGCCCTCGACGAAATCAGAGACCGCAATGAGACGACTAGCGGCCGCGAACACCCGCGCGTACGGGCCCGCATCGAGCCGGGGTGGATAGCGCTGTCGCCGCCATCGGGCGGGGGTGCCCGCCGCGGAGGCGTCGGTTCCATAAAAAGTCACGACCAGCGGGACGTCGAGACGGTTTGCAAGGACGGCTCCGTATGGCGCGGCCCACCCGAAGTGCGCATGCACCAGACCAATCCGCCACGCCTGTGCCCGTGGAGCCGCTGTCATGGCGAAAGAAGCGAGCCTGCCTTTGCTCACATAAGGTCGCCGGTAAAGCGCTCGCCCTACCAAGCGCTGCAATGCAAAAGGCGTTGGGGCACAATACAAGCGATCAGGCCAGATAAAATCAACCGGCTGATGCACACGGAGGGTTGCGACATATGGCGTCCAACCCTCGCGTCCAACAGCGGAAACAGCATCTCCTATAAACGACTCCGTAGGAACGCCAAGGTCAGTTATCACATGAACGACAGGCTTGCTCATCTTACTTCCTCAGTTATCTGACTTTGTCGTCGTGGCCTGATTCTGAGATAGGAAAGTCGTTATTGGTCGCAACCGAGTCAGAGCGGTCTTTACAGACACGGTCTCACCAAGCAGACATCCAGCCAAACCAACCCCTCCTAGCGTCAAGACAATACGCAAACCCAGGGTAGGAAGACTTAGTGCCTCCCCGAGTCTGTTAGGCAATAGCACAAGACAGAAACCGATATATAGGAACACAACGATGGAGGCCAAGACTAGTGATCGCCACCGATGTGGTACTTGGTAATAACGTTGACTGGCAAGCATTAGGACGACAAGCCAAGCGATTGACGTAAGACAGGTACCAACCGCAGCACCCATTATGCCAAAAGGCGGTATGAAAAGGAGACACAATATACCATTTAGGAGTCCCGCGAGTACGGTAATTATCGCCATCAGCGTAGTCTTCTTAGCAAACATAAGTCCCGGGGCAAAGAAGTACATGCCCGAGAAGAGCGCCGATACTACCAGGAAAGGTACCACCGTTGAGGCTCGTTGGTACGCACTCGCAGCAACTAGCCGGACCAAGGGTGTAGCAAAGAGCGACAAAGCCGTGACGGCGGAGAGGGCTATCAACATAAAAAATCGGAGGAATCGGGCGATTGCTGGAGGAGTCGCTAGGTCCTTTCTCTTGGCAAGGAACAATGGGGTAGCTGCACTCTGAAAGCCAACGAGAAGGAGGGTCACGATTGTGGCGATGCGGCTGCCAACTCCGTACACGCCCACCTCGGAAACCGACTTGAGATGCTGGATCAAAAGGCGGTCGGCATAGAGGTTTAGAAACACGCCGACATTCGACAACACCAGAGGCGCCGAATAAGTGAGCATCTCCCGCAAGCGGCCAGTAAAGAATTCGTGACCGAAATAGCGTCGAGCCACAACGGCAACATAGGCTAGTGCGACGGCGCTTCCGGTGAGTTGACCCCACAGGGCACCACGAATCCCCAAGTGGAGGTAAAAGACAAAAATCACGGCTGGCAAGGCGGTGAAGAGTGCATTCAGTACGCTCGCAATCGCGTAGGCAACTGCGCGAAATTCCCAGCGAAGTTGAGCTTGAGCGAAGGTGAGTATACCTTGGACAACAGTCCACATGATCGCGATTCGCACGAGATCGCCCAAGCCGGGCTTACCAAGCAAAATTTGTGCAATCCTTGAAGCAAAAAGGGTTACACTCAATCCAAGTGTGCAGTACCAGGCGAGAGTAAAGTACAGACCTGTTGAAGCGTAGGCGCGACGCAACGCGAGATTTGGCTCACCAGTTGCGAAACGACCCACGGCTTGATACATCTGAAGCGCCCCTATTAGGATGATAAACGTTCCGCTGAAAGTTAGAATTTCAAGGATGCCATATTCGTATGGAATAAAGTGATGCGCGTATAGAGGAAAAAGAAAGAACGCCATCCCGGAGCTAACCGCGCTGGGAATAGCGTAAATTACGCTATCGCGAAAAAGATGCCGGAGCATTTGAGCTCACACAGACAGACAGACACAGACTTCGTCGTGTTTCGCTGCGGGCGAAACACCTGACATTGGACCCCTCGGACTTGTGCCGGCACAAGTCCGACCGTGAAAGCGAAAAAGTTGCGGTGTCGGTGCCCGCGTCCAGGCAGACTGGCGAAGCTGACACGGCGAGCCGTCCGGGCACGCGGGCCACAAGGCGAGTGACGGGATCTGGTGACAGGCGATGGTTGGGAACGTGGGGGTGTTTTGTGTTTGCGTCTCTTCAACCCGCCTGCCGTCCCCCGGCCCTCCGGTGTGCGTGAGACCGGAGCATATGGGTTCCTGGAGACAGCACGGTGCGTTTATGCGAGCGCGAGCGGACCGTTCGAAAGCCGACCCATGATCACCGGGCCGATGTTGACCTCCACGCCGCCAACACCCAGCGAGGGCTGCACACCGGACTCCGTACAAGCCAGAAACACACTGAAAAATAACCCCAAACTTTGCGTCCAGATTTTGGGAGCAGGTGTCATATAGGTACATGTCGCCAAGGGCACCCGTGTTGGGCCGTAACTGAGGGTAGCACTGGGAGTCAAACCCATCGGCAGAGGTACACCACGAACGACGAGAAGTTGCTCGTAGATGTCCCGGTACCGATACGTTCACGAGGGGCCTCAGGGCGATTGGCATCGTGGGGTGGATTGTACGGACCCCGCCTCGCCATCGTCTCCACGTGTGGCAGATCCGAGAGGATGCTTGGTTGGACTCGGCCGTGTTGGCTCAGGTCGGGGGGCGCACCAGACGATCCTCGGTAGGCGTTCACGGGGTGTCGTTGGCGTGAGCAGGATGGCCGGCCCCCGCTTTTCGGTCCACCACGAGTGAGAGGGTGGTGGATGTAGTGCCGGGAACATAGCGGCCTGCTCGGACAGACCAAGCCCTGGTGCCGTGACCATCGCCGAGGAGCCGGAGCCCGTAGGGCGAAGGCGATACGGCGATGGTCACGGCGCGCGCCGCCGGACCGACCCCCCCTCGTCGCTGGCTCGGCGTCACAGCTGCGGGCGAGGCGGTGCGCTCACGCGGCGATCGGCGTCGGCTCGCGGGCCGTCCAGTCCGCGGCGAACACGGCCGGGGCGCGCATCCCGAGCGATGAGTGCGGCCGGCGGTGGTTGTAGTCCTCCTGCCAGTCGCCGATCACCACGCGCGCCTCGGCCAGACAGGAGAACTCCTCGACGTCGAGCAGCTCGTCACGCACGCGGGAGTGGAAGGACTCGACGTACGGGTTCTGCCACGGTGAGCCCGGCTCGATGAACGCCGTGCCGGTGCCCGAGAGCTCACACCAGTCCCGGAGCGTGTGCGCGGTCATCTCCGGGCCGTTGTCGCACCGCAGGTGCGCAGGCGCCCCGCGCTGCGCGGCGAGCCGCTCCATGCTGTATGCTGTATGCAGCGCATTCCTAACACGTATCGACGAAAGCGGCGTTGCCATCGTGACCAGCGAATTTGTTAGCCACAAGATGTTCATTCGTTTAATTTGCGAGAAAAGGTGTCAACACGTTGCTGGCGCGTGGGGTTAGAAAAACAGCGCTGCCAGTCAAGCGATCACTTCACTGCTACTAGCGACTTGGTCAATACTGCAGCCTTCTCGCGCACGATCTCTGATCCCGGAAAATAGTGCTTCATTGCAGTCACGTCGATAAGCTCTATTTCAAGAGTTCGCGGGATTGCCTCACCCACAGACCTTACGCGCGCATAGCTTCCAACAGGCCATCTCGCTGTCACGTGGGCCTTGGCCGAGACTGAAAGATGCTGAAAAAATGGGAACAGCCAATGAGGCTCGATCGGGAAGTAGCGGTACGGCGTCTGTATCCAGTGGTGTTCGGCGAAACGATGGACCGTTCCGGCAAAGCGTTCTCGGCGCCAATGACCACCTACGTGCTCTATCACGGAGTTTGAGTAGATGAGGTCAAAATGCTCGGCAGAGAGGGCAGCTGGTGGATCACATGCATCTCCCACCATCGTTACGACCCGGTCATCGTCCTGAGAATTCTCCGATCTTGCGCGTCCGATGGAGAGATTGAGCAGCACCAGCTGGTTCGGGCGTTTTGGCGCAAGTCGCCATGAGTCCAGTGTGCCGCCGATATCCAACACGCGCATCTCATCGAGATCGGGGAAGCGCTCGGCCAGGCGTGTCCAGCGACGCTGTCTATATCTTGTGCTCAAGGAGTCCGGCCGCGAGGGATCCCAGAGTCGCTGGTCGACACGCATTGGAGATATTATAGGGATCACGATAAGAGCACGCAGCGAGCCCGATCTCGGTTCGCTGATCGACTCCACACAGGCACTCGCGGAGGTGTTGCAGACCGACCAGCTGGTGGTGCTCGAGTCCACCACATACCCCGGCACTACGCGCGAACGGGTCGTGCCGCTGCTGGAGGAGTCCGGTCTTGCGGCGGGCCGCGACTTCCACGTCGCGTTCTCCCCCGAGCGCGTGGACCCGGGCAGGACCGACTACACGCTGCGCAACACCCCCAAGGTCGTGGGCGGGCTCACCGAGGCGTGCGCTGAACGGGCCGAGGCGATCTACGGGATCGTGTGCGATCGACTCGTACGGGTTGGGACCCTCGAGGCGGCAGAGCTCACGAAGCTGCTTGAGAACATCTTCCGTTCGGTGAACATCGCGCTCGTAAACGAACTCGCGATACTCACCGACCGCATGGGCATCGACATCTGGGGGGTCGTGGACGCCGCGTCAACCAAGCCCTACGGGTTCATGCGCTTCGAGCCAGGTCCCGGCATGGGCGGACACTGCCTACCCGTCGACCCGTTCTATTTGAGCTGGCGCGCACGCGAGTTCGACATGACAACCGAGTTCATCGAGCTGGCGGGGAAGATCAACCAGCAGATGCCCTACCACTGTGTCGCAAAGGTCGAGCGGGCCCTCAACGACGCCGGCCGTCCCGTCAAGGGCTCACGCATGGCGATCCTCGGCGTCAGCTACAAGCCAGGCGTAGGCGACATCCGCGAGTCCCCCGCCCTGAAGATCCTCACGCTGCTGTCCACGCTCGGCGCGGAGTTGCGCTACCACGACCCGCACGTACCCACGCTCCCCGACCACGGCCTCTCGAGCATCCCCTTGGAGGAGGCGTTGCAGGACGCAGACCTCGCGCTGATCGTCACCGCCCACCCCGGCGTCGACCACGACACGGTCCTCAAACGCGCACGCCTGATCGTAGACCTACGCGGCATCACACGCGGAACACGCGTCGAGAACGTCGTGCGGCTATAGCAGCCATCCAGCGCGACCATCGAGAGGTTGCGAACGGCTCTCGCCTGCAGGACCGATCATCTCGGGATAGGCCAACGGGTGACCAAGCCCGCTCCGCGCACAATGCTCGGCGGCGGGGCAAGGAGGCCCCGCCCCCGCGAGCGTCGGTCCCCACCACGGGCCGCGCGGATGCCCCCCAAAACACACGCCCCCACCGACCACCCACTCCCGCTCCCGACCACACGCCACATCGAAGCGCTCCCGCCTCTCAAGAGTCGGTCGGCGCACGTCGTAAGCTTGTGCGCCCATGGTTGTGGAGGAAGCACCGCATGGTTCCATGCTCGACGTGCTCAACACGCTTGCAGCATCGCCGGGGCTCTTGGGAAGCGCGGTTGATCAATCCATCCAACGCAGTGCATACACTTGTCTTCGATGAGCCCCTATCCCAAGCCCATGAGCGACTGCTCCAAGCTCTCTGAGCACGACATCCTCACGCGGCCCTACGGGCAAGAGCCATGACGGTTCGAGCTACCGTCCGGCCCGCACTGCTCGCTTGGGCGCGAGACCGATCGGGAGTCTCCGCCGAGCGCCTCACATCGAAATTCCCAGCCTTGGATGCCTGGGAGTCCGGAGCCAGGCAGCCCACGCTGAAGCAGCTGGAGGCCTTCGCTGCGGCGACACACACCCCGGTCGGCTACCTCTTCCTTCCCGAGCCTCCCGAGGAGCGTCTCCCGCTGCCGGACTTCCGCACCGTCGGCGACATCTCGGTCGGCCATGCGAGCCCAGACCTGCTCGACACCGTGTACCAATGCCAGCAGCGCCAGGAGTGGTATCGGGGCTATTCGCAGCTGCATGGGGAGCCGCCGATTCCCTTCGTCGCGACGCTCAGCACCAACGACGACGTCGCGCGGGCCGCTCACCAGATGCGAGCCACCCTGGCTTTTGACCCAATCGAGCGCGGACGAACATGGAGCGATGCGCTTCGCCGCTTGATCGGCGAGGCGGAAGAGCATGGCGTCCTCGTCATGGTCAGCGGGATAGTGGGCGGCAACACACATCGCAAGCTCGATCCCGATGAGTTCCGGGGCTTCGCCTTGTCCGATGAGCTGGCGCCGCTCATCTTTGTCAACGGGGCCGACACCAAGGCTGCTCAGATCTTCACGCTCGCTCACGAGCTTGCCCACCTCTGGTTGGGCCAATCCGCCGTGTCTGACGCCGACATGGCGACCACGTCCACCAATGCGACAGAGCGCTGGTGCAACCAGGTTGCAGCCGAGTTTCTCGTGCCAGTCGATCGTCTTCGCGAGAGCGACATCGACCTGGGACGTCTGACCGACGAACTCGAGCGTCTTGCTCGTGAGTTCAAGGTGAGCACGCTTGTCGCTCTGCGGCGCATCTTCGATGCCGACATGCTCACTCAGAAGGAGTACCGGACTGCCTACGCCAAGGAGCTGGATCGGGTGCGGGCGCTCATGGGGCAGCGGGCGAGCGGTGGCGGCGACTTCTACAAGACGCAGCCGGTGCGGGTTGGCAAGCGCTTTGCCCGAGCGCTCATCGAGAGCACGTTGGAAGGGCACACTCTCCATCGCGATGCCTTCCGGATGCTCGGTGTCAAGAAACAGGGCACGTTCCGGGAGCTTGCTCATCGGCTTGGAGTCGCGTGATGGCCTACCTTCTCGATTCCAATGTCTTCATCCAAGCGAAGAACCTCCACTACAGCTTTGATTTCTGTCCGGCGTTCTGGGAATGGATCGATGCCGGGAACAGCAAGGGGAGCGTGTTCAGCATTGAACGGGTGCGCGACGAGCTGCTAGCCGGCGATGACGAGCTTTCGGTTTGGGCTGACGCGCGAGGAGCGGAGTTCTTTCTGCCGCCGGATGACGCAATGGTGCCAAGCCTTGGCATCCTCAGCAACTGGACCCGTAACGCTCCCTATGAGCCGGCGGCGGTAAGCACATTTTTGCAAATCGCCGACTACTACCTCGTCGCTCACGCCCACGCTCACCAATTCACAGTGGTGACACATGAGGTCGCCGCAGACTCGTTCAAGAAGATCAAGATTCCCAACGCATGCATCGGCCTCAAGGTCAAGTGCATGAGTCCCTACGAGATGCTCCGGTCCGAGAAGGCTCGCTTTGTGCTGGGAGTCCACAAGTAAGTTGGTGACGATCCCAACGCACCACTTCTTCGCGGCGGCGACAGATCGTCCGCACGATCCGAGCCCTCCTCACCAGGCCGCAGACGCATATGACGACGGTCGGCATCATCGGACTCGGCTACGTGGGCCTGCCGGCCTACCCCGGAACCACGCGTGAGCGGGTCGTGCCTCTGCTCGAGGAGTCCGGTCTCGCGGCCGGCCGCGACTTCCACGTCGCGTTCTCCCCCGAGCGCGTGGACCCCGGCAGGACCGACTTCACGCTGCGCAACACCCCCAAGGTGGTGGGCGGCCTCACCGAGGCGTGCGCTGAACGGGCCGAGGCGATCTACGGGATCGTGTGCGATCAACTCGTACGAGTTGCGACCCTCGAGGCGGCAGAGCTCACGAAGCTCCTTGAGAACATCTTCCGTTCGGTCAACATCGCGCTCGTCAACGAGCTCGCGATGCTCACCGACCGCATGCACATCGACATCTGGGAGGTCGTCGACGCCGCCACCAAGCCCTACAGGTTCATGCGCTTGCAGCCCGGTCCCGGCATGGGCGGACACTGCCTGCCCGTGGACCCGTTCTATTTGAGCTGGCGCGCACGCGAGTTCGACATGACCACCGAGTTCATCGAGCTCGCGGGGAAGATCAACCAGCAGATGCCCTACCACTGCGTAGCAAAGGTGCAGCGCGCCCTCAACGACGCCGGAGGGCCCGTCAAGGGCTCACGCATCGCGCTGCTCGGCGTCAGCTACAAGCCAGGCGTCGGCGACATCCGCGAGTCCCCCGCGCTGAAGATCCTCACGCTGCTGTCCGCGCTCGGCGCGGAGTTGCGCTACCACGACCCCCACGTACCCACGCTCCCCGACCACGGCCTCTCGAGCATCCCCTTGGAGGAGGCGTTGCAAGACGCAGACCTCGTGCTGATCGTCACCGCCCACCCCGGCGTCGACCACGAGCTTGTTCTCCAACGCGCCAAGCTGGTCGTAGACCTACGCGGCATCACGCGCGGGTCACGCGTCGAGAACGTCGTGCGGTTGTAGCGGACAGCACGCGGCGTGGAGGGAACCATCGCCAACCCGCTCAGATCCCGGTGACGTCCGGTCGCGATGGCAGCATGACGGGTCGATATCATGAGATCCGTCGCGAAGACAAAGACCAACGGAAGGCCCGCGCCTCTCAGCCCCGAGAGACTCGCTGAACTGAAGCGCCCGGCAAAGTACAAGACCCCCGAGGAAAAACGCGCGGCCCTCAAGCGCGCCACCGAGGGACTCCGCGTCAACGTCCGCGTCACGCCCGACATGTACGGCCGACGGTAGGTCCATGACTCCCCCAGGGTGGGGGCCGGCCCGCCACGCGAGGCGACCAGCGAGCTGCTTCCCTTCGAGCTGGCCGAGGCGGCATTCGCGATCGCCCTCAAGGAACGCTGGGGCGGCACGTGGCGACGGCACCGCCCCGACGGACGCGCCCGTCGTCCCGACGCTGAAGAGGCTGGATGCCCGCGCTGCCCGGGCGGCAGCTGCTCGGGCTGGAACTCGAGTGGCCTTCCTCTCCCTCGTTTGCTCGTATCCCACGGGCAGGAGCCCTGCACAGCCTGATGCTTTCGAGCACGATTGCAGGAGCCAGAAGCCACCACCGATCGCTCATCCTTTGGACGATCCCCAATCGCACCCCTTGACGATCGGCTCTTGCTCGCTCTCGCCTGGCGATGCGAAAGCTGTCACCTCGGTGCCCATCAGTTCTCGTCCTCGTCCGGAGCAGGTCTCCACTCCGCACCACACGAGACGCCCCCTATCACGCGGAAGCGAGAGCGCTTGTCGTCTACTGGCCCATCGCTGACGGGCTGCCTGCCGCCGACAATCGCAGCCCCGGCATGCGTTGATCGGACGAGCTAGCTAAAAGATCATTGTATTTGTATAGTTCTGTAGATGCGTTATGCCGAGGTGGGGAGATGGCGGTGAACGCCGTGAGCATCCGATGTTGAGCGACCCGCGCGACTCAGGGGCCTATCGAATCGCGATTGCGTGTATCGGGTTCGCCTTGGTGGTCGTGCTGGCAGGCGTGTGCGTGATTCTTGCGGTCAACGGAACGAGCTCCGCGGTACCGCAGCAGCTCTGGACGACGATCAGCGCTCTCGGTGGCGGCCTGCTGGGGATCCTCGCTCCGTCTCCCGGTCCGTCGGCTGCCACCAAGAAAACAACTCCACAGCCGAAAAGATGCTGGTTCGCTCGCGGTTGGTTTAAACTGGGAAGGGGCTTGGTCATCCTGGGCAAGGACATCTGGAGCAACCGCGCGATCGTGATCGTGCTGGTGGTATTCGTATTCGCGCTTGTCTACGGCATCTCCGACAAGTCCGAGCAGCTACGCGCACTCGCGGGAGCGAGTGGGGGTGTGCTCGTCGGCATGCTGGCGCCGTCACCAGGTAAGAAGGAGCCGCCAGCAACCGGTGGGGGAGCGACCTCCGGCACGTGATCGTTACGAACCGCAGCCTTCAGAAGGCCGACAGGTCGTGACGCACTCGCGGAAAGCGGTCGAGTTCCACGGGCTCATTCAGCATTCCTTCGCGCTGCGGATTCAGGGAGATCGCCGTCCCTACCATGGGATGGACCCATCCAAAGCGTTGATTGAGCTCTTCAAGCTGCCGGCAACCGGAGGAGCCGAGTTCCAGGTGCATTCGGTCAACCAGTTTCTGAAGCACGAACCGCCCAACCCCTCACGGAAGCCGTTTGATCTGCCTTCCTACAGTCCGCTCGTCAAGAACCGGCTAACCACTTTGGTGCCACAGGAGATCCCGTTTCTCCAACCCGACGCCGCCGGCGCACTGCCGAAGCCGCTCCGCTGGGCGGAGGCGGAGAAGGACAAGGAGAAGGACAAGGAGAAGGAGAAGGAGAAGGAGAAGGATGAGCGCTGGGAGAGATTCATCTTCGCCCAGGACGGGCAGGGAGACGAAGATAGCCCCAGGTTCAACGACTTCCTGGTCGAGACTACCCAGCCCCACGCGTGCGAATGCGAGGCGCATGCGGTCTCTAGGGTGCTCTGCCAGCTCCTCGCTCACAGGCGCTCGATGTTGTTTGGGCTTTCGCTTGCGGGCCGCTTCTTCAACGTCATGCTTCCCCATGCGTTCCTGAAAGCGGAGAATCGGACTCCCCCTCGAGACTGGATCCTGCAGCCCCTCGTCTCCCTGATCCAGGCCGGAGGAGACGGCAGCGGCTTTCAGCGGACCTTTTCGCTGACCTTCTTCCTGATCCCCGTGAGCGCGGACTGCGCCGACCGCAAGATGTCGGTCGAAGAGATCAAGAGCGCCTTTCAGGCGGAATGGAACCTCGCGTCGTCGCGCTCACCCAAGGAACTCGCGTCGTTCAGTGTGAGCGGCCCGCTGTTGGGTTACATCTCGCGGCTCGACCCATCCGTCTTGCCAAGCCTGCTGCCGCCGGCGAACGGCCATCGGCCACTACGCCAGACGGCCGAGGCGATCCTGTTCGCGGTGGCTCTCAGGATTGCGCAGGGATCCGAAGATCGCGCCGATAAGCAACTCAGGCAGCGGATCGGCGACGATGTCGTGACCTCGCTCTCCAACTCACGGGTATCCTCGCTATTGGCCGTCGATCCCAAGTTGACTGAGAAGGCGAGCAAGCGCACCGACAAGGGCCCGCTCTTTCCCGGCTCACTCAAGCAACTGATGAGAGCTACGGCGGGGGAAGATCGCATTGCGCAGCGTAAGCGATACAGGATCGATCGCCCCTTCTACGACCCGGGCGACTGCGCCATCGCGGTGCTGCCGACGAATCGCTGCATCATATGCACGACCGCCGGGTATCAGCAGCGCGGCTCCTACACCTCGGGACTGATGCAAGCCGGTTGGCTCGCCTACATGGCGATCGGCGCGTCGGTGGCGATCAGCACGATGCGCAGCATCTACCGTGACCTGGAACGGGTCGAGCTGTCGGAGCCGAGCGCGATCGCCCGGATCGAGCGCGAGGTCGCAGTCGACCTCGACGAGATCTACGACCTTGACATTACCTGGGAGGCGTACAGGCACCGATATCGTCTCCTGCGCGATCGGCTGGGGATAACAAGCGATTACGAGGCGCTGCACGGCAAGCTGCAGGCGTTCTACCGGGAGACGGAGGCGCGCTTCGAGGCCAAGACGCAGAGGCGGCTGATGGTGCTGACTGCGGCGATCGTCGTGCTCAGCTTGCTGATCCTCGCGGGGACGATCGTGCTCGGGGTTAAATAGACGCAGTGCAGGCATCAACGGTCCACAGGGCAATAGGACCCACTCCTGCGTAGATCTCTGGGTAATGGCTTGAGGGCGCGAGCCAAAGACGGCCCGCTCGCGCTTGGGCGTGGAAGGGGGCGTCTCGTGTGGCGCGGAGCGGAGACCTGCTCCGGAGGAACTCGAGAAGTCAACGTCGCTCGTCGGTCCACGCCTGCTTTTCCCATCTCGCCTTCTCGTCAAACACCAACCTCCGCGACCCATCACAGGTGCGGGCGGAGGCCGCGCCGCACGCCGATCGTACAGGGGTGCGCCAACGGGTGAACGGGTCCGGGGCCTGCACCATGCTCCGTGGCGGGGCAAGGACGCCCCGCCCCCATGAGCGTCGGTCTCCGCCACGGGCCGCGCGGATGCGCCCCAAAAACACATCCCGCTCACCACGCACTCCCGCTCCCTACGACACGCCCATATCGAAGCGCTCCGGCCTCTCAAACGAGGCGGGCAACTCCTACATCGAGGACATCCCCTCCGATCTGCTCCGCGAGATGTCCGGGCGCATTCACGCCACCAGCCGCTACGCGCGGCTGGCGAAGGCGGACGCGATCCTCGTGTGCGTGCCGACACCGCTCACCCCCAACCGCGAGCCGGACCTCGGTCCGCTGATCGACTCCATACAGGCACTCGCGGAGGTCCTGCAAGCAGACCAGCTGGTGGTGCTCGAGTCCACCACCTACCCCGGCACCACGCGGGAGCGAGTCGTGCCGATCCTCGAGGAGTCGGGTCTGGCGGCCGGCCGCGACTTCCACGTCGCGTTCTCCCCCGAGCGCGTGGACCCCGGCAGGACCGACTTCACGCTGCGCAACACCCCCAAGGTGGTGAGCGGCCTCACCGAGGCGTGCGCTGAACGGGCGGAGGCGATCTACGGGATGGTGGGTTCATGCGCTTCGAGCCGGGACCTGGCATGGGCGGCCACTGCCTGCC
>PLYX01000249.1 GCA_003151895.1 Solirubrobacterales bacterium
GGATGGTGGCGGTCGTCGGCGCCCTGCTCGTCGCCGGGCTCGTCGGCGAGGGCGCTGGCCACCTCGGTCACCCCGTCGTGCCGCAGCCGGCGCGGGCGGAAACACGCCTGCCCGGGCCGATCATGGACCTGCCGACCGACGGGGCCGCCGACCGCCTGTNNACAAGATCCCGGTGGGCAACAGCACGTTCGACATACCCTCGGTGGACGACCTGCGCGGCGGGATGAGTGGATTCCCCGACCGAGCCAGCGTGGAGAAGCTGCGCTACTACGGAGTCAAGACCGTCGTGCTGCACACCGTCATGCCGACCTTGCCCGGCATCAAGCTCCCGGAGGTCCCCGAGCCGCCCGACCTGGCCGCGGCCGCCGCCAGGTCGGTCAAGGGGCTCGGCGTCGCCCGGCGCCGTGTCGGATCGCTCGTGATCTATGAGATCGGGCCTGGGCCCAAGGCCCTGCACGGGAGCGACTGATGCCAGGCGGACCGGCCGACGGCCCTTCGACTGTGGCGCAGTCCGCCGGGGTCACCCCCACCACTCGCGCATCCAGGCCGCGACTCACCAAGCGCAACCTCGCGCTCGCGGCGATCCTGCTCGTGGNNTCCAGAGCTTCTCCTGGAACCAGACCTCCCACTACGACCTGATCCGCTCGCTCGACCAGGACCGCACCACGATCGACCAGTACCAGGAAAACACGGGTGACAAGGCTTTCTACAAGCACCACTGGTACTCGGCCCGCGCCCCCGGCCTCGCGCTGTTCGCGCTCCCCTTCTATGACGCCCTGAAAGGACTGGGGGCCGAACAGTTGGCACGCTCCTCCCAGGCCCAGCGCGGCGAAGACGAGATGATCTACTTCATCGGCCTGTGGGCAAACGTGCTGCCGGGCCTGCTGCTGCTGCTGCTCGTCGGGCACCTCGCCGAGCGCCTGCAACCCGGGTATGGCGCCGCCACGGCGGTGATCCTCGGCCTCGGGACGCTCGCCCTGCCGCTGTCCACGCTGCTGTTCTCGCACGTGTTCACCGCGTTCCTCGGCTTCGCGGCGTTCGCGCTCATGCTGCACGAGCGCGACGGGCCGCCCAACCCCTGGTATCTCGGCGTCGCCGGACTGCTCGTCGGCTATGCCGGCGCCTCCGAGTACCCGTTGTTCTTCGTAGCGCTCGTGCTCGGTCTCTACCTGCTCTCCCGCAGGGACTCGCTCACACCGCTCGGTGTGCTGCGTCGCGCCGGCGCCTACGTGCTCGGCGGTCTGATCGGGATCGTGCCGCTGCTGCTCTACAACCACTATGCCTTCCACTCCTGGACGCACCTGGCCTACTCGAGCATCCCCCGCCAGCAGAAAGGCTTCTTCGGGATCGGGCTGCCGAGCCTGAAGGTGATGGCCACGCTGCTGCTGGACTCGCGCGGCCTGTTGACGCTCTCGCCCGTGCTCGCGATGGGAGCGATCGGGACATGGCTGCTCTACCGGCGCGGCAAGCGCGCCGAGGCGTTCACGATCGCCGGCATCTGTGTGTGTTACGTGGGCTACAACTCGGGCTACTACCTGCCGTTCGGCGGCGGCTTCATGGGGCCGCGCTTCCTGATGACGATGCTGCCGTTCCTGGCACTGCCGATCGGGATCGCGCTGAAGCGCTACCCGGGTCCCACGATCGCGCTGGCGGGAGTGTCGCTGACGACGACGATCGTCGCCACGATCACCCACCCGCTGATCGGCTATGAGACCGAGGCGATCGTGTGGGCGCGCTACCTGCGCGAGGGCCTCTTCCAGCCGACGATCGCAAGCGCCTTCGGCCTCGGCCGCGGCTGGGGCGGAATCTGGCCGTTCTTCCTCGCGGCGGGCGGCGCCGTGCTGCTCGCGACGCTCGCCACCGCCCGCACACGGATCTCGCGCGCGTCGCTCACGGCCGGGGTGCTCGTGCTCGCGGGCTGGTGCGTGTTCGCGGCGCTCGGCCCGACGGTGCTCGGGATCGACCATCGGGGCCTGCTCTCGATCGTCGGCGCCGGCGACAACACCGCTCTGCACAAGGGCTTCGGCGACTACCCGCTGCGCACGCTCGCCCCGCTCGCGGCGGTCGTGGGACTGCTGGGCCTGCTCGCCGCGCGCGTGATGGCCGGTGACACGGACCGGCGCCGGGTGCCGGCAAGCTGACCGATCACCCCGCCGCGCGAAGTGTCCAGGTTCGTCTCAGTGTTTGCTGGTTTTGACTTTGCAGTTGGCCGCATGCAGCTGCCTGCACACGATCACGTAACCCGGCCGCGGGTTGTAGTGCGGATCGGTGAGACCCGCGTCGAAACGCGCGGCGCCGGTGGCGCCCGACCACTGGAAGATGTAAAGGCGCTTGATGCGCGAGTTCGACGAGGCGAGCCTGAACATGAACGAGAGCGCCTTCGCCGCGCGCGTGAGGCCCGAGCCTTTCTTGTTGGGGAACGCGCCGCCGAACTGCACGATCCCACCGGTCTCCGTGAGCCACACCTGGCCGGGCACGGCCGCGAGGATCGCGCGGGTGCGGGAACTGGAGAAGCGGTTGGTGTCCGAGTAGTTGTGCAACCCCCACAGGCTCGGCATCGACGTTTTCAAGCGCACGACGTCGCGCTTGAATTCAGCGATGTAGCGCAGGCTGGGACTCACGCTGGGTCCATCGAGGATGTCCAGTCCGAGCACGGTACAACCGTGGCACACCGACTTCAGCGCCCTGTAGTCCTTGGCCGATTCCATCGCCGACGGCGAGCTGAACAGGTGGGGCACGTTGCCGCGGTTGGTCTCGTTCCACGGCTGGTACTGGCGGACTTTCGGGAAGAGCTTTATGAACTTCTGCACGTCGCGCTGGTAGACCGCGAGGCTCGGCATCTTCGTCGGCGTGTACTCGGAGTGGTAGAACGCCACGACCACCTGCTGGTGCTTGGCTTCGGCCGCCGTGATCCATGCCCTTGCCAGCTGCAGCGAGTAGGGCCGCACGGCGGCGTCATACGGCGCGATGTAGCGCGCGATCTTCGTGTGCAGCTGCAGCCACAGCGGGTTCGTGAACATCTCGGTCTGCTCGTCCCCGATGCCCGTCAGGTACGACGCGGCCGCGTGGGCGCCGGGTTTGGGGGAGGCACTCGTCGCGTGGTGGGAAGGGCCCCCGGCGAGAGCACCAGCAGCGGTCATGCCGCACATGGCGGCGAGGGCGCAAACCAGCAGCGTGGGGATCGAAAAGCGGGAGCGAGGGAAGCGAGGAGTCTTGAGCATGTTCATTGCAACAGCCTATGTGACCGGAGGTTGCGCCGCGTCGTCTCAATCGCCGCTGTCCTTTGCCGGGACGCGTTCGCGCAGACCGGGGCTGCCATGCGCAGCTTCTCTTCTATACGCCCGGCGAGCCTGGCGAAATCCTCGAACGCCGTGGTAACCGCCTGCTGGTGAGCTCCAATCGCTCCGTCGGCCGGCTTTAGCGCAAAGATCGGCTTGCGGGCCTCTTGGCCCATCGGGATCAGGCTGTGGTAGTGCCGTAGCATGGCCAGGCAGGCCTTGTCGTTCTGCGGACCCGGCGCAATCGCTCCATTCTCGCCGAGCACTGCATGGCGGTAGGTGGAGGGGATCTGCTCGATCCACCGTCCGTACGCCTTGACCGGTCGATCCAAACGCACTCCATGCTGCAGAACGACATAGCCGAAAGGCTGCATTTCTCCTCGCGGCAACTCAAGGGTCGCCGGTTCAGGGTTGCGCTCGATTCGATCCTGCCAGCCCTTGCGCCAGCCTCGCAGCGTAGGCCCAAGGTTTCGGAGTCCCTGCAGTGAGAAGAGGTCGGGCGCGAGGGGGATGAGCACATGATCGCTGGCCACCAACGCCGACCGGTTCAAGGCCCCAAGGTTCGGCCCCACGTCGATGATGACGAGGTCATTCTCGTGCGCTCGGGCAGCCGCCACGATCAACTGCCACATAGCGCTCACGATGCGAAAGGCGCGCGGCTTCTCGTCCAGACAGTCAGACCACTGGCTGCTGAGCTCATCCTCGAAGGCAGAAAGCGCGAGGTCGCCCACCACCAGTCCGAGCCGGTCAGCGATCGGCTCGACATGCACCTCGCCAAGGCCACCCGTGCCGTCGAGCAGCGGCTTCAGGGGGCCGGCGAGCGTGTCACGCGGCCCATCTTCACTCCATAGCACCTCGAGGCGCGCTTCATCGAGAAACGCCGCCGAGAGGTTAGCCTGTGGGTCTAGGTCAGCCGCCAGCACGCGGTGGCCGCGCTCAGCAAACATCCAGGCAAGATGGTAGGCGAGGCTTGTCTTGCCCACGCCGCCCTTGTTGTTGAAGAAAGCAATGATCGGCGGATCGGTCATGCGCGTCTAATCGTTACAGAGACGTACGTCGGCTCAACCTGAAAGCGTGGCTCCGCGTTGCCGTTCTCGGCCAGCACCTTGCGAGCCGTTGCGATCCCAACCCCGAACCGCTGGACGTAGCCGAGTTGGCGCATCGCCTCGGCAATCGTTGGATTGCGGTAGTCGGTGACTCCGGGCTCGCCAAAGTTCTCCGCGGTCACCTGCCCAAATGGACCTCCCGGGTTCTGAATCTCGACCCGATCGGACAGCCAGGTGATGCGAACGGGTGCCATAGATGTCTCGTATGTTCGATGCATGAGGGCGTTGCGAGTCAGCTGCTGGAGAGCTACCAACGGATAGTCTGGCTGGCGCCGCTCGACGGGACCGGAGGTCAGATCGACTGAGGTGGATACGTTGATGCGCAGCAGCTCGTCAAGTTCGTGCAAGAGTTCGGGTAGGGGACGTGCGATGCGATGGTTTGCAATCACCTGATCGGTGATCGCGGGTCCATCAACGCGCAGGAACTGAACGAAGGCACCGGGCACAAACGAGGTTGGGTCGTTTCCGACGGTGATTATGCCGGCGACCGTCGGCACCCCGTCGGACGCCGTGAAGCGCAAGGCCGCGAGTTGGTGCCCAATCGACCGCTCGTTGGCCGCCAACACCTCCGGGGCGAGCGCCGAGGGCAGATATGTCCACTCAAAGAGGTCCAAATCAAGATCGCTGATCGAAGCCGACAGCAGCGGGCGAGCGTCGAAGGGAAGGTCCGCCGCCCGTCTGCGCTCAGCCAGGCGAGTCTCCTCCTCGGGAGTCGCCACCGCCCGCCTGGGGCCGATCCTGATCCACGGCGTACCCTTGTAGCGGACAGGCGGGGTATTCGACGGCATGACTTCGACAAGCGCAATCTCGATGCCTTCCAAGACGCGCTTGCTCACAGTCATCGACGGCAAGGGCAGGATGTTCCCATCCTCCCTTAGGCCACCGAGATTCAGCAATAGCGGATCGGTGATCGGCAGTCCCGTGGGCTGCCCGTCATCGTTTACACCGACCAGCACATACCCGGGCAGGCCATGTCCTGGGAGATCGTTGGCAGAGGCGCAAACAGCCTGGGCGACCTTGCCGCGATCGGTCAGCGCCTCCTTGCGCTCCGTCCGGTCGGACTCCAGGTCGCATGCGATTAGTCGCAGCTCTTCGTCAGTGATCGGTGACACGACGTCCATCATGACGATCGGCCACGTCCGCGGCGACCACGAGCCTGAGTGGCCACTGCAATGTGCTGGTCCCTCAATGCGCGTCCGTCACCACAATCCTCGACCATCGCGCGTAGTCGCCGGTGTCCTCGACCTCAACGCGTCTCAATCGCCGCTGTCCTCAGTCACCACGCGCCCGCCTGCCTGTCCCCCGCCATGGGGGGTGCCCTTTAGGGTGTCCTCGCGCAGCGTGGGATCGGCCACGATCCGCACATCTACGCCCGGGAGCCCGTCGAGCAGGCGCATCACGAGCGACTCCCTGAAGCGGCCCAGGCGGCGACGCGCAGACGGCGAGCCCATCAGCACGTAGGTGCTGCCCAGGCGGCGCGCCGTTTCGATCGCCACGGCCGCCACGTCTTCGCCCTCTTCGACGAGCAGCCGCGCTCCGAGCATCGCCGTGAGGCGCCGCAGCGACTCGAGCTGCTCGCGATCCTCTGCGCTCGGCATCCTGCCGGGCGGGCGCACGACGAGCACGTCCAGGCGGGCGCCGAGCCTCTCGGCCGAGCGCGAGGCGCGCCGCACGATGCGCTGCGAGTAGGGCGCCAGCGCCACCAGCGCGAGCAGCCGCTCGGCGATTGTTTGAGTGCCCGCCCCCCCAGCCGCGCCCGGCGCCGTGAGTCCTTCGTCGCGGCGTACCAGATCCGGTGCCCACCCCCCCGGCGCCAGTCGCTTGATCTCGACCCCCTCGGCCACGTGGCGCAGCGCCGTCTCGCGCAGCGCGGAGAGATTCTCGATCTTGAAGAAGTTGTTCAGCGCCGCGGGCACGCGCTCGCGCTGGTACACCTTGCCGGCGCGCAGACGCTCGATCAGCGCCTCGGGGGTGAGATCGATGAGCACCACCTCGTCCGCCCCGGCGAGCACTTCGTCGGGGATGGTCTCGCGCACGCGCGTGCCGGTGANNGCTCGTCGATCAGGCACAGCTCGGGTTTGCGCGCGAGCACGGCCGGGAGGTCCATCTCGGGCAGCGGGGTGCCACGGTAGTTGACCATGCGCGGAGGAATCTCCTCCAAGCCCTCTGCCTGCGCCGTGGTCTCGTCTCGCCCGTGGGGCTCCAGGTAGCCGATCGCCACGTCGCGCCCGGTGTCTGACTCGGCCCGGCCCTCCTGCAGCATGCGGTAGGTCTTGCCGACGCCCGCGGCCATACCGATGAAAACCTTCAGGCGACCTCGCGGCGGCGAGGTTGGGCTGTCGGGCGACATGGGAGCATTCTCTCCCACCGCCCCCCGTACCGGGTGTCAGCCTCCGAGCAGGTTGTGGACGATCAGATCGATCAGCTTGATGCCGATGAACGGCGCGACGATGCCGCCGAGGCCGTAGATCCACAGATTGCGCCGCAGCAGCGCGCTCGCGCCGATCGGGCGGTAGCGCACGCCCCGCAGCGACAGCGGGATCAAGAGCGGGATGACGAGCGCGTTGAAGATGATGGCCGAGACGATCGCCGACTGGGGCGTGCCGAGGTTCATGATGTTGAGGACGTGCAGCGGTCCCTTGGGTGGGTGGGGACCCGATCCAATGGCGTAAGTCGTGACGAAAATGGCGGGCAGGATCGCGAAGTACTTGGCGATGTCGTTGGCGATCGAGAAGGTGGTGAGCGCGCCGCGCGTGATCAACAGCTGCTTGCCGACCTCGACGATCTCGATGAGCTTCGTGGGGTTTGAGTCGAGGTCGACCATGTTGCCCGCCTCCCTGGCGGCCTGGGTGCCGGTGTTCATCGCCACGCCCACGTCGGCCTG
>PLYX01000032.1 GCA_003151895.1 Solirubrobacterales bacterium
TGCTGTTCGCGCTCGGCTTCCTGACCACGTTCACGCTCGGGGGCATCAGCGGCGTGATGCTGGCGATCGTCCCGTTCGACATCCACGTGAGCGCCAGCTACTTCATCGTGGCGCACATCCACTACGTGCTGTTCGGCGGATCGATGATGACGATCTTCGCGGGCGTCTACTACTGGTTCCCGAAGATGACCGGCCGCATGTTCGACGAGCGGCTCGGCAAGTGGCACTTCTGGACCACCTTCATCTTCCTCAACCTCACCTTCGCTCCGATGCACATCCTCGGCCTGGAAGGCATGCCGCGCCGCGTCGCGACCTACGCGTCGCAGTTCGCCAATCTGAACCTCCTCATCTCGATCGCCAGCTTCGCCCTCGGACTGAGCACGCTGATCTTCGTCTACAACATCGTCACCAGCTGGCGCGGCGGCCCGCGCGCGGCGTCCAACCCCTGGAGGGGACTGACAATCGAGTGGCAGGTGTCATCGCCGCCACCCGTGTTCAACTTCGACCGCATCCCCACGGTCGTGGGTGGCCCGTACGAGTACGGCGTGCCCGGCGCGGTCCACGGCATCCTCGTCCCTTCTCCGACCCCCACGACCGTAGGCGGTTCGGCGGGCACGTCGGGCACCGTCTTCCACTCGGCCACGGAATAAGAACGTGTTTCGAGAAGATCGATACGCCCGGATGCGCACCTGGACACGGCACTGGATCGCCACGTGCCGTCTTGCCCGTGCTACCAGCACGGGCTTCAACGACCCGTGGCGCCCAGCTTGGTCCATGCACGCACCGGACGCACCGCCTATCTCGAAACGCGTTCTGAGGGAGTCGATCCGATGAGAGAAGTCCTGGTTGTCGCCAACCGCACGCTCGGCGGCGAGAAGCTGCTCGAAACCGTGCGCGAGCGAGCCGCCGCCGGCGATGTGATATTCCGGCTCGTCGTCCCCCAGACCAAGCCGAGCGCCGGCCTCGTGATCTATGACGAGGCGGTGCGGGAATCCGCTCAGGTGCGAGTCGATCTCGCGATGTCGCTGCTGGCCGCCGAGGGCATCACGGCCTCCGGGGAAGTGGGCGATCCCGATCCGTTCCTGGCGACGATGGACGCGATCGCCGCGCGCCGTCCCGACGAGGTGATCGTCTCCACGCACCCCGCCACCCAATCGGGCTGGCTGCGAAGAGACCTGATCGAGCGCATCGAGAACGCCTCGGGCCTGCCGGTGCAGCACATCGTGGTCGACCTCGCCCGAGAGGGTCTGCCGTTCGGGGTGACCCTCGTGGTAGCGAACAAGACCTCCGGCGGCGAGGAGCTGATCGGCCACCTGACCGCCAAGGCCGCGGGCGAGGAGCGCCGCCTGTTCATCGCGGTGATACCCCAGCAAGACCGCGGCGGCTCCGCCCCGAGGGAGGCGCGGATCCGGCTCGCCGCGATGCTCGATCGACTCGACGCCGCGGGACTGCTGAGCGCCGGCATGATCGGCGACCCCGACCCCTACACCGCCGTGATCAACGCGCTCGAGCTCTTCCAGGTCGACGACGTGGTCATCTCCACGCTGCCGGGCGAGCGTTCCGGCTGGATGCGAAGCAACCTGATCGAGCGGGTACGCAACACAACCTCGGCGCAGGTGGAGCACGTGGTGGTCGACATCGAGTCCAACACAACCGCGGCCGGCGCCGCAAGCTAGGGGGGATCATGGAGGCCGCCAGCGTCGCCCACGCAGCCGATCACGACACCCATGGGGGCGCAGGCGACCACCACCACGGTCCGCCTGCGGCGCACCGCAGCTCGCGCGTCGAGCCGCAGTTGCTCGGAATGCTGCTTTTCATCATCTCCGAGGTGATGGTGTTCGGGGCCTTCTTCACGGCGTACTTCTTCATCCGTGTCGCACAGGGAGACCCATGGCCCGCGCCCGGGACGCACCTCCCAGTGGATGTCGCCGGCGTGAACACAGCGATCCTCGTGTCCTCATCGTTCACCCTGCACTGGGCCGAGACGGCTCTCAAGAAAGGCAACCGCTTCGGATTGAAGGCCGGGATGCTCACCACCTTCCTGCTCGGGTGCGCGTTCCTGTTCATCCAGGTCAACGAGTACGCGAACATCGGTTTCGCCCCGCAGGACCAGGCCCAGGCGACGATCTTCTACTCGCTCACGGGCCTCCACGGGGCGCACGTGTTCATCGGCCTGGTGCTCCTGCTGATCGTCACGACCAGAGCATTCCGCGGCCACTACTCGCCCGAGGAGCATCGCGGCGTCGAGATACCCGGCATCTACTGGCACTTCGTCGACATCATGTGGATCGTGGTCTACACCACGGTGTATGTGATCTGACGGCCCCGATTTACGACTCTCTCACCACTCCATGCTGAACCCGCTGCGCAGCGAGGACGAGGCGTTTCGCTTCCTGCTCTACGCGATCGTCGTGATCGGCGCGATCGTGGCGGTCATCCTGATCCTGCGCGCGATCCTCTGAGTTTGTGTGGCCCTCAGGGCTTCACGGTTAGGGTGCCTTCCATCCCAGCGGCGCGGTGGCCGGGGGCCTGGCAGAAGAAGGTGTAGGCGCCGGGCTTCAGCTTGACGGTGACCGAGACGGTGCCCTTCGTCGTGAACGAGCTGGCGCCGAGTATGGGGCCGCTCGTGCCCGACTGGATGGCGATGTTGTGCGACACACCTGACATGTTCGGCATCGAGACGACCACCGCGCCCGCCGTCGCCGAGGCCTGTTTGGTGATGTAGGAGAGCTGACCGGTCGGATCGGCGGCGATTTCGAGCCTGCCGCCCTTCTCGACGACCGGCTTGCCCGCACCGGGGGCCTGGACCGCGCTTGCGAGCAGTCCGCTGTCCTTACCCGGCCGGTCGACCGCTTCGGCGACATAGGCCGCGATGCTGGCCAATTTGGCTCCGCCGGCGAGCCCACTCGGCATCGCTCCGAACCGGTTCGGGTTTTCCACCTGACCTTCGACGACCGTTCGGACGGCGCTGCGCTGCAGACCTTCGGCGAGGCTGGCGCGGAATGCTTCGTCGAGGTTGGGACCGACGGTGCCCTTCGTGCTGGCCCTGGCGAGCGTGTGACAAGCGCCGCACTTGGCGACGAACTCCTGCTTGCCGGCGATCGGATTGGCGTCTTCGCCGCGCTTGACTCCCCCACAGCCGGACACCGCCAGCAGCAGGCAACCCGTTCCGAGAAGGGCGCCGAGATGGCGTACAGGCGATCCTCGATGGATTGTGGGCACAGACATCGGCGCGGGAACTCTATCCAAAGGGTCGGGTGACGGGCTCGCCGCGCGCCGCTGCGATGACCCCGCGGGCGACGCCCTCCCATGACCAGCGCTCACGCGCCACCGACACGAGCGCCGTTCGGGTTCGGGCCTTCAATGCTCGATCCGCCTGCAGCCAGCCGGCAACCCGCTCGGCTATGGCCCGCACGGCGCCATCGTCGACCGGGAACGAGAGCCACCAGGCCGCCTCCGGCGGCACCTCGCGAGCGATCGCCTCGCTCACCTCGGCAAGCCCAGAATGGCCTGCGCTGACAGGCAGCACGCCACATGCGGCGGCCTCGGCGGCCACCATCCCGAACGCCTCCGGGAAGGTGCTCGGAACGACAAGCGCCTCGCACGCCGGCAGGACGTCCGCAAGCTCCTCGTGGTCGAGGCGACCGGTGAACACGATTCGCTCGCCGATCGCATGAGCGGCCACACGATAGGCATCTGCCTCGGCGCCCGACAGCGAACTAAGGAACGCGAGCAGATGGCGCAGCGGCACGGCGTCGATCGCCGCGGGAGCGCCGGCCGAGGGCGGGCCCGAAGTCTCCAGCGAGCGTCCGGCACGCGCGATCTCCCGTGCGCCCTCCAGGTCGCCTTCCGCGAGCCGGGCGACCAGACGCTCGAGGCCTTCTCTATGGGCTCCAAAACCGACGATCGCGAGCCGTGCGTCAGGCACGGAGCGCAGGACGAGCGGCCACGCGGCGATCAGCAGGTCGACACCCTTGCTGACGATCAACTTGCCCACGAACGCCACGAGATCGCCACTCCCATTCAAGATCCGCTCGAGCGCAAGGGCCGTCACCCCGTCATCGCGCGCGAACGCGCTCGACTGCTCCTCGGGAGACGCGGGAACGCTACGGCGCAACCTCTCGAGGAGTCCCCGCATCTGCGTCTCGGTCTGCTGCGGCTCGCGTGGTGCGAAGCGCTCGACGTCGACCCCCGGCGGACCGAGGCGGGTGCGGTGTTCGACGGTGGGGTCGCTAAGCACGCGCCAGAGGCTCTCGGCGGTGTGCTTGGAGCCGACGAGCACCGTCCTTGCCTGTGCCAGTCCCTCGCGGGCGAAGCCCAGGAAGCGCTCCGGTTCGGGCTTGACCGTGTACTCGAGCGCGCTCCCGTGAACCTTCACCGCATAGGGCGTCGTGCCGGCGAGCGCGCGCGCGAGGATCACCGGTCCCATCACGAGATGGTTCGCGAGCGCCACATCCGGACGCACTCGCTGCGTCACCTCACGCACCGCCTCGACGTTGGCCTGGACATACGCGGCAACCTCGGCGTCGGTGCAGTCGGCGAACGTCTTCGCTTCGATGCCCTCATAGCGGTCCCACACATACAGGGGCAACAAACCGCCGATGTCGGGACGATAGACGGTGCAGCCCGGCGACACACCGGCCCGGGACCCGCCGGCCCGGGACCCGCCGGCCGGCGACCCGTCCAGCCTGGTCATCTCGAGCTTTCCGCCGTCCCAATGGCCGGCCGCGCCGACGAACGGGTAGCGCTCGGGATGGCGGTCCTGGCTGAACAGGTGCACCTCGTGTTCGAGCCTCACGAGCGCTTCGGCCAAGCGCGCGTTGTACACGTTGGAGCCCGTGCCGCTCAGCAGGTAGCCGTGGAAGATCAGTATGCGCACAGCTTCGCAGCCTATCCGTGGGCCTCACGGCCTATCCGTGGGCCTCACGGCCTATCCGTGGGCCTCGCAGCCTATCCGCACCGCCTCGCAGCCTATCCCGGTGGATGCTCCGCTAAAGTGCCGGGCGTGAGCACGAACCAGCTCTACCGTCTGCGCGCCCCCTCCGGTGGACGTGAGGTCCTGATCGAGGCGTCTCCAGGCGAGATATACCGCGATCGCGACTCGGGCGAGGCAATGGAGATCGTGGGCAAGCTGCTGCCGCTCGCCCCCGCGCCGTCGCGTCTGCCGTGGGCTGTGGAGAACCTGCGGTTTTGCGCGTGGTGTGACCAGCTCGCTCAGAAGGATCTGAACGATTGCCCCACCTGCGGCCGCCGGATGGGCCCGCTCGGCGCGTGAGCAAGATCCCGTATCGCTCTCGCATCGTTGCGCTCGGGGCAAGCGCCCTCATACTGCTCTCCGGCCTCGGGCTCAGCTCCTGTGGTGGAAGCAGCGTCTCGGACGTGACTCCGAAGAGCACGCCCGAAATCACTCCGCCGAACGACACCTCAGCGGAAAAGGAAGCAACCGAAACCACCTCCACCTCCACGACCGCGGCCAAAACGTCCAGCAATTCCACCACGGGCGAAGAATCCAAGCCGAGCACAACCGGCGGCAGCGAATCCAGCGGGGAAAGCTCCTCCGAAAGCGGCTCGGGGTCCTCGGAAAGCGGCGCCGCCGGAGGGACGTCCGCGGGGGGCGAATCAGAAAAAGCTTCCAGCGAAAAAGCGTCGTCCGAAAAAACCTCGGAAAAAAGCTCGGGCAGCGTAGGCTCGAGCGGCGGAGCCAGCGCACCGTAGCCAAGGCCGGACGCTCCCGCCAGCCAAAATCGAGGCGCCAAACTCTGGGCGTCGAGATCAGGGGGCCAAAATCAGGGCGTTGAGATCAGCGTCGCGCTGTAGGTCAGGCGGGCGGTCTGGTAGAGGCAGTAATACTGAACGGCCAAGCCAACCTGCACGTGAGTGGTCTGGGTGCCCGTCGTCGTGCACTGGCCCTTCGGCCGGCTCGCCCTCCAGGATGTGCCCTTGCCGAAGCCGAGCGCCAGCGCGGGCGCCCACGACGGCACCGTGAGGGCCACCACGTCGCCCTTCTTGACCGGCAGGGTCGTGGCGAGCGGGAATTGGGCGGTCTTGCCGAAGTACGGTTCGAGCGGCACGACCGGGCTCTGGCCGACCAGCTTGTAGCTGAGTTTCGGGCTCTTCTGGGCTCGCAGGATCGCGATCCCGGCCGATGCCGGGCCACCCTCGTTGGCGTTGAAGAACTTGATCTGCGCCGCGTTGGGCTTGCCGAGCGTGATCGTCCATGCCACCACGGTCCCCGCTCGAGGCGCGGACTCCGGGTTGCTGTTCGTTTCGATCTTGACCTGGAAGCCGGTGGTGCGGCTGACCGCGAGGCACGACGGCGTGGGGCAGCTGGAGACGGTCGGCGGCGTGGTGGCGGGGATTACGCCAACTTCCGTCAGGGTTGCCAGCGAGCCCGACGGGAGCGCCAAGGCGAGGCCGCAGCCGGCCAAGATCACTGTGATGACACGTTTCATATGGACCATTCAACAGGAAACACGAGCATGGAGACGATGTAGCGGTTCGACGCGCAAGCCGTTATTCCCCCTTGATCGCCGCGCAAGCCGCTATTCCGCCTGGATCGCCGCGGCCGCAGCGGCAATCTCCGTAGGGTTTCCAGGCGCCGGCAGCCACGGCAGCCGCAGCGGATCGCCCTGGTAGCGAGGGATCACGTGCAGATGGAAGTGGAAGACGGTCTGCCATGCGGCGGCGCCACACGAGTTGATCACATTGACGCCGTCGGCTTTCAAGCGCTCCTTGGCGCGAGCCGCGAGCCGCTGAGCCGCCCAAGTCACCGTCGTGAGCTCGTCAGGATCGATGCTCAAGAGGTCTGGAGTGTGCAGGCGCGGGACGACGAGCGCATGACCGCGGGTGGCGGGGTTGATGTCCATGAAGGCGATCGTGTGCTCGTCCCGATCTACGATCGTCGCCGGCAGCTCGCCCGCCACGATCTTGCAAAAGATGCAGTCTTGCTCGCTCATGGCGGCCAATCCTAGCCGCCCGGGCGTGTCCGGCTCATCGCGGCGAGCCGGTACGTACCCGCGATTCGCGGCTGCGCGCGAAGGCAACGGCCTGCTCACGGGTGGTCACCTCGCCGGCGTACTGCGCCCGCGAGAGCTCCTCCAACAGCTCCCCCACACGCGGCCCGAGCGCAATACCGAGCTCCTGCGCCAACTCATCGCCGCGCAACAGCGGCTTGGGCGGCCCATCCTGACGCCAGCGCAGCGCGTCGTCCAGCATCCGGCGTGCAAGGGCGATATGCGCCTCAATCGCCTCCTCGGCTTTCGATCCGCGCGTGGCGAGCCGGTCGCATACCGACAGCAACGTGACGTCCACCTCCACCGGATCACAGTCGCGCAGGTACGCGAACACCGTGTCACGCGCGAGCGGCTGTGGCTCGTGGACGAGGAAGCCGAGTCGCAGATGGTGGCGCACGAGCGCCGCCACATGCTCGCGCAGGCGCACGCTCGCTCGCAGGCGTCCGAGCACGTCGCGGGCGAGATCGGCGCCCAGCGCGTCATGGCCGATGAACGTCACGCGTCTGTCCAGCGCCCGCACCTTGCGGGTCGCGGGCTTGGCCGCATCGTGGAGCAGCGCCCCCCAGCGCAGGGCCTCGCCCCGCGTCATTCCGTCCGCGAGCGGCTCGGCGAGCAGAGCGCGCACCCGCACCCCGTGCTCCTCCCCGAGCACCACCGCCGGGTCCCCCCCAAACACGTCCATCGGATGCTCCTCCGACACCCCCATCGGATTCTCCATCGGCACCCCCGCCGGATCGGGATCCCGCGTGGTGAGTACGATCGTGCGCTCCAGCACCTCGAGCGTGTGGCCGTAGACATCACGGTGGTGAAAGCGGCTCTGCTCGACACCCCGCATCATCTCGAGCTCGGGCAACACCACTTCGGTGGCCCCGAGCTCCCCCATCATCTCCAGTCCGCGCAGCGCCCGCGTCGAGGCGACGATCCGCCGCAGCTCCAAGAACACCCGCTCAGGCGAGACATCCCGAAGTCGCGCCACCTGCTCGCGCGCCGCCGCGATCGCCTGCGGGTCGGCCTTCAGGTCGAGCTCCACAGCGACGCGCACCAGGCGCAACACCCGCAGTGGATCGTCCTTGAAGGCGGCGGGGCCGGCACATCGCAGGCGCCCGGAGCGCAGGTCGGCAAGGCCTCCGAGCGGGTCCAGCGGCTCTCCCCCGCCCAGCGGCTCGGCGATGGCGTTGACGGTGAAGTCCCGCAGCGCGAGATCCGCCTCGAGCGACCCTCCCCGCATGCGCTCCACGTCGACCTGCCATGAGCTACCGATCGTCGATCGATGAGATCGACGATCGGCCAGCGCCACCACGCGCCATGCTCCGAACTCCTCGGAGAGCGCGAAGCACGCGGCTCGATCGCCCGCGGCCTTGGCCGCCTGAGCTATCGCGCGCGCGCCCTCCCCCGGGTCGCCGTCGATGGCGACGTCCAGATCGGCGACCGGCCGTCCGAGCGCGCGATCGCGTACCGCGCCACCAACAAGCCATGCGCGCCGGCCCGCAAGCCCAGCGCGAACGACATCCAGCGCGTGGGTGCTCATCGCGGCCGCACGGCCGCCGGGTGCGCCCGCAACCCGTCAGCGGGCTCGCGCAGCGACTCGCTCACCGGGCCGCTCGCCTGCTTGCTCACGGGACCGCCCACCGGCTCGCCGTCGCGATGGTAGACCCGCGGCACTCGTCCCGTAAGGGCGCACGTGACCTCGTAGTTGATCGTGTCCATCCGCTCGGCCACCTCCTCGGCCGTTATCCGCTGCTCGCCGCGCGCTCCGATCAGGACCGCCTCGCTCCCCCGCAACGCGGGCGCGTCCGGTGAATCGCCGAGCTCGACCGTGAGGTTGTCCATGCTCACCGTCCCCACGATCGGACGGCGCTCTCCCGCTATCAGGACGTCCGCGTTGCCCGACAAGGCCCGCCGCCAGCCGTCGCCGTAGCCGATCGGGAGCACTCCGAGAAACGTGCGGCGCTCCGCCACGAAGCGCCGTCCGTAGCCGGCGCTCTGTCCCGGGTCGCAGTCCTTCACCTCGGCCAGGTAGGAGACCAGCTCCAGAGCCGGATCCAACCGACATTCCGGCGGGTCGCGCCCGAACGGGTCCATCCCATATACAGCTATCCCGCAACGCACCATGTCGAAGTGCGCGTGCTTGTCTCGCAACGTGGCGGCGCTGTTGGCGGCGTGCACCACGATCTCGGGGTGAGCGGCCTTGATCTCGCCCGCCCAGGCAGCGAACACCTCCAGCTGACGCTCGAAGAACGGATCGTCCCTGTCGTCGGCGGTCGCGAAATGGGTCATCGCCCCGGCAAGCTCCACCCCGGGAGCATCCGCGGCCATCGCGACCACGCGCGATGCCTCCTCAGGGTCGCGCGTGCCGAGCCGCCCCATGCCGCTGTCGAGCTTGACGTGCACGCGCCCGCCCCCGGCGTCCGCGACCGCGCGAGCTCCCTCCTGGTTCCACACAACCACGTCGGCGCTCACCTGAAGCGCTTCGCGCAACTCGACCGGGCTGAGCGCGCCCATCACGAGCAGCCGCACGTCCTCGAAGCCGGCCTGCCTGAGCTCGACCGCCTCGCGCGCGCCTGCCACGGCGAGCCGGCTCGCGCCCCCGTCGAGCGCGGCGCGAGCGCTCGCTGCCGCTCCGTGTCCATATCCGTCGGCCTTCACCACCACGCACAGCTCGCAGCCGTTCTCGAGCTCCGCGCGCAGACGAGCGCAATTGCGCTCGATGGCGGCCAGGTTGACGCGGGCGGTCGCGCGGCGCACGGTCACGATCGCATCACTCCGCTCGAGTTCTCATGGCGCACGATCACGATCCCCTCGCCCCCGGCAGCGCGGCGATCACGTCGGTGGCGATCACGCCCTCGGGGGCGCCCTGGATGCGCACTGCATTGCGCCCCGCCTGCGCATGCAGCTGGACGCCCGCGGCAGCGGCCGTGAAGGCGTCCATGCCCTGCGCAAGCAGCGCCGCGATCGCGCCTGTGAGGACGTCGCCGGTGCCGGCGGTTGCAAGCGCGGGGCTTGCGCCGCGGCTGACCGCAACGCGGCCGGCGGGCTCCACGATCAGCGTGTCGTCGCCCTTGAGCACCACCACGGCCCCCGCCTGCTCGGCGGCGTCGCGAGCGTGGGACAGTCGTTCGCGCTGCACCTGCCCGCTGTCGGTCTCGAGCAGCCGCGCGAGCTCGCCGGCGTGAGGCGTGAGCACCGTTGGAGCATCCCTGAAGGCAAGCTCGGCGAGGCATCCAGCGTGCGCGTTCAGCCCGTCGGCGTCGAGCACGGTGGCGACCGGCGAGTGGCGCGCCAGCTCGCGCGCCAGCTGCACGCTGCGAGGATCGCGACCGAGCCCCGGCCCGAGCGCCATGGCATCCGCTCGCTTGAGCGGCTCCATCGCCCCGGAAAGCCCGTCGGACGTGAGCGAGCCCTGCTCGTCGGGTAGGCCGCGTGTCATCACCTCCATGAGCTGCACGTCGAGGATCCCGCGCAGCGACTCGGGCACGCAGGCAGTGACATAGCCTGCGCCGGCCCGCATCGCGGCAAGCGCGGTCATCGCGGGCGCACCGGTCAGCCCGCGAGAGCCGCCGACCACCACGACATGTCCGCTCGTGAACTTCGTCGAGCCGGCCGTCCTGCGCGGGAGCGTGTCGAGCACGCTCGCTTCGATCAGGCCCATGTCTGTCGACGCGGGGGCGCCGCGCGGGATGCCGATGTCGATCGTGGTGGTCTCGCCCGCGTAGCCCTTCCCCGGTTGGATCCACAGACCCGGCTTGGCCGCATGGAAGGTCACGGTCTTCTCAGCTTCGATCGCAGCGCCCGCGACCACCCCGTTGGAAGCGTCCACCCCGCTTGGCACATCGACGCTGACCACGCGTCCACGAGCGGCGTTCACGGCCTCGATCGCCTCTGCCACGGCTCCGTGCGGGACCCCCTCAAAACCCGTGCCGAGCAGCGCGTCCACGATTACAACCGCTCGCTCGATCGCCTCGCGCGCAGCCGGGTCGTCGAGGCGCACGGGCTGCTCGGCGGGCAAGCGCTCGAGGTTGGCGCGGGCGTCCGGCGAGAGCTCCTCGGGCGGCGCCACACACACCGCCGTCACCTCCCTGCCGGCCTGCCGCAACAACCGCGCGACGACAAGGCCATCGCCGGCGTTGTTCCCCTTGCCGCACACAACCGCAAGTGGACCATCGTGCGCGAAGTGCTCAACCGCCTGCGCCACTCCTTCCCCGGCACGCTCCATCAGGTCGAGCGACGGGATTCCCCGCTCGTCGATCGCCCACCGGTCGACCGCCCGCATCCGCGGCGCGTCGAGCAGCGGCTCGCACCAGTCGGGAAGGGCGCCCATGACGAGCGATACTAAGGGCTCGCCGGCTTGACTACTCGACGGTGACGGTCTTGGCGAGGTTGCGCGGCTGGTCGACGTTCAGCCCGCGTCGCCTGGCTATCTCATAGGCGAGCAACTGCAGCGGGATGACGGCGAGTATCGGCTGGAGCATCCAGTCGATGGCGGGCACTGGGATCGCGACGTCCACCTGGCTCCCGAGCCGGCTGTTGCCCTCGGTGGTGACTGCGATCACGTGAGCGCCGCGGGCGCGCACCTCCTGCATGTTGGACACCATCTTCTCGAGCACCGGCGAGTCGGTGGCCACGGACACCACGGGCGTCGAGTCATCGAGCAGCGCGATAGGACCGTGCTTCATCTCGCCCGCCGCGTAGGCGTCGGTGGCGATGTAGGAGATCTCCTTGAGCTTCAATGCGCCCTCGAGTGCGACGGGCAGGCCAACATGGCGTCCGATGTAGAGGAAGAACTCCTTCTGCCAGTGCTCGTCCGCCACACGGCTGATCTGCGGGCCGACGTCGGCGATGACCTGGTCGATGCAGTGCGGCAGGCGCTTGATCTCGCCGACGATCTCCGCGATGCGCTCGGGAGCGAGCGTGCCGCGCAGCTCCGCGAGGCGCAAGCCGAGCAGGTAGATCACCGCCACCTGGCAGACGAACGTCTTGGTGGCCGCCACGCCTATCTCAAGGCCCGCCCGGGTGAACAGCACGCCGTCGGCATCGCGGGTGGCCTGCGAGCCCATCACGTTCGTGATCGCAAGCACGGTGGCGCCGCGCTCGCGCGCCTTGCGCATCGCGGCGAGCGTATCGGCGGTCTCACCCGACTGGGAGATCCCTATCACGAGATCGCCGGGGCCGACGACCGGGTTGCGGTAACGGTACTCGGAGGCTACGTCCATTTCGACGGGCACGCGTGCCCACTCCTCGATTGCGTAGCGTCCTACCAAGCCGGCGTGGTAGGAGGTCCCGCAGGCGACCACCACGATACGTTTGACGTCCGCGAGAATCGCCTCGTCGAGGGCGCCCTGCTCGTCGAGGTCCACTCCATCGCCGTGGCCGACACGGTCTGCGATCGTGTCGGCCACGGCGTCGGCCTGTTCGTGGATCTCCTTGAGCATGAACGTCTCATAACCGCCCTTCTCGGCGGTGTCCTCGTCCCAGTCGATCTGCTCGACGTCTCGCTGCAAAACCTCGCCGGCGGGCGTGGAGATCGTGACTCCGTCGGGGCGCAACACGACGATCTCGCCGTTCTCGACGTATTGAACAGAGCGTGTTTGCGCGAGGAAGGCGGGCACCGCCGAGGCGATGAACTGCTCTCCCTCTCCGCGGCCGACCACCAACGGGCACTCCTTGCGAGCCCCCACGAGCGCGTGCGGCTCCTCGGCGCTCATCGCCACGAACGCGAAGTGCCCCTCGAGCTCGCCGAATGCGGTCCGCACCGCGGCGGCGAGGTCGCCCTCGTAGTGGGCGGCGATCAGGTGGGCGATCACCTCCGCGTCGGTCTCGGAGGTGAACATGTTGCCTTCGGCTGAGAGACGCTCCTTGAGCGCCATGTAGTTCTCCACTATCCCGTTCACCACGACGTGCAGGCGGTCCTCAGGGTCGTAATGGGGGTGCGCGTTCTCCTCGCTGACCCGCCCGTGGGTGGCCCAGCGCGTGTGGCCGATCCCGGTGGTGGCCGCCGGCCGGGGCTCCGCCGTCACCGCAACAGCCGTGCCCCCACCGGCGTTGGCGCTCTCCCTGATGCCACGGTCGAGCTTGGCTTGGAGCGCGCTCAGGTTGCCGACCGACCGCACCGCCTCGATGCGGTCCTCGAAGATCAGCGAGATCCCGGCGCTGTCATAGCCGCGGTACTCGAGCTTCTTCAGCCCGGCGAGCAGGAGCTCGCGGGCGGGACGCCTGCCTACGTAGCCAACGATGCCGCACACCGCGACGACGATATCAGCGGGTTGTCAGGCCGGCTCGCGCCGCACGAGGGCCACCAGGGACGAGCAAGTCCCTTCGGTCTCTCCGTTCAGCCCAGCTCGCGCTGCACGAGGGCCACCAGGCGCGAACATGTAGCATCGGCCTCCTCGTCGGTGGGAGCCTCGACCATGACCCGCACGAGCGGCTCTGTGCCGCTGGGACGCACGAGCACGCGCCCTCGACCGGAGAGAGCGCGATCCTCGGTGAGCACCGCCTCCGCGACGCTGTCGGCGCTCGCGAACGCGCCCCGGTCGCGTACTCGCACGTTGACGAGCCGTTGCGGCAGCTTCTCCATGGCGTCGCGTTCGGTGAGGTCGCGCCCCGCAAGCGCCTCGAGCGTGAGCAGGGCTCCGGCGATGCCGTCGCCGGTGCTGTTGAAGCCCATCTCGATGATGTGCCCGGACTGCTCTCCCCCGAGCGCCCAACCCTTGCGGCGGAGCTCCTCAAGCACGTAGCGGTCGCCGACGTTCGTGCAGGCAACCTCGATACCGGCCTCGCGCATGGCGGAGTGGAAGCCGTAGTTGGTCATCACCGTCACCGCCACGCCGTTCCCGCTCAGACGCCCCGAGTCCCGCAGGTGAAGCGCCGCCAGCGCCATCAGCTCATCCCCGTCCACCACCTCTCCCCGACGATCCACCGCCAGCACCCGGTCGCCGTCACCGTCGAAGGCGAACCCCACCGCGTGTCCGCCCTCGAGGACACGCTCGGCCAGCGCCTCGATATGCGTGGAGCCACATCCGGCGTTGATGTTCCGCCCGTCCGGGGCATCGGCCGTGACGGTCACCCTGGCGCCCAGCCGGCGGAAGATCTCCGGCGCCACGTGGTAGGTCGCGCCGTTGGCGCAGTCCAGGAGCACGTCCAGCCCGCTGAGGTCCAGCTCGGAGAAGCGCGCGTGGAGCTCGCGCAGGTAATCCTCGGGGGCGCCCCTCAGCTCGCGCACGCGCCCGATCGCGGGCGGCACGCCCGCCCGCCGCGGGGAATCATCCCGTTCGAGCTCCCTCTCGATCTCAAGCTCGGCGTCGTCGGAGAGCTTGTACCCGTCGCCAGCGAAGAACTTGATCCCGTTGTCGCGATAGGGGTTGTGGGAGGCCGAGAGAACGGCGGCGAGGTCGAAGCCGTAGCGTCCGATCAGCAGAGGCGCCGCAGGGGTCGGTAGCACCCCGCCCAGCAGCACGTCCCCCCCGGCAGCGCTCACCCCGGCCGCGACCGCGGCCTCGAGCATCTCCCCCGACTCGCGCGTGTCACGGACGATCAGCACCTGCGGACGCTCGGCTCCCGTCTGGCGCGTGGCGGCCCGTCCGAGCGCGAGAGCCAGCTCCGGGGTCAAGAACTCTCCCGCGACGCCGCGGACGCCGTCGGTCCCGAACAGCTTGCGGGTCATGTGGGTGGGCGGGCCCTCTACCGCTTGGAGAACTGCGGACGCTTGCGCGCCTTCTTCAGGCCAGCCTTCTTGCGCTCCTTCGCGCGCGAGTCCCGCGTCAGGAAGCCCCTGCGCTTCAGCTCCCCGCGAAGGTTGGGGTCGGCCTCGAGCAGCGCCCGCGAGACTCCGTGGCGGAGAGCCCCCGCCTGTGCGGAGATGCCCCCGCCGTGCAGGCGCGCGACCACGTCCATCCGCTCCTGATAGCCCACGGTCTCGAGCGGCTGGCGGATGTTCCGCTGGAGCGTCACCCGCGGAAAGTGCTCCTCGAGGGCGCGCCCATTGACCAGATAGGTGCCGCTGCCCGGCCTGAGGGTCACCCGTGCGATCGCCGTCTTGCGCTTTCCCGTCGCCCGGTATCGCGCGCCGGAGGCGAGGTCGATCG
>PLYX01000182.1 GCA_003151895.1 Solirubrobacterales bacterium
GAAGCGCTCGACGACGATCGTGCGATCCGACGGGACCACGCCGGTCGCCGCCTGCTGCTCGCGCAGGTACTCGAGCAGGTTGCGAGCCGAGCGCTCATCGAGGTCGTAGTCGCGAACGAGCAGCTCGGCGTCCTGGTCGACCGCCCAGCGGGTGAACGCGCCGATCGCCGCGCCGAGCTCCTTCGGCCTGCCGATGCCGTCGCCCTTCCAGAACGGCACCGCCCCGGGCACGCCGGGGGCGGGGGTCACGATCACGCGGTCGCGGCCGATCTCCTCGATCCGCCACGAGGAAGCCCCGAGCAGGAACACTTGGCCGGGCCGGGCCTCATACACCATCTCCTCGTCGAGCTCTCCCACGCGGCGACCGTCCGGCAGCGTCACCGCGTACAGACCGCGATCGGGAATCGTGCCGGCGTTCGCCGTCGCGAGCTGGCGGGCGCCCTTGCGCGCGCGGATGCGCCCCGCGAGGCGATCCCACACGATGCGCGGACGCAGCTCGCCGAACTCGCTCGACGGGTAGCGCCCGTCGAGCATGTCGAGCACGTTCTCCAGCAGCGCTCGCGGCAGCTCGGAGTAGGAGTGGGTGCGGGTGACGAGCGCATACAGATCGTCCACACCCACGCTGCCGTTTTGGTCTGACCCGGAGGATTGCGACCCGGCCGGTTCCCCCGCGGCCGCGGTTTCGACGGCCGCCGCATCCTCCGCCGATGCGGCGATCGCGACGATCTGCTGGGCGAGCACGTCGAGTGCGTTGCGCGGCACCACCGTAGGCTCGATCGCCCCTTCGCGCATACGGCGGCACACGACCGCACACTCGAGCAGATCGCCGCGAAACTTCGGGAAGATGCGCCCCTTGCTGACGTCTCCCACGCCGTGACCGGCGCGCCCGATCCGCTGCAACCCGCGCGCCACCGACTTCGGCGACTCGACCTGCAACACGAGGTCCACCGCCCCCATGTCGATACCCAACTCGAGCGAGGAGGTGGCCACCAGGCACGGCAGCTCGCCGGCCTTGAGCTGCTCCTCGATGACTGTGCGCTCCTCTCTGGACAGCGATCCGTGGTGGGCTCGAGCGATCTCGCGCGGCGCCGGCTGCGCAGGGCCTCCCACGGGAACGCCGTCCAGGCCGCCCCCCTGGGCGGCCTCATCCAAACCCTCTCCAGCCAGCTCGTTGAGGCGCAGCGCCACGCGCTCGGCCGAGCGGCGGTTGTTGACGAACACGATTGTGGAGTGGTGCTCGCGCACGAGCCGCAACAGCTCCGGATAGATCGCCGGCCAGATCGAATTGCGTGTGGACTCTCCGACCACCGGCTCCGCCGGCGGTGCCCGCACCGGCTGCAGCGGATCGCCGGTTGGCGGGCCGGCGGGTTCGGTCATCGACTCCACCGGCACGTGGATGCGCAGGTCGAGCGGCTTGGGCGCCCCGGCGTCGAGGATCTTTACGGTGCGCTTCGGCCCCACCAGGAAGCGGCCCACCTCCTCGAGCGGATTCTGCGTCGCCGACAGGCCCACCCGCTGCACGTTGGCGTCGCTCCTCCCCGCGCGCACCTGCTCCTCCAGGCGCTCGAGCGTCAGCGCCAGGTGAGCGCCACGCTTGACCGCCGCCACCGCGTGGATCTCGTCGACGATCACGGTCTCCACAGTGCTCAGCATTGCGCGCGCGCGCGAGCCGAGGATCAGATACAGCGACTCAGGGGTCGTGATCAGGATGTCCGGCGGTTTGCGCGCCATCGCGGCACGCTCCGCCTGCGAGGTGTCGCCTGTGCGGATACCCACGCTCACGCTCGCTCGGATACCGCGCAGCGGCGCGCGCAGGTTGCGCTCGATGTCATAGGAGAGAGCCTTCAGCGGCGACACATACACCACGCGCACGCCGCCCCCCGCCGGCGGCCGTGGCTCCTCGGGGGCGCCATCGCCCTGGCCGCCAGGGGCGCCACCGGGCGCACGGGCGGATGCCCCACGCGCGCCCGTGCTCAACCGGTCGAGCGCCCACAGGAATGCCGCGAGCGTCTTGCCGGAGCCCGNNAGCACGTGCTCGCCGCTTGCGATCGCCGGCCATGCCTGCGCCTGCGCCGGAGTCGGCTCGGCAAACGACGACGCGAACCAGTCGCGCACCGCGGGGCTGAACGCCGACAGCGGATCTGGTTTGGTGGGAGACACGCCCGTCGAGGCTAGCGCGCCGCGGCGCGCCCCAGGGCATTGTCAACTCGCTCGAACATCTCCGAGGAATGCGCAAAATCGCTTCTCGGGATTGTTCGAGTAGACTGCCGCCGCGTGTCCTCCGAAGACGAAACGCGACAGTCCCCCGGCGACCGCCCGCTTGGAACGCGCCGGCAGCCGCGTGCGTGGATGCGATGGATTACGCGCGCCACACGGCACGCCGATACCGAACGACAGGTCGTCGCGCCGCCGGCCGAGCAGCTCAACGTGCACGCGACCCTGCGCGCGCTCCCCACGCTGCTCGACAGCTCGAGCCTCCCCGACGGGGTCGTCGAGCTGCTGATCGAGGACTTCGAAGCACCCGCCCGCCAGCTGTTCGACATCCACGAGGGCCGTGTCACGCTCGTGGAGCCCGGCAATTGCGTCCCCTGGGCGAGCATCGCCGGTTCACCCGTCGCCTGGGCGATGGCGCTCGGCCCGGAGCGCAACACGACCGAGTTGCAACTCACCGGCGATGAGCAGCTCGCCCGGCGAGTCCTCGCCGCACTCCCGCGGCGCAACTAGCCCGGCGCGACTAGCGGGGCGCGACTAGCGGGGCGCGAGCTCAAGCGCGCCCGCGACCACCCGCGGCCCGCCGTGCACCACCCAGTCGGCGGCGAGCTCGCCGAGCACGGGCGAGAGCTGGATGCCCGACCCCCCCGCGCCGCCCGCCACGATCACCGAGGCGCAGCCCCCAAGTGGGCCGACGAGCGGCCGGCCGGTGGCACTCACCGGATAGAGCCCGGCCCAGCCTCCCGCCAGCGCCGAGTCCGCCAGCCGCGGCAGACGGCTCGTGAGCTTGCGGGCGAGCGCCTCCAGGAACTCCTCGTCGGCCTGGCGCGCGAAGGAGTCGGGGTCGACCGCCCGCTCGGATGCCTCCTCGCCGTGGAGCCCGGCGATCAGCCTCCCGGGGCCCTCGTGGCGGAAGTACAGGCCGCGCTCGCCGATGCCGGGTGTGTAGTCCATCACCGACGGCATCGTGTAGGCGAGCTCATGCGGGAGGTGCACCGCGCTTGCCTGATGTCGCTGCGGCACGAGCTCCACCTCGCAGCCGAGCAGCTCCGCCACGCGCCCGGCCCAGGGGCCGGCCGCGTCCACCGCCAGATCGCACTCGAGCTCGCCGGCGCTCGTGCTCAAGCGCAACCCACCGCGATCGAGCTGCTCGGCGCCGAGCAGCTCCGCCCCCACGAGCAGCTTTACGCCCGCCCCCAGCGCCAGCTCCGCGAGCAGTCCGCAGTAGAGGTGGCCATCGATGAACCCGTCGCTGGGCCCGAACAGTCCCGCCTGCACATCGTCTACGCGCATGTCCGGAACGAGCCGGCCAACCTGCTCGGAATCGAGCACGCTCGCATCCAGCACGCCAAGCTCATGTTGAATCTCGACGCTGCGCTCGAACGCCGCTCGAGCCTCTGCGCTGTGGCCAAGCCGCAGATAGCCGTTGCGCACGACGCGCAACCCGTGCTCGCGCTCCAGCCGCTCGAACGATCGCATCGAACGGGCCCGCAGCTCGATGTCGAGCGAGTCGAGGTACTGCGTCTCGACGATCCCCACCGACAGTCCCGAGGAGCCGGCGGCGACATGCCTCGCCTCGATCACCGTTACCTGGCTCACTCCGCGACGCGCAAGCTCCAGCGCGCTGCACAGGCCGATCGCGCCCGCGCCGATGACACACACAGCGGGGCCGTCGCCTCCCATCCGATCACACGCCAACGCTCGCGACGGACCCGGACGCTTGCGTGCTCGCCCTCACCGAACCGCGGCCCCCACCCGCTCGAACGCGCCCAGCACCCGCTCGATCACCTGCTCGTCCATCGGCGTTGAGATGCACACGAGGCCGTTCCCGGCGATCAGCACGCCCGCCTCATACAGACGCCACCACAACGCCGTCGGGTCCTGCGAGCCGATCTGCAGCAGCGAGCCCTGCCCGGTCACCGACCAGCCACGCTCGCGCAACCCCTCGCGCAAACGATCGCCGAGCGCATTGATCCGCTGGATGTCGGCGAGCTGAAAGGCCTGCAGCGCCGCCAGTCCGGCGCGCATCGTGACCGGGTTGGCCGAGAACGTCCCGCCGTGCGCCACCGCATCGGGGCGGCGGGGATCGAACACGTCCATGAAGGCGGCTCGTCCCCCGACCGCCCCCACCGGAAAGCCGCCGCCGATCATCTTGCCGAGCGCGATCAAATCGCCCTCGACCCCGTACAGCGATTGCAGGCCGCCGGGCGCGAGCCTGAACGTGATCACCTCGTCGATCACGAGCGCTATCCCACGGCGTGCGGTCTGCTCGCGCACAAGCTCCACGAACGAGGCGGGCAGCGGCTGCAGACCGGCGCGATTGGGCATGAGATCGAGCAGCACCGCCGCCAGCCGCTCCTCGTGCTCGTCCAGGGCAGCCACGAACGCCTCGCCGTCGCCGAGCGCCATCGTCAGCACATCCCGCTGGGCAGCCGCCGGCACGCCGTGCGAGCCACGACGCACCACGGCGTCCCAGCTGCCGTGGTAGCAGTTGGCAAAGCGCAGCAGCCCGTCGCGGCCGGTGGCGGCACGGGCGGCGCGCACGGCCATCATCACCGCCTCGGTCCCCGAGTTGGCAAAGCGCCACTGCTCGGCCCACCCCACGCGCCCCGCCAAGCACTCGGCCAGCTCGATCTCCGAGCTCGTCGGCAGGCCGAAGGCAGACCCTTCGGCGAGCGCTGCCGCGGCGGCCTGCACCACCGGCCCGAACGCATGGCCGTGGATGAGCGCGGTGTAGTTGTTCTGCAGGTCAATCACCCGATGGCCGTCGACGTCCACGATTTCGCAGCCGTCGCCGCGTGCGGCATAGGGGGGGTGGGGCGCGACGAACAGCGTCGAGCGCGAGTTGCCGCCTGGCAAGCTCCGCAACGCCCGCTCGTAGAGGGTCTGTCCCTTCGGTGCTTCAGCGGCGATCGACGTCTGCTCCATCTGCCAGCCATGTTCGCAGCTCCAAAGCTGCGCCCGCCGCTTTGGCGCTATCGAGCAGACAAAGCACCACATACACGAGTTGACTAACCAACAGACCAACTCCTGTATGCAACGTCAACACGAACATCGACCCCCGCTGCCCACCAGACACGAAACCCGACAACAGACACGAAACCCGACAAAGCGCTACTACGCAACCGGCACGAGCACCGCCTCGCCGGCCGGCGCGAACAGCTCGACCTCCATTCCCAGCGCGAGCCCCGCACAGTCGCGCGAGTCCATCATCGCCACCACCCGCCCGAGCACCGGGGACTGCAAGGAGATCTCCTGCTCGTCGCCGAACAGCAGCATCTCCGCCACCACGCCTGCGATTCGCAGGGCGCCCGGCGAAGCGGCGCGGCGCAGGCTGCGACGGCGCACCGCGAGCACAACACCATCGCCGGCGACGGACGTCGTCGTCGTCGGACAGCGGATCTCACTGCCGCCACAGCGCACCCGCGCATGCCCCTCGGCAAGCAGTTCGTGCTCCACCACCGGCAGGAGGTTTGCGTTTGCGAAGAAGCCCGCCACGAAGCTGTCTGCCGGGCGTGTGTAGAGCTGCTCGGGCGCCCCCACGCTCGCAACCCTTCCCGCGCGCATGATCGCGATGCGATCCGACAGCGCGAGCGCCTCCCGCTGGTCGTGGGTGACGTACACGATCGTCGCCCCCAGGTCGCGGTGCAAGCCGCGGATCTGCTCCTCCATCTCGATACGCAACGCCCGGTCGAGCGCGCCGAGCGGCTCGTCCATCAGGATCACCTCGGGGTCATAGGCAAGCGCGCGCCCGAGCGCCACGCGCTGCTGCTGGCCACCCGAGAGCTGGCGCGGGTAGCGACCCTCAAGGCCCTCCAAGCGCAGCAGCTCGAGCATCTCGCCGACGCGCCGCTCGCGCTCTGCGCGCCCCACGCGCCGCAGCTTCAAGCCGTAGCCGACGTTCTGGGCGACGGTCATGTGGGGGAAGAGGGCGTAGTGCTGGAACACCATCCCCACGCCTCGCCGCGCGGGCGAGAGCCGCGAGATGTCACGCCCGCGCAGCAGCACCCGTCCCGATGTTGGCGCCTCGAAGCCCGCGATCACCTTCAGCAGCGTCGTCTTGCCCGAGCCGCTCGGCCCGAGCAGCGTCAGCAGCTCCCCCTGGCGCACGTCCAGGCTGACCTCCTCGAGCGCCGGCGTCTCGCCATAGGACTTGCTCAGCGCCTGGATGTCGAGCACCGTCTCCGGAGCGCCCGACGGCTCGGTGCTCATCGCCGGCTCGCGGCTCGCGGACGCGCCCAGCGCCCCGGCTGTGCGCGAATCGCTCACCGCGCCCCCCGCCGTGCAAGCTGAGCCGCGAGCCCCATCGCCAGGCTCGTGGCCACCATCAGGAGCGTGGCGATCGCGGTGATCACGGGATCGAGGCCGTAGCGCACCGAGTCGAGGATCGCCTTCGGCAGCGTCTCCTGCCCGGGGCCGCCGAGGAAGTTGATAAACACCGCCTCGTCAAGGCTCGTAACGAACGCGAGCACGCCACCCGCCAGGATCGCCGGGGCGAGCAGCCGCAGCGTGATGGCAAGCCATGCCTGGACCCTGCTGGCGCCGGCCACCATCGCCGCCAGCTCGAGCTCCACGGGGATACGGCTCATCGCGGCGCTCGTCACGAGCAGCATCACAGGCACGGCGAGCGTCAGGTTGGCGAGCACCAGGCCCCAATAGGTTCCAAGCAGACCGATCTGGGCGAACACGCCGTACATGGCCACCGCGTAGGCCGAGATCGGGATGATGATCCCGGTGAGGCCGCCCACCTGCAATACGCCCCGCCACGGAAGCCGGCTGCGATGGATCGTGAACAGGGTGGGCACCACCACCAGCGCCGACAGCACGGCCACCGGAAGGGCGATCCTCGCCGACAGCCACAGGGCCGATCCCCAGCGCGGGTCTTCCAGCAGCGTGCGGTACTGGCGCAATCCCCACGCGTGCGGGGGGAAGTCGAAGAAGCTGTCATTGGAGAATGACAGCACCGCCACCAGCACGGCGGGCGCCAGCAGCGCGAACGTCGTGGCGGCGACCGCGGCGGCGCTCGCGGCAGCGGTGAAGCGGTCGCCGAGCAGCGCACGTGGCTGACGGCGCGCGGCCACGCCCGCCGTCGTGTCCGGCGGCGTTCGCGCGAACATCACGTCACGCCCTTGTACAGGGCTCTGCCCGCGAACATCACGCCACCGCTCTCTGCAGGCGCCCGCGACCGACGAGCGCCAGCGCCAGGCCAAGCGTGAGCAGCGCCACGGCCAGCAGGATCACCGAGGCCGCGCTCGCGATGGGGTAGTCGAAGAATGTGAAGATGTAGTCCTGGATGAAGCTCGCCATGAACGGCGCCTGCGCTCCTCCGAGCAGCACAGGCGTGACGTAGAAGCCCAGTGAGATCGCGAACACGAGCGCCCCGCTCGCGACGATCCCGGGCATCGCCAACGGCAGCATCACCGACGTGATCGCGCGTGCGCGCGAAGCCCCCAGGCCGCGTGCCGCGTCGAGCAGCGACTCGTCGATGCCCAGGAACACTCCATAGAGCGAGAAGGCCGCATAGGGAACCATCGTGTAGACCATCCCGATCGCCACGGCCGTCGAGGTGTAGAGCAACGAGACCGGCGCCAAGCCCAACAGTTCGAGCAACTTGTCGAGCGGACCTTCCGCGGACAGGAGAATCACGATCGCGTAGTTCTTCACGACCGTCCCCATCCAGAAGGGCGCTAGCACCGCGAGCCACAGCACAGCCCTCACGGCGCGGTGCCTGCAGATGCGGATGTGCCAGGCGAGCAGGCCGCCGAGTGTCACGGCCAGGGCGCTGACGAGCATGCTCGCCAGCACGGTGGTGATCAACGCGCGCCTTCCGGCGGCGCTCTGGAACACCGCTTCGTAGTTGCCGATCCCGTTGCCGGTGGTGAGCGAGTCGATCGTGAGCTTCACGAGCGGGTACACGACGAAGCCGAACAGCACCGCCAGCAGCGGCGCCACAAGGAGCAGCGCCCAACGGTTGGGCAGGATCGCGCTCCAGCGCCCGTCCGCCTCACGGCGAGGCGAGGCGGGGAGGTTCGCCGTCACGCTCCTCCCCGCCGGCCCCATGGTCCAAAAGCCCTCCGCGAACCTACCCGCGCAGGAAGTTCTCGTAGGCGGTGTTCAGTTCATTGCTGTGCTGGGCGTACCACAGGAAGTTGGGCGTCGCCAACTGCTTGAGGTTCACCGGATTGTCGGCCAGTTGCGAGGCGATCGAGCCGGGCAGGTAGGTCAGCGCCGCCGGATTGGGCACCGAGTCGTGGACGATTTCAGCCCACTTGGCCTCGGACTTCGGGTGGCTTGCGATGAAGGAGAGCAGCTTGGTCGCCGCTTCAGAGCCGTGGGCCCCTTTCACGACAGCCCAATAGCTCGGCTCGTATGCGCCTCCGGTCCACACGACCTTCAGTTTCACCCCCTGCGAGATGAGCTGGTAGGCGCGATCGCTCCACATGATCCCGAGCGGCACCTGGCCGCTGCGCATGATCTGCTGCTGCTGATCGCCCGACTGCCAGAACACCTTGATCTGAGGCTTGAGCCCTTCCAGCGTCTTGATCACGGCTTTCACGTCCACCGGCGTCGTGGCGGTCTGGGAGATCGGCATTCCCGCCGCCACCTCGGCCGTCGTGATCGCCTCGATCGGCTCGATTCCCCCGAACATGCGCTGCTGGGGAAAGGCTTTCGTGTCGTAGAACTGGGCCATCGTCGCCGGACAGCTCTTCATCTTGTCCATGTTGCAGACGATCACGTCTCCAAGGCTTCCGTGTGAGAAGCCAAACGGCGTGACCTTCTGAGCGCCGAGCTGCTGTTCGAAGCTCGCCTTCAGCGAGGCTGGCAACGGAGCCAGCTGACCCTTGGCGTAGAGCGTGAAGGCAGAGCCTCCGTCAAGCGAGTCCACCGCATCCCACTGGATCTGGTGGGCCATGTTCTGCGCTTCGACGCGCGCGAGCTGCACCCCCGGAGCATCAGAGAACTGCGACTTCACGTGGTTTTCCGCATCGAACTGGTTCAGATAGGACTTCTGCGTGGCTTCGTCGATCACGCCACCCCAGCCACCGATCGTGAGCGTGGTGGTGCTGCTGCCGCATGCGGCGACACCCAGACACAACGCAAGCGCCGCGAGCATCCCAAAGACCCGACGCCTCCTACCCCGATTTATTGACTGCATCAATTCCTCTCCTCGCTCTGCTCAGGCTCGACGACTCGGCGCGCCGACTCCGAGCGCATCCTGTGGGATTCGCTCCGAGCGGGACCTGGCGACGGCGATCCGCCCTCTATGCTCAGCGGAACACGGCATCCAGTGTGTCCCGCGGGATTGATGGTTGAGAGTCGAGCACTCGATGACCTATGACTGTGAGGATCGCATGCGCCGCATACCGCGCGGTGCGCCCTCCCCCCACATCGTATTGGGGGATCATCTCGCACACATCAAATGCCCCAACACTCTCGAACTCTCCGATGACGCCGAGCGCGGTGAGCACCTCCCCCGAGGTGAGGCCATCCACGACGATCGAGTGGGTGCCCGGCGCGTAGGCGCCGTCGGTGGCGTCGATGTCGAACGTCACATACACCCGATCCACTCCCTCGGAGGCGATCTCCAGGGCCTCGCGCATCGTCTCGAGCACCCCGCGCCGCCGGATCGAGGAGGCGGTGTAGGCGACGAAGCCCCGCTCCTGGCAGATGCGCAGCTGCTCGGGCTCGGCGATGTTCGTCCCGTTCAAACCCCACCACACCATGTTTCCGACTGCCTCGTGCTCGCTGATGCGCCGCGCGAACGTGCCGTGGTTGAGGCGGCCCATGTCCCGGAACTCGTCCCAGAAGTCGAAGTGACCGTCTATGTTCAGGAAGCCCACCTTGGCGTCCGGGGTGCCGGCGCGCACTCCACGCGCGAAGCCGATGAACGACGGATATGGCACGAAGTGGTCGCCGCCGAGCACGACCGGCATAGCGCCGCGTGCCGTGATCTCGGCGACAGGCGCGGCGATCGCCTCGATCTGCGCGTGGACGTCGCCTTGGTGGATGCGCACGTCGCCGACGTCGAGGAGGCGCGGCTGCTCGGGCACCGTCCACACGCGCCCGTCGGAGACGTTCACATAGCCGACCGGCTCGGTTTGCAGACCGTAATAGCCGGCCAGGTAGAGCGATGCCTCACGGATCGCCCGCGGCGCGTAACGCTGACCGTTGCGCCCCAGCGTCCAGGAGTCCAGCGGCACGCCGAGCACCGCCACCGTCCCCGCGGGAACCTCGCCCGCCGGCAGCGCCGGCGCGCGGTAGAAGGTGGAGGGTCCGGCATACCAGTGGACCGTGTCGCGCTGGGGCATCTCAGGGTTCCTCTACTTCCAGAAGAGTTCCACAGGCACCTCGTTGAGCACCTCGGGGCCCTGCTCTGTGACGAGCACGTTGTTGCCGAGCATCATGGTGGCGCCGTCGCTGTAGGACAGGCCGGGCTCCATCGTGATCACCATGCCCGGCTCGATCACATGGGGGTCTCCCCGCATCAGGCTGAGCGCACCGATCCAGATCGGCGGGTAGGCGATCTCCATGCTGAAGCCGAAGCGCCCCCACGTGTTCTGCTCATAGCCACGATGGCACTCGGCGACGAGCTCCACGATCTCCGACACGCTCGTGCCCGGACGCAGCGCCTCGGTGGCGCGGTCGAGCGCGTCCCGCACGACGCCGTAGAGCTCCCGCACCCGAGGCGATGGCTCTCCCACGACGACCGTTCGCGAGATGTTGCAGTGGTAGCGGCGCACCACGCCGCTCACCTCCAGGTAGACGACGTCGCCGTCGCCGAGCACCTTGCCGACGGGCGTCCCGTGCAGCGTGCCGCGCGCGTCCACGAGCGTGGGATACGCGGGGAACTCCCCACCGCCCCGAGCCACTGCCTCCTGGATGGCCGCCATCACGTCGCAGTCGGTGACGCCGGCGCGGATCGCGTCGATGCCCGCCGTCACGCCCATGTCGGCGACATGGGCGGCTCTGCGCAACAGCACAATCTCAGCCGGGCTCTTGACCAGACGCAGGTCGTCGAGCGCCTCACACACGTCAATCATCTCGGCGCCCGGCAGCGCGCGCATCAGCTCGAGCGCATAGCGCGGCTTGAGGTGGTGGCTGGAGAGGTTCACGCCGACCCGCCTCGCGCCGTCGAGACCCCGCTCATGCAACACGTCCATCAGACGTCCCGTCTGATCCTCGTGTGTCCAGATCGGGCGCACGTCGCTCACCCAGCACGTCTCCTCACACAGCAACAGCTCCGCCTTGTTGCACAGCAGTGTGAGCGGGGCATCTTCGGCGGCCGGCACGATGAGCGCTTGGAAGTAGAACGCGCTTGTCGGCTCATAGCCCGACAGCCAGTTGTAGTGCTCGGGTTGGCAGAGCAGCAGCAGCTCGACGCCCTGCGAGCGCATCCACTTCCGCGTGCGAGACAGCCTTGCGTGGTACTCCTCGAGCGCCACCGCCATGCGTGGAGCGAGGCGACATCCTGCCGGCAGCACCGGCGCCGCCTCGCTGCTCACAGAAGGCCCCGCCATCTCGCTCACCCTAGAGCACCCAGGTGCTCATGCGCCCCTCCCCCGCGCCGCGGTCACCTCATGATCGTGCGGCTCTGCTCGCGCATGAATTGCGGGAGATAATATGGCTCCAGGCCGCCCTTGCCCGTCAGGCCGCTGGCCTTCCATCCGCAGAACGACTGCGATCCCGGCCATGCGCCCGTGGTGGCGCCCGCCCGGCGATTCACATAGATCACGCCGGCCTCGATCCCGTCGAGGAACTCCTCCACCTCGGTCTCGTCCTCGCTGAAGATCCCCGCGCTGAGCCCGTACTCGACGGCGTTGGCCTCGGCCATCGCGCTGCCGAGACTGTCAGCCCGCTCCACGGTCAGAAACGGCAGGAACAGCTCACGACGGGTCAGGGGGTGGCCGGCGGGCAGGTCGCACACCACCGTCGGCTCGACGAAGTGCCCTTCGAGCTCGATCCGACACCCACCCACGGCGATCGTCCCGTCCCGGCGGGCGCTCGTGACGCTCTCGCCGAAGCGCGCCACCGCCTGCTCGTCGATGACCGGCCCGAGCGCCGAGTCGCGATCTGAGGGATCTCCGACGGAGAGCGTCGCGGTGAACGCGCGCAAGCGCTCGACAAACTCGTCGTAGACGTCCTCCAGCACGATCGCACGCGAGCATGCGCTGCACTTCTGGCCAGAGAGTCCGAAGGCGGCGCGCGCGACGCCCTCGGCGGCAAGCCGCCAGCGGACACCGCCTCGCCGAGCGGGGTTCCCGTCGATGGCGTCGCCTCCGAGGGCTTCACGACCACGGTGTTGCCAGCGATGAGGGCCGCCGAGAACATGTTCACGGCCAGCGCCACCGGGAAGTTGAACGGCGCGATCACGCCGAACGCCCCGTAAGGCCTGAGCGTTTCGAGATTGCGTTCGCCCGGAGCAAGGCTCTGAAGCGGGGAGGCGAATCCGTCGGCCGCCTCGATCACGGCGCAGTAGGTCTCGATCAAATCGATCGCCTCCTGCACCTCGGCAATCGACTCCACCCGAGTCTTGCCGGTCTCAAGGCTCACGATGGACGCGAGCTCGATGTGACGCTCGCCGATCGCCCGTGCCACCGCGCGCATGTGGGCGCAGCGCTCGCCGTATGGCATGCGACCCCACTGCGTCCGTGCGCTGTGCGCCGCCCGCACCGCCGCGGCCACCGTCTCGGCGCCGGCCGCGTGCGCGCGGCTGAGGTGTCCTGTCGCGTCGGATGGATCGCGACGCGCAAACAGCTCACCCGCTGCGGAGGGCTGTCCGCCGATGACGTGGATGAAGGGGGCGGGCGCGGCCGCGCGCATATCCGCAAGGCGCCTCTCGAACTCTTCGTCGAGCGCGCCGCCCAGAGCGCCGCTGGTGTAGGTCAAACGCTCGCTCATGTTGCCAGCACCCTCATGAAGTTCGGACCTTGAATATTCAGTTCTGAGCAATCGCACATCGGCGTCAGTGCCGAGAGGCACGCGGTCGACATGATTCGGCGACTTCGTATCTGGACGTGAAATCCGCATAGATCAAGGGGATATGCACCGCCTACCAGGTGTCAGGGGGAGTAGCATTCGAGCGTACGCGATGGGAGCACGCGGTCCTGTTGTGCTCGACGGCGACTCGAACGCGGTTCGAGCTGCTGTTCGCGATTGAGATCGTCGGCATTCCCAAGTATGATGACTGTTCAATAGAGGTGCACCCATGTAGAGGCGCCTCCGGCACTACGGATAGGGGCCACAGAACAGATGCCTAGAGTAAACTCGAATTCTTCCAAATCCGGCCAGGAAGGCGAGTGGTCGATACCAAGCCTCCGTGAGCCACGCTACTCCCAGTCGCTTGAGCGCGGCCTTGCGATCCTCGGCTGCTTCACACCCGAGCGCCCCGTGCTCGGAATCGCCGACATCGCCGACGACCTCGGGATGAGTCGCTCGACGACGCACCGCTACGTCATCACGCTCGTCGCGCTCGGTTTCCTCGAGCAGGGCGCCTCACGCAAGTACCGCCTCGGCCTGCGCGTCACCGACCTCGGCATGTCCGCGCTGAACTCGACGGGTCTCCGTGAGCACTCGCGCCCATATCTCGAGGAGCTGCGCCAGCGCACCTCCTACACGGTGAACCTCTCGGTCCTCGACGGCCCCGAGATCCTATACGTCGATCGCGCGCGCAGCTTCCGTCGCGGACAGAACAAGATCGACCTGAACCTGCGCCTCGGTTCGCGCCTGCCCGCCTACTGCACTTCGATGGGCAAGATCCTGCTCGCCAACCTCCCCGAGACCGAGCAGCGCGATCTGATCGGGAGCATGACGCTCGCGCGTCGCGGCCCGAACTCGATCACGAGCAAGAAGGCGCTGCGCACCGAACTCGAGCACGTGCTCGAGGAGGGCATGGCGGTCAACGACGAAGAGCTCGCCGAGGGTTTGCACTCGATCTCAGCACCCGTTCGAACCGAGTCGCGCGAGGTGGTCGCCGCGGTGAACATCGCGGCGCACAGCTCGATGATCTCGCTCGAGGAGCTCGTCGACGCACTCGGTCCACACCTGCTGGCCACCGCCGACAACATCTCCGCGCGGCTCGGCTACCGCCGCGACGACGAGCAAAACTGAGCATTAGACAGCTCGCCGCCGTACTCTGCGTACTTGCGTTCGCCGCCGGCCTTGGGGCCTGCGGCGAAACGGCGTCGACGAGCAATTTCAAGGGCGAAAGCCACAACGTCGCCCAGACCGTCTCCAACTTCCAAACCGACGCCACCGCGGGCGATCAGAAGAAGCTCTGCGAAAACGATCTCGCTGGTACGCTGGCGGCAAGTCTGCGCAGCGCCGGCGGGTGTCAGGCAGTGCTGAAGAACCAGCTCCACGAGATCGACGCTCTCAACATGACGATCGAATCGATCGCCGTCAACGGCGCCGGCGCGATCGCGCACGTGAAGAGCACCTATTCCGGCAAGAGCCGCATCACGACGCTCACGCTCGTGAAGGAAGGCTCACGCTGGAAGATCTCACGCGCCAAGCAGTAGACGTCGGTCCCTCGTCGAAATGCCGGCGGTGCCGGCGCCGGCAATCGGTCACGCCAGCGTTCGGCCGTACTGGCGCTCGTAGTAGGCGCGATAGTCGCCTGAACGGATCGGCTCCCACCACCAGGGGTTGTCGCGATACCAGGCGACGGTCTGCTCCAAGCCCTCGGCGAAGCGCACGCGCGGCTCCCAGCCGAGCGCCCTGACCTTCTCCGAGGAGAGCGAGTAGCGACGGTCGTGGCCGGGACGGTCGGTGACGTGCTCGATCAACGACTCGTCGGCGCCCGTGAGCTCGATGATGCGCTGCACCACCTCGATGTTGGGACACTCGTCGGGACCGCCCGCGTTGTAGACCTCGCCGGGCGCCCCATGCTCGAGCACGTGCCCGATCGCACGACCGAAATCGGTTGCGTGGATCCAGTTGCGCACCTGCATCCCGTCGCCGTACACGGGCAGCGGATCGCCGTGGAGCGCATTGAGGATCATCAGCGGGATGAGCTTCTCCGGGTACTGGTAGGGCCCGTAGTTGTTGGACCCCCGGCAGATCACGGCCGGCAGGCCGTAGGTGTGGAAATAGCCCTGCACAAGCAGGTCGGCGCCGGTCTTCGTGGCCGAGTACGGTGAGGAGGGACGCAGCGGAGAGCTCTCGCTGAACGAGCCGTCCTCGATTGAGCCGTACACCTCGTCGGTGGAGACCTGCACGTAGCGTAGCTCGCGCTCGCCTGTGCCCTTTAGGGTGCGGGCAGCCTCGAGCAGCACGTAGGTCCCCAGAGCGTGAGTCTTCACGAACGCGTCGGGCTCGGCGATCGAGCGGTCCACGTGCGTCTCGGCGGCGAAGTTGACGATGATCTCGCAGCCCTCGAGTACGCTCGCGACCGCCTGCGGGTCCTCGATCGCGCCGTGCACGAAGCGAAAGCCGGGGTCGCCGGCGAAGTCGTGGAAGTTCTCCTCGCGGCCCGCATAGGTGAGCTTGTCGAGCACCACCACCTCATCGCCGTTCTCGCGCAGGCGCAGACGGGTGAAGTTGGACCCGATGAACCCTGCGCCGCCGCACACCAAGAGCTTCATGCGCGCATCATCCCACCGCGTGCCGCGAGATACCCGGCGAGCCCGTCGCGCCATTCGGGCATCGGGATCACGTCATCGCGCTCGGACTCGATCGCCGACCACGCCGGCCGCGGGGCGGGTCGCGCCGTCTCGGCGCTGCCGGCGGACTCGACGCCGCACTTGACTTCATCCTGGCGGAAGATCTCCCGGGCGAAGCCGTTCCATGAGACATGGCCGGCGCCGGCGAGATGCACGAGTCCCCGCACGTCCCGCTCGATCAGCCCGAGCAGCGCGGGAGCGAGGTGCCCGGTCCACGTGGGGCAGCCGACCTGATCGTCCACCACTTGGACGGCCTCGCGTTCGCCCGCCAGTCGCAGCATGGTGTCCACGAAGTTGCGTCCGTCCACTCCGAACAGCCATGAGCTGCGCACGATCGTATGCCGCGGGGATGCCGCCAGCACGAGGCGCTCTCCCTCCAGCTTTGTGTGACCGTAGACCGAGCGGGGGCCGGTTGGATCGGACTCGACGTAGGGTCTGGGCTTGCCCTCGCCGTCGAGCGGGGGCTCCCCGTTGAACACATAGTCGGTGGAGATGTGCACGAGCGGGATGTCCGCTGCCGCGGCAGCGCGCGCCACGTTGCCGGCTCCCTGCGTGTTTACCGCAGCAGCAGCCTCGCGCTGGGACTCGGCGCCGTCCACGTCGGTCCAGGCCGCGCAGTTCACCACGGCGTCGGGGGCCGACTCTCCCACCACCCGCTCCACGGACTCCTCATCGGTGATGTCCAGGGCGGCGCGAGCCACCAGGATCAGCTCGTGGCCGGCTCGCTCGCCGGCACGTGCCACATCGGCCCCGAGCATCCCCCCGGCGCCGGTTACCAGCAACTTCAAAGGATCGAGATGTCCGAGTTGTCGCCCACCATGAAGCGGTAGGCGCGCGGCTGGCGATCGCCGCGGCGAACCGTCACGTTGCGCCCGAGCAGCGAGGACTCCATGCGCCCGTCGAGGTCGCACACCGAGGAGCCCGCCAGCAGGATCGAATGCTCGACCTCGGCGTTCGATATGCGGCAGTTCTCGCCGATCGCCGTGTAGGGGCCGATGTAGCAGTCGCGCAGTTGGGCCCCGGCGCCGATGATCGCCGGGCCGCGCACGGTGGTGCGCTCCAGACGCGCCCCCGGCTCGATCACGACCCGTCCGTCGACCTGCGAGTCGACGAGCTCGCCCTGCACCGACTCGCCCAAGTTGTCGAGGATCAGCCGATTTGCCTCGAGCATGTCGTCGAGGCGTCCCGTGTCCTTCCACCAGCCCCGCACGATGTGCGGCTCGACGCGACGGCCCGCATCGACGAGGTATTGGATCGCGTCGGTGATCTCGAGCTCCCCCCGCGCTGAGGGCTCGATCGCGCGCGCGGCGTCGTGGATCTGGGCGGTGAACATGTACACGCCGACGAGCGCCAGGTCGGTCGCCGGCTCGGACGGCTTCTCCACCAGGCGCAGCACCCGGCCGACCTCACCGGGGGCGGCGTCCGCCAGCTCGGCAACGCCGAAGTTCTCCGGGTCGGGCACCGGCGTGAGCAGGATCAGCGCGTCGGGCCCGTGCTCGCGNNGTCGCCGAGGTACATCACGAACGGACTGCCCCCCAGGAACGGCTCGGCGGTGAGCACGGCGTGGGCGAGGCCGAGCGGCTCGTCCTGCACGATGTACTCGATCCGCACGCCGAAGCGCGACCCATCGCCCGCCGCCTGCCTGATCTCCTCGCCCGTCTCGGGCGCGATGATGATGCCGACCTCCCGCACACCCGCGGCCGCCATCGCCTCGATCCCGTAGAACAGCACCGGCTTGTTGGCCACCGGCACGAGCTGCTTGGCGCTCGTGTGGGTGATCGGGCGCAGGCGCGTGCCCTTGCCCCCCGAGAGGATTAGTCCCTTCAGCGACTCCATACGAGCCGAAGCCTATAGGTGGGGCCGACAACGCACTACATACCCGAGTTGACTAACCAACAGACTAACTCGTGTATACAACAAAAACCCATCAACACCTTGCATGGCCCCCGCGCTGCCCACCCACGCAACCCGACAAAAGTTCTAGTAGACGCCGGCGAGCTTTCGATGATCCCAGCTCGCTCGGCGCCGCTCGACGAACTCAAGTGCGACCCGCTTCGCGGCCTGCTTGTCAACCATCGCGGCAACCTCCCGCGGGAGCACATCGGCGGGAGGCTCGCCGCGCGGGGAGGCGTAGCGCCTGAAGATCTCTCCTCCGAGCGCGCCCACGGTGTCGATGTCGCGGTGGACGATCACGTCGCTCTCGATCATCACGCCGCGCAGCTCCTCGTAGAGCTCGCCGGCCTCAACTTGCAGCGTGGCGCGTGGGTCTCGTTCGAGGTTGCGCACCTTCTGTGACGCCGCATACGTCCATGCCCACACGGTCTGACCAGGCGTGGGGGCGGACCGATCGGAGATCGGCCAGCGCAGCACGTACCAGAGCGGCATCAGGTGCGGCCACCCGCGCGGACCCGCAGTCGCGCACGTCACGGTCCGCTCTTCCCAAAGGAACGAGGCAACCTCGGCCTCGCTCATCTCGATCTGCTCGCGGCGGCTCACGAGACGCCGGCGGGCACCGCCCGCAGGCGCTGCACCGCCGCAAGCACCGCCTCGCGGGCGTCCTCGGGCTCGAGCACGACCGCGTCGCCTGCCTCCTTGAGCACCTCCCGCACGAGCCAGTCGGTGCCGGCGAAGCTCAGCTCCACGACGATCGAGCCGTCTACGAGCTCGTCGCTGACGCGCCGCTGCTCGCGCGCCCAGCGCGCCCGCTCGGGGGAGATCCACACGCGCGCCGTGCGCGAAGCCTGCACCTCGCCGGTGCGCATCCAGCCGTCCACTTCGGCGGCGGGATCCACCTCAGGGCGCGGCTCGAACGTCTCGTCGCAGACCTCCGCGCGCCTGATGCGATCGAGGCGGAAGTGGCGCACATCGTGCTTGTCGGGGTCAAACGACGCGACATACCAGCCCTCGCGCCCGTTGGTGAGCGCGTATGGCTCGACGCGCCTGAGCGAGAACTCGTCCTCGTTCTCCTTGTAGTAGTCGAGCTCGACCAGCCTGTGCCCGACGATCGCACGGGAGATCGTGCGCGCGACCTCGGAGTCGTCGCTCGTGGCGTGAGCCACCTGCAGCCCCTGCTCCATCGGATCCTGGCCGAGCGCCGCCACGATCTTCTCGCGCGCGGACGCCAGTGAGCCCTCGGGGATGTGCTCGCCGACCAGGTCGATAGCGGCGATGAGCGCCTTGGCCTCGACGGGCAGCAACCGCGCGGGGCGGTCGAAGTTGTCGCTGTAGGGCTCGGGGTCGACGTCGATCTCGCCCTGATCCTCGAGGATCTCGGCATACAGCACGTAGGAGCCTCCGCCGAAGTTGACGACGTTCAGCACGTTCACGTCCTCGCGCAGCTCCTCGTCTGAGAGCTGCAGCCGCTCGCACA
>PLYX01000207.1 GCA_003151895.1 Solirubrobacterales bacterium
GCTCGAGCGCCGGCAGCGCGATGATGAGCGTACCCGAGTTGGTGGCGGCGAGCAGCATGCCGAGGCTCGTGCATGAGAGCGCCCACCACTTGTAGTTCTCATGGTCGGCATGAACGCCGAGGCGAGTTTTTGAACTTGACGTGAACGTAAAGATCACGATAGCAGCGCCCGCGGGGCTGCTAGAACACTCGATCATGACCGACCCGCAGCCGGCCAAGTCCGAGCAGCAATGGCGTGAGGAACTCACGCCGGAGCAGTACGAGGTGCTGCGCCGAGCCGGCACCGAGCCGCCGTTCACGGGCGAGTATGTCTACAACAAGGACTCGGGATCCTACCGGTGCGCGGGCTGCGGCAGCGAGCTGTTCGGCTCGGACACGAAGTTCGAGTCGGGCACGGGCTGGCCGAGCTTCACCGAGCCAACGATCGCCGAGGCGGTCGAGCTGCGAGGAGACAACAGCCTGTTCACATCGTGCCCTTTGGGTATGCGCCGCACCGAGGTCGTGTGCCGCCGTTGCGGCGGCCACCTCGGCCACGTCTTCGACGACGGTCCGGGTCCGACCGGCCAACGCTTCTGCATCAACTCGGCGGCGCTCGCGTTCGAGCCCGAGTCTGACGGCCAACCGTAGACTGGCACGCGCCATGGTCATGATGGACCGCGCCAAGCATCTGTCCGAGCCGCTGCGCTGGACGCGCGCCGGGCGGGTCGCCGTGATCGCATCGGCGACATTGCTGCTGGCAGCTGTGATCGTGCTGGCGGTGCTCGCGCTGACGAGTGCCCCGATTGAGCGGCCGGGGTGCATCACGTTGACGTTCGCGAGCACCGTCGGCGGCGCCACCATCCACTATTGCGGCGCCGACGCGCGTGCGCGCTGCGCCGCACCTCACACGTTGCCGGTCAGCCCGAGCACGCTCGCCGAAGCCTGCCGCAAGGCGGGCTATCCGTTCGGCGCCTAGCGTCCAGATCAGAAAAACACGTTCTCACCACGATCTTCACGCCACCGACTGCCGCCGCGTCTGTAGTGCGCCTGTTGCGGCGGCCCGGCCGGCTACAGCCAGTCCTCGCCGTTGACGAGGTCGCTCTCCCCGGGGTGGGCGGCGAGCTTCTGTTCGAGCGCCGCGACGATCCGACCGGTGTCGGCTCTTGTGCGGCGGTATGAGCCGGGCATGAACACCATGCCGTAATCACCGGCGCCTCCCGGAACGATCGCCTCGTAGTGCAACGGCCGCATGTCGAGGAGGTTGTCGGTGACGATGGCTCTGCGCTCGCGCCGGGCGAGCTCGATGACTTGTGGGTCGTCATAAGCGTGCCACTCAGGGTGCTCCTTGATCGCCTGCACGTCGTGGCCGTGGTCGCGCAGCTTGCGCGCGACCACCGGCGAGAGCATCTCGTCGAGCAGCAGCCTCACTGGGCAAGGGCCTTGCGGCCGGCGAGGAAGGCGGCATGGGTCTCCAGTGCCTCCCTGCGGTTGCGCTCGATGCGCTCCTCGATCTCCTTCGGGTAGGACCCGTAGTAGGCGGCGGCTGCCTGCACGAGCCCCAGGGGCAACTCCAGGTACGCGGCGGTCTCCCGCAGGTCACCGTCATTGTCGTGTGCGACCGCAACGACCTCCCACACGTCCGGGCCGCCGATCAGGCGCGCTCGGCGGCCGGCCGGACCGTCGGCGTAGCGCACCAGCGGATGGTCGTCCATACGCAGGCCCTCCTCCACATAGCGCTGGGCGAGCGTACGCGGCGCCATGCTGGAACGACCCGCGCGATCGGCCAGCCGCCCTATGGTTCGCTCGGGAAGCCGGATGCTCAACGGTGTCGCGCTCATGTAGCGTAACGTAGCACAACGCGCTACGTTCAGTGGCTGACGATGCGTGACTTATTCCGCGCTGCTAGACACGGGCGGCGCTGGCATGGCTCGCCCGTCCCGGAGCCCTCCGCCGCGTCTAGACAAATGTCGAAAGGGATCGCCCCAGCGTTGGCCACGTTGTCCCTACCGGCGGCGTGCGATGGCCGTTTTCATATCCGGACTGCATCGGCAGGCTCTCGCCCGAACCTCGGGGGAGCGTCATCACGTACACAACCGAAGGGAAACAGAGGCACATGCCCGAAAAATGGGTTCCATACCTCGAAGGGGCGCATCAGTGGCTGAACCCGGGAGATAACGCCTGGCAGCTCACCGCCGCGACCCTGGTCGGCCTGATGAGCATTCCCGGCCTTGCGATCCTCTATGGCGGCGTGATGCAGAAGCGCTGGTCGGTGAACAGCATGATGCTCACGTTCGTCGCCTTCGCGCTCGTGCTCGTCGCCTGGGTGCTGTGGGCGTTCAAGATGGGCTTCGGCAACCCGATCGCCCACTCGGGCTCCGGCCTATTCGGGACCAAAGGATTCCTTGGCACTGCATGGGGCACGCCGGGAAGCGTTCTGGGGCACGCTGCGGAGCAGAGTGAAGCCATCATCCCGTCCATCAAGGTTGGGCCTCCGTTCCACTTCCCGCAGGCCTCGCTCGTGTACTTCCAGTTCGTGTTCGCGGGGATCACACCGATCTTGATGCTTGGCTCGGTCCTCGGGCGCATCAACTTCAAGGCGTGGATCCCGTTCGTGCTGCTGTGGATCACGTTCGTGTACACGGTCAACGCGTTCCTGATCTGGGGTGGCGGCTACTTTGCCGCGCACGGCGCCGTTGACTACTCGGGTGGCTATGTCATCCACCTGGCGGCCGGAATCTCCGGGTTCGTCGCGGCAGCGGTCATCGGGCCGCGTCTGCAGCGAGACAGAGAGGTCGACGCTCCGAACAATCTGCTGATGGTGGCTGCCGGCGCGGGCCTTCTGTGGCTTGGCTGGAACGGCTTCAACGGCGGGGACTCCTACTACGCGGGCGCCAACGCCTCCGTGGCGGTTCTCAACACGAACCTCTGCACGGCCGTGGCGATGCTCGTGTGGATCGCTTGGGATTACATCTTCCGCGACAAGCCGTCTCTGCTCGGCTCCGTCAACGGGATGATCACCGGGCTGGTGGCGATCACTCCGGCGGCCGGCTTCGTCAACGGCTACGGGGCGATCGTCATCGGGGTCGTGGCCTCCACGATCGTGTGGATGGCGATCCGGTTCCTCTCTCGCGCGCCGGTGTTCCGGAGCGTGGACGACACGCTGGGGGTGATCTATACGCACGGGATCGCGGGTCTCACGGGCGGTCTGATGGTCGGGCTGCTCGCCGATCCGAACATCATCGAGTACATCGGCGTGGGCAGTACGCCCAGCATCTTCGCCGAAGGCGCCATCCACGGCCACTGGGCGCTGTTGCGCTGGCAGGCCGAGGCCGCGCTGTTCGTGATCGCGTTCAGCGGCATCATGACGTTCATCCTGCTGAAGATCGTCGGGATATTCGTCCCATTGCGGCTCTCGGACGAGGAGCTCGAGATCGGCGATCACGCGATCCACGGCAACGAGGTCTACCCCTCGGACGTGCCGACGCTGGGTGGCCCGCACGCCCCGAGCTGGCAGCCCGCGGCGCCGGCGGGCGGCGCCGCGTAGGACAAGTAAGGGCTCGGGCGGCGGCTGGGCCGAGAGGCTCAGTCGCCGTCGCGCTCTGTCGTCCGTCCGTCCGCTAGCATTGCGATTGAGTATCAATCGCCTGCAGGTTCGGCCCGCTTCGGCGGGCCGCGCTGCTTAAGTGCCCGTCAGGAGGTCGTCAAACCGACGGGGCAGGCGACGCCCGTGCCGCCCAGGCCGCAATAACCACCGGGGTTCTTCTCCAAGTACTGCTGGTGGTGATCCTCGGCGTAATAGAACGGGTGTGCCGCGCCGCCCGGCTCGAGCTCGGTCGTTATCGGACCGTGGCCGCTTGCGCTGAGTACTTGCTGGTAGGCCTCGAGCGAGGCTTGCGCGGCCTCGTGTTGGGTCTCGTCCTCGTAGAGCACGATCGAGCGGTATTGCGTGCCGACGTCGTTACCTTGGCGCATTCCCTGCGTGGGATCGTGCCCCTCCCAGAACAGCCTCAACATCTCCTCGAAGCTGGTGGCCGCCGCATCGAACGCCACGAGCACCACCTCGGTGTGGCCCGTTCGCCCGCTGCACACCTCCTCGTAGGTCGGGTTGGGGGTCAGCCCGCCCGCGTAGCCCACGGCGGTCGTGTACATGCCGGGGGCCTGCCAGAAGATGCGCTCGGCGCCCCAGAAGCAGCCCATTCCGAACACGGCCCGCTCGACGCCTTCGGGGATCCGATCCCCGCCCGCCCGCAGTGGCGTGCCGAGCACGACATGGCGCTCGGCCACCACCATCGGCTGCTCGCGACCGATCGGAGATCGGAGGGATCTCCGATCGGCCAGCAGCGCCTGGCCGTCCTGGACCATGCTCGTCTGGCGCGGTTTGAAGAGCAGCACTGTGGCTCAGCCTAGCGCGCTCGCGAGTGTGCTCGAACGGCAAGGTTCGTTGTCGCCCGCCCTGCGCGCTCAAGCGCCTGCAGATCCAATCCGAAGATATAGGCAAGCGATGTCAAGAAGCCCATCTCAATCGCTCTTGCAGGAAACGGGCCCGACGAAGGCCCGGTCGCCGCTTGCGCAAAGCGGCGCCGCGCTGGCGCGCTCGCTCGCCCGTCGCGTCGTGGCACGCCGGCCGTCGATCGCCTGGTCGCTGGCGTTGCTGTTCATGTTCAAGGGGCTCGTATGCCTGTTCGTCGTGGTCTTCCCGATCAGCCCCACCGAGCCGGTCGCGCTGCTCGGCGTCGCGGGCGCGATCGGCATCTCGAGCGCCACCGGCATATGGCTCCTCGCGCGGCGCATCCCCACGTTCGGCTTCGAACTGCTCGCGGCCGGCGGATCGCTTGTGACCAGTGGGGTGGTCGCGCACGCCACCACCCACGGGGGCATGATGATCGCGGCCTTCTCATACCCCTGGATCGCGATCTACTCGGCCCACTTCTTTGCGCGTCGCGCGGTGATCGCTCAAGGAGTGCTGATCTCAGTCGGCTTCGGCGTGGGCCTGCTGCTGGGCGGCCTGTCCCACATCGTCATCTACTGGGTGATCGTGACGGTCACGATCTGGTCGATCTGCCTCGTGCTCGGCCATCTCAGCGAGAGCCTGCGCCGTCGAGCCGACACCGATCCGCTCACCGGGTTGCTCAACCGCAATGGTTTCATGGCGGCAGCCGTCCGCGAGCACGCGATCGCGCAGCGCAGCGGCAACAGGCTCACGCTTGCCGTGCTCGACCTCGACGGCTTCAAGCAGATCAACGACCTGCGCGGGCACGTCGTTGGCGACCGGGTGCTCGCCGACCTCGGTCGCTCGTGGCGCGAGCGTTTGCGCGCGGGCGACATCCTGGCGCGCCACGGGGGGGACGAGTTCGTGCTGCTGCTCCCCGCCACATCCCCTGAGAGCGCCGCCGTGGCGCTCGATCGTCTGCACGTCGAGGATCTGCCCGTCACCTGGTCGGTGGGGATCGGCGAGTGGCTGGGAGGCGAGAGTCTCGGCGAGTGCATCGCGCGCGCCGACGCCGATCTCTACAGCGTCAAGAACGCGCTGCGCCTCCGTGACGCACGCAGCCGCGTCGAGCCGCTGGTCAGATCGACCTGAGCGCCGCACGTCCTTGGTCGGGGCTCGGTGATAAGTTCGCCAGGCGATGCCCCACCCGCGAGCGCCGCTGCGCACACTGCTCGTCTGGGCCGCTGCCGCGGCCGCCGTGGCTGCGCTCGTGTTCTTCGGGCTCGCCGGCAGCGGCGGGCGCAACGGGCGTCCGGCTCCGCCCCTCCCGAGCGAACATCTCAGCGGCAGCACGGTCACGCTGGCGGCGCTCCGCGGACATCCTGCGCTTGTCACCTTCTGGGCGAGCTGGTGTGAACCGTGCGGACGCGAGGCGCCGGCGCTCGAGCGGTTCTCACAAGGTTTGGGTGCTCACGCCACGCTCGTCGGAGTCAACTGGAGCGACCCCTCGCTCTCCGGGGCGCGCTCATTCGTGAAGCATTACGGATGGACATTCCCCAACCTGCGCGATCCGCAAGGCGCCGCTGGACTCGCCTACGGGGTAACCGGGCTGCCCACCACGTTCGTGATCGATAGCACGGGCAGGGTTCGGGCGACGTTGCGCGGGCCGCAAACCCAACAGACCCTCGTCGGCGCGCTCGCAACGGTAGGCGGCTGACCGCTACCGCCGCGGCTCACCAGGGGTGACCGCCCGACGATGCTCAGCCGTCGGAAGGTCAAGGCTCGTGGGAGAGGAAGTCGCTCAACAGAGCCCGTCCGCCGCTCAGGACAGGCTCGCCGTGAGCGAACAGCAGCGCATCAAAATCCTCGTCAAGCATCCGGCGCAGGTTTCTGAGAAGTCCAGCCCGAACACGTTGCGGATCATCGCCGAGGAGCGCGTCGGGCATGAACGTCAGCGACCCGTCCTCATCCCGGGTGAGCCCATCGCCGAAGGACAACACGCCGTCCCGCACGTCCAACAGCAGCGTGGTTTCCTCCGCACAGATCGACCCCAACTCCAATGCCCGCACGCCCTCGACGAGCTGCTCGTCGAAGGAAAATCCCTGGACCGGACGGTCTTCGGCGAAATGTCCCAGCGCGGTCTTGTGACATAGCACAGGGCAGCCGAAGCGCTTGGAGTAGCTCGCACTGTGACGATAGTGAAGGCGGTTGGTCAGCACTATCCGTTGGGGCGTGGCCAGGGTCGCGATCGCCTCCAGCCCCTCCTCCGGCTCCATCGGATCGATGAGGGTCCCCGAGTCCAGCGCGAAACCGCTGTGGACCACGTGACCGATGCCCTCGTGAAAGGCATTCCAATGAACGAGCCCAGGGAGGATCTCCTCGATCATGGTTTCCAATATTGCCCCGTGAGACGGTTGTCTAATCACAGACCGGGTGCTCACGACTTGCGTGTGCGTCCGCGGTCGAGCTCCTTGCCGAAGGCGACCTCGACCGCCTGGGTCATCGTGGGCGCGAAGACGGCGATGAGCGCCTCGGAGGCGAGCGGGCGCATCTGATCGAGCGCCGCTCGCACCGCCGGCCAATCGGACTCGGGCCGGCCGGCGTCGTCGAATGGCTTCCAGATGAACTCCAGGAAGATCTGCACGAAGCTCTGCGCGATGCGGTGGGTGTTGCGTTTGAGCTTGTCCACCATGTCGAGCGCGGCGTCCAGGGGGACGCCCAGAGCGACCAATCGCTCGCCGGCGGCCAAGCAGGGTTGGGCTGGGGGCTTCGAAGCAGTTCTCCGCGATCGGGATCACGAGGCCGAGCCGCTCGGCCTTGGCGATCAGCTTCGAGTCGACCTCGCCGCCAAGGCGCTCGATCAGATCGGCGTGCTCGACGATCTCAGGCGTCTCGGTCTCGAAGGGAGCCATCAGGGAGCGGGTGAAGCCGAGGACCTCCTCTCCCGATCCGTGAGCTTCTTCGAGCACGTGGGCGATCGCGGCGAGGTTGAACCCTTGGGCCTGCATCTCGCGGATCAGCTGCAGCCGCGCCAGGTGCTCGGCGCCGTAGTAGCCGACCCTGCCCTCCACCTCCGGTGGGGGGATCAGTCCGCGCGACTGGTAGTTGCGCACGTTGCGCACGGTCAGCCCGGTCGCCTGGGCGAGCTGGTCGATCGTCAGCCGCTGCTCGGTCTGGGCTCTGGCCATGTCCTAATCATATCCGGATCATAGGTACACAGATCAATGTAACCTAGATCTATGATACAGTGTATCGAGACACGTTGATAGGGAGTTGCTTTGCGACGATCACCATCCAGGGGCCAGCGATGATCAAGCGACGTGAGCCGGCCGGCGCCGTCCCGAGATGGCGATCGTGGTCGACCCTGATCGCGTGGGCAGTGGCGATCGTCGTGCTCACGCTGCTCGGCGCGGGCATCACCGAACGGCTGGCGCCGATGTCGCTGGAAGTGCCGGGCACACCCTCTTCGCGGGCCGAAGCGATGCTGCGCG
>PLYX01000277.1 GCA_003151895.1 Solirubrobacterales bacterium
CTGGGACAAGCTCCCCTTCTACGCCGCCCACCACGTCGACGAGATCCTGATCGTCGACCCCGACGCGCGCGAGGTCCACTGGCTCGGCCTCAGCGGCGACCGGTACGAGCCGGTCGAGCGCAGCGGGCTGATCGAGCTGGGCGCCGGCGAGCTGGCGCGCATGATCGACTGGCCCTGAGACGGGCATCGCGCGGCCGCTCGCCGAACGCTTCCCGGCGCTCGAGGACGCGCAGCTGCGCGAGGCCCTCGCTGGGCGACGCCTGGCGAGGGCTTGATCCTCGCGCGCCGGCGGCGCTATCCTGTCGATGATGCGAACACTGCTGCCCGACCCGCCGCCGGCCGAGATGGAGGCGCTGCTGGAGCGCCGCAGGCGGCTGGGCTTGGACCGCCGCGACGAGATGTGGGAGGGTGTGCTGCACATGGTTCCCGCTCCGAGTCACAGGCATGCCACCCTCGGCGCGCAGGTGAAGGCGCTGCTGCGCACGCCCGCGGCCGCCGCCGGGCTGATCGTCACCGACGACTTCAACCTCGGCGCCTCCGAGACGGACTTCCGCGTCCCCGACGGCGGGCTTCACCGCCCCGGCGCNNCTACGCCGCCCACCACGTCGACGAGGTCCTGATCCTCGACCCCGACGCGCGCGAGGTCCACTGGCTCGGCCTCAACGGCGACCGGTACGAGCCGGTCGAGCGCAGCGGGCTGATCGAGCTGGGCGCCGGCGAGCTGGCGCGCATGATCGACTGGCCCTGAGACGGGCATCGCGCGGCCGCTCGCCGAACGTTTCCCGCCCGCCGTCAATACCGTTAATACAGGTATTCGTGAGACGAGGCCGGTACCGTTAACACAGGCATTCGCGGAGCGGAGCCCAGGGTCGCCCTGCCGGCGCGCGCCGCAAACGCCCGGGCCGGCGCGAGACGCGGTGTATGATTGGCGCGTGCGGAGAGGACTTACAGGTGCCATGCAGGGGACGATGTGCCAATGGTGAGACACGGGGAGAGGGTGCATGTCGGCGAGGCACGCGCTGCTGGGTCTGCTGCTTGACCGCGCGGGCTACCCGTATCAGCTCGCGGACCGCTTGCAGCGGCGGCTGGGCCCGGCTTGGGAGGTCAACTCCGGTCAGCTGTATCAGACGGTCAAGTCGCTGGAGCGCGACGGGCTGATCGAGCGCGTGCGCAGCGCCGCGGGCGACCACGAGGACAGGCACGTGTTCGCGATCACCGACGAGGGCGTCTCGGAGTTCGAGCGCTGGTTCGATCAGGCTCCCGACACGGTCCGGCTGCCGCGCCGCCCGCTGCTGGTGAAGATCACGTTCGCGGGCCCGCGGCACCTGAAGGACGCGCTGTCGAAGGTCGACGCCTACGAGCGCGAATGCGCGCGGCGGCTGGCGGAGACCGCCCGCCTGCGCGAGGAGCTTCCGGTTGACACCCCGGAGGGCGCCCCCCACGGCGGGGGACACCCTGAAGGGCATACCCAAAAGGCACACGGCAAGCAGGCAAGCGGGCCGCTGCTGCGAGCCGACCGTCTGCTGCTGCGCCTCAACCTCAGCACCGACGTCTTCCAGCTGGAGGGAGAGCTGCGCTGGGCAAGGCAGGCGCGCGAGCTGCTCACCTGGCTGCAGGGCAGCGAGGCGGTCTGGCCCTCAGACTCCGGCGAGCGTCAGCGCGAGCGCGGCAGCGCGCGCAGGGAGCTGTTCACGAGGATGGCCGGCTCGGAGCCGGCGCCCGCGCCCGCGCCCCCGGCGCCTGCCCCGGGTGGGCGGGCGCCGGATCCGGGCGAGGATGCCCCGGGCGACTGAAGGCGCGCCGATGCTCCTCTCGCTGCAGCGGATATCCAAGCGCCACCATGGCTCCGGCGGAACTAGGGTGACGCTGGACGACGTCTCGCTCCAGGTGCAGCGCGGGCAGATCGTGGGCGTGTTCGGCCCCAGCGGCTNNCGGCGCGGTCCTCTACGACGGGCAGCGCCTGGATGAGATGTCGGCGGCGGAGCGGATGCGCCTGCGCCGGCGGGAGATCGCGTGCGTGTGGGGCGCCCAGCCCCCGCAGCGCGGCCTGTCCGTGCTCGACCACGTGCTGGTTCCGCTGCTCATCGATCGTCGCGATCGTCGCGGCGCGCTGCGGCTTGCGCGCGAGGCGCTGCTCGCCTGCGAAGCCGAGCACTGCGCGAGCATGGAGCTTGACGAGCTCTCCGACGGCGAGCGCCAGCGCGTCGCGATCGCGCGGGCGCTCACGATCGAACCGCGGCTGCTGCTGGCCGACGGCCCGGCGTCGAGCCTGTCGCTCGTCGAGCGGGAGGCGATCATGGTGCTGCTGTCCTCGCTCGCGCGGGAGGCGCGGGTCGCGGTGCTGATCACCGCCGGCGACAGCGAGGCGCTGATCCGGGCCGACCCGATCCTCTACCTCTGCGACGGCAGGCTCGTCAATCCGCAGGACTCCGAACAGGGCGGGCGGGTCTACCGCTTCCCGGGCCGCTCGCGCCGAGCCGCGGCCGATGCCTGAGCTCGAGCGCGTCCAGGCGGAGGCGCTCATCGCTCGCCCGCAGGCGCGGCCGATGCTCGAGCTCCAGGGCGCGCGCAAGCTCTATGAGAGCCCCGGCGAGGTCATCCACGCCGTCGAGGACGTGAGCATGAGCGTGCGCGAGCGCGAGCTGGTCGCGCTGCTCGGTCCAAGCGGCTCGGGCAAGACCACGCTGCTGCTGCTCGTTGCGGGGCTGCTGCGGGCCGACGGCGGCAGCGTGCGCTTCGAAGGCCGCGATCTGGGCACGCTCTCAAAGCGCGAGGCGCTCTCCCACAGGCGCACCAAGCTCGGCTTCGTTTTTCAGGGCTTTCACCTGACGGCGGGGCTCACCGCGGAGGAGAACGTCGCCCTGCCGCTGCTGTTGCGCGGGGTCGCTCACGGCCAGGCGCACCGGCGGGCGCGCGACGCGCTGGATGAGGTCGGCCTCGCGCGCCGCTTCGCCCACACGCCCGAGCGGCTCTCCG
>PLYX01000092.1 GCA_003151895.1 Solirubrobacterales bacterium
CCACGCGGAGCAGTGGTCCCGCGCCGGCCGCGCCGCGGTCCCGCGCGCAGCGCCCCTCCGGTGGTCGCGACGACCGCGCCCCCACGCCGCTCAGGCTCCAGTCGCCTCGTAATCGCACTGCTCGCACTGCTCGCACTGGGCGGCGTGATCGCGGCGATCGTCGTGCTGAGCGCCCCGGCGCCCACGAAGATCACGCTGCGCAACGTCGTCTACAACGACGCACAGAAATCGGCCGAAGCACTGAAGCAGCTCGTCGAACAAAACACGAAGTAGCGGCCTGAATAGGCGAAGGGCCCGCTTGCGCGGACCCTTCGGTAAGAACTGCCGCCCTTTCGGGCGGGGCAACTGTCACTCGCCCCGCAGGTTAGCAGCCTCAACCGTCGCCTTTCAACCATGGCTCCGGCGGCCGGACTCGAACCGACATCTGACAAGTGACAGTTGCCCGTGTTACCCTTACACCACACCGGAAAGCTGCGGCTAACGTATCGGCGGCTTGGGACGGTACTCGGCGCGGCGTAGCGAATTCGCAACCTCGGGGAGCCGTCCATCGAAGATCCCCTGGCGCAGATCGGCCATCAGCCGCGCGAGGAACGCGAGGTTGTGTTCGGTGAGCAATCGCATGCCGGTGAGCTCGCCGGAGCGCGCCAGGTAGGAGAGGTAGGCGCGCGAGAGCCCACGCGTGCAGGCGTGACAGGAGCAGCCCTCCATCAGCGGCTCCTCGGAGGTGCGCCACTCGCTTTTGGTCAGGTCCACCCGCCAGCGGTTGTGCGGGTCTGGGACGAGCGCGGTGCCGTGGCGTCCGAGGCGCGTGGGCATGGCGCAGTCGAACGTGTCGATCCCGAGCTCGACGCCGCGGATCAGGTCGTCGACGTCGCCGATCCCGAGCAGGTGGCGCGGTAGCCGCTCACGCTCGCCGCCGAGCTCGGCGACGGCGTATCCCACGACCTCGTACATCTGCGCCTTCTCAGCCCCGAGCGAGCCGCCGATCGCCACGCCGTCGCAGCCGCTGGCGGCCACGACGCGGGCCGAGGCACGACGCATGTCCTCATAGACGCCGCCCTGCACGATCCCGTAGACGAGCTGGCCGGCGGGCCCGTGCTCTGCGTGCCAGCCCAGGCAGCGCTCCAGCCAGCGGTGGGTGCGCTCGGTCGAGCGCTCGGTGTAGTCGCGGTCGACGTGGAAGGGGGTGCACTCGTCGAAGGAGAGCGCGATATCCGAGCGCAGCGAGGACTGCACCGCCATCGAGCCCTCTGGGGAGAGGAAGCGCTCGGACCCGTCCATGTAGGAGCGGAAGCGCACCCCCTGCTCCTCGATCGACAGGATCGCGCCCTCCCGCGCGACACGCTCGCCGTGGCGCGCGCGGGATGGGCGGGACTTAATCTCGTCCGCGATCGTGCCGTGCCCCATCGAGAACACCTGGAAGCCGCCGGAGTCGGTGATGATCGGCCCGTCCCAGTCCATGAAGCCGTGCAGCCCGCCGAAGCGCTCGATCAGCTCGGCGCCGGGATTCAGCATCAGGTGGAAGGTGTTGCCGAGCACCATGTCGTACCCGAGCGCCTTCACCTCGGTGGGCAACAGGCCCTTGACGGTGGCCTTCGTCGCGAGCGGCACGAAGGCGGGTGTGCGAACATCGCCGTGCGCGGTGCGCAGCCGTCCGGCGCGGGCATCCGTGGCGCCGTCGCGCGCTTCGATGATGAGGGCCACCAACGCGGCATCCTAGAAGCCAAGAAGCCGTGAGCATGCTCGCCTCCATCATCGACGTAAGCCACACCGGATATCTCGTTCTGTTCCTGCTCGTGATGGCGGAGTCGGGTGGCGTGCCTGTGCCGGGTGAGACGTCACTGATCGCAGCGGGCATTCTGGCCAGTCAGGGCAGCCTCCAGATCGAGGTCGTGATCGTGGTTGCGGCGAGCGCGGCGATCGTGGGCGACAACCTCGGCTACCAGATCGGGCGCAAGGGCGGACGCTGGCTGCTGCAACGTCCCGGGCGCTTCCACCGCCAGCGCCTGCAGGTGCTGGCCAGAGGAGAACCGTTCTTCGAGCGCCACGGCCCGAAGGCCGTGTTCTTCGGGCGCTTCCTGTTGGGGTTGCGCGTGTGGGCGTCATGGCTGGCGGGCGCCACCCACATGCGCTGGCGCTCGTTCGTGTTCTGGAACGCGTGCGGAGGGATCTGCTGGGCGACGGCGATCGGCCTGCTCGCCTACTCCCTCGGCAACGCGGCCGGGAACGCGATCAAGACGTTCGGCCTGTTCGGGCTCCTCGCGGTGCTGCTCGTGGTGGTGGGCGTCTTGATCGCCCACTTCCGCCACCGACGCGATGCGGACGCGTCCGCACAGCAGAGCGACGGTGCCGAAGGCGCTGGGCACGAGCGGGAGCCTCGCTGAGGACTCGCTCAGGCGCCGCAGCAGCCGGCGGCGATGCGGTCCCACATCTGGCCGAGCGCATCGAGCTCGTGCTCTGAGAAGTGCGAGAGGAAGTGCTCGCGCACCACCGCGCGATGGGTGCCGCGGGCAGCAGACAGCCGGTCGCGGCCACGCTCGGTGAGGCACGCGTAGGCGCCGCGGGCGTCGTGTTCGCAGGTGCAGCGTCCGAGCAGCTCGTCGCGCTCGAGACGGTCCACCAGGCGCGTGAGGCCGCTGCGCGAGAGCTGGGCTTGCTCGGCGAGATCGCACATGCGCATCCGTCCGGCGGGGGCGTCCATCAGGTGCTGGAGCACCTCATAGGAGCTGAGCTGCAACCCATGCTCGCGCTCGAGTCGGCCCTCGAGACGCTTGGCGAGCGAGGCGTGAGCGCGCAGCAGTCCGCGCCAGGCACGGAGCTCAGCTTCGCTGAGGCAGTCCGGCTCCCCGGGGCTCTGCTCCTCCCCCGGAGCGAGCTTCAGGACCGTCGCGGTGGCTGTTGCGGTGGACATGATGGCAATCGACACTAACTGGGTGCTGAGTCGAACATAGCAGCGTCAGACGCGAGAATCCCTGTCAACTGAGCGGAGTGTCCATCGTCTCTCCTGCCTGTGGGGATCCTCGGGCCATCAGCTCTCGATCAGCGACTTGCCGGTCATCTGAGGTGGCTGGGCAATCGCGAGCAGGTCGAGCACCGTGGGCGCCACGTCCGCGAGGATACCGCCCTGTGCGCGCAGTTCGAGGTCGGGCGTGGTGACGATCAGCGGCACCGGGTTGAGCGAGTGGGCGGTGTTGGGGCTGCCGTCGGGCTCGAGCATGTGGTCGGCGTTGCCGTGATCGGCGGTCACCACGCACACGCCGCCACTCGCGCGAACCACCTCGACGACCATCGCGAGACACTCGTCGACCGTCTCTATCGCCGCCACCGCGGCTCCGATCACGCCGGTGTGGCCGACCATGTCGGCGTTGGCGAAGTTGATCACCCCGAATCGAAACCCACCCGCCCCGTCCTCGCTCCAAGCGCCGACGAACGCGGCGGCGGCCTCACGGGCGCTCATCTGGGGCTTGTGGTCGTAGGTGGGAACGTCGCGCGGGGAGGGCACGAGCTCACGCCGCTCCCCCCTGCAGGGGGTCTCCTCGCCACCGTTGAAGAAGTAGGTGACGTGCGGGTACTTCTCGGTCTCGGCCACATGGAGCTGCCGCGCCCCGCTGCGCGCGATCACCTGCGACAGCGTGATCTCAGGGCGCTGCGGGGCGAACGCCACCGGGTAGGGCCAGCCCTGCTCGTACTCGGTGAGAGTCGCCAGGCGGCTCACCGGGGGCGCTCCGCGGCGCCCCCCCCAGCCGGGGAGCTCCTCGGCGGCGACTCCCGCGGCACCCTCGACACGCGCGGCACCCTCGGAGGCATCCCCCTCGTCCTCTCCAAACCCTGGCTCGGCGAGCGCCCTGACGATCTCGCGCATGCGGTCGGGGCGGAAGTTGAAGCAGAGCACGCTGTCGCCCGGCCGGATGCGGGCCTCCTCGCCGACGAGCGTGGGCTCGATGAACTCGTCGGTCTCCCCCCGCTCGTAGGCATCGCGCACCGCCTGCTCGCCGGTGGCGGCGTGATACGGGGCGCTGCCGTGAACGAGCATGTCGTAGGCGCGCTGCGTGCGGTCCCAGCGGCGGTCGCGGTCCATCGCCCAGTAGCGACCGACCACCGATCCCACGCGCGCACCCGCGATGCGGTCGAGCTCTGTCAAATAGCCGACGCCGGCGTGCGGCAGCGTGTCGCGCCCGTCTGTGAACGCGTGAGCCACGAGGTCCGCCGACGGCGCGACGTCGCCCGCGAGCGCGATCAGCGCGCGCAGGTGCTCGAGCGATGAGTGCACCCCGCCGTCGGAGACAAGCCCGAGCAGGTGGATGCGCGGAGCGCCGGCGAACGCGGCGCGCAGCACCTCGTTGCGGGCGAGCGACCCGTCGGCGATCGCCTCGTCGATGCGCACCAGATCCTGCTTGACCACAGCGCCGGCGCCGAGGTTGAGGTGGCCGACCTCGGAGTTGCCCATCTG
>PLYX01000089.1 GCA_003151895.1 Solirubrobacterales bacterium
ACAGCAAGTACACGGTGGCCGTGTGGGTCGGCTATCCCGACAAGCTCGTGCCGATGACCACCGACTTCAACGGCCAGCCCGTCTTCGGCGGGACGTTTCCCGCCCTGATCTGGCACGACTTCATGCTCTCAGCGCTGCAGGTCGAACGCAACCGCGCGACCCGCACCACGTCAGCCGGCGGCGGGAAGGGGAGCTCTACGGGCGCTCAGCTCGAATCGCCCGCTGGCACCGAAACCACAGGCAGCCAGGCGCCGGGCGCCGGCAAACACGCAAGCGGCGCAGGCGAATCCCAGGTCCCCACCACGCATGGCAACGGAGCCGGCGAATCAGCCGGCGGCTCGGGCGCGGGGGCTCCCGGAAAAGAACACTCCCAGGCGGCTCCCACCCCAACGCCGGCAACGCCGCCGCCCGCCACGCCGGCGCCCGCGACCCCGTCAACCGAAGCGGCGCCGAGCTCCAAATCGGGCGCCGGGACCGGCGCCACGGGCGGTGTCAGCCCGGGCGGTTGACGCCCCGTCGCCGGATGGTCAGCCGCCCTTGACAACCACGATGCGCTTCGGACCCGACCCGGGGACGTGAGAATCGCGGCGCTCCAGGTGTGGCCGGGACACGTGAGGGTTGCCGGCGGCGCAGAAGCGCCAGCGCAACTCCACCGCCTTCGTTATGCCGATGCGTGTCCCCACCACGACCCGCGGCCGCACCATCCGCCCCTCCCCCGGCCGAATAACGACCGGTCCCTCGAGCAGGCTTGTCCCGTTCTGCGCCAGCTCCACCCCGAGCGCCTGCGTGAGCTTGCCCGGCCCGGAGCAGAGCTCCTGCTCGCGCACGCGCCCGCGACGGGCGTGCATCTCCTCGATCCCGGTGAGCGGCTCGAGCGCCCGGATCAGCACGGCCGCGCCGACACCCGCCGGCTCGCACACCGCGTTCAGGAGCGCGTGGATGCCGTAGGAGCGGTACACGTACGCGAGACCCGGCTCGTCGAACAGCGTGCGCGTGCGCGGTGTGACGCCGGCGAACGCGTGACAGGCGGGCTCGCTCTCGTGGTATGCCTCCGTCTCGACGATCACCCCGGCGAGCCCCTCGCGTTCGACGACGCACCCGATCAGATCGCGGGCGACCTCCAGCACGGGACGGGCATAGAACTCGACGGGCTGCACCCCGGACGGGCGCACGGGCGATCGTCTCCGTGCGCCAGACGCACCCGCGGCGATGGTGCTCGCGGAGCCCTCCGCATCGGCACGGGTACTCGCAGCGCTCGCCCGAACCACCACGTCAGTGGCCCGGAGCCTGCTCCAACACCGTGCGGGCGCTCTGCAGCTGCTCGCGCACGCGCGGCAAAGCGGTGCCCCCCATCGACACCTTCGATTCGAGCCAGTGCTCGCGCGCGAGCACCTTGTAGTACTCGTCGTCGAGCAGTTCGCTCTGGGCGGCCAACTCCTCCGGGGTTAGGTCAGAGAGCCGCCTGCCGCTGTCCACGGCGGTGCGCACGAGCGCCGCCACGACCCCGTGGGCCTCGCGGAACGGCATGCCGCGCCGCACGAGCAGGTCGGCTACGTCGGTGGCGGCGATCAGCTCGTCGCCCGCGGCCTGTTCCAGCCGCTCGCGGTCGAAGCTGACGCCAGACACCATCCCGTGCGCCGCGGCGAGCGCGAGCTCGAGCGTGTCGACGGCGTCGAACAGGTGCTCCTTGTCCTCCTGGAGGTCCTTGTTGTAGGTGAGCGGGAGCGCGTGCATCACGCCGTGGAGCCCGCTCAAATGGGCGACGACGCGCGGGGCCTTCGCGCGCAGGAGCTCGGCCGCGTCGGGGTTCTTCTTCTGAGGCATGATCGAGGAGCCGGCGCTCCACGCGTCGGGGAGCTCGCAGAAGCCGAACTCGACGCTCGACCACAGCACGAGCTCGGCCCCGAGGCGCGAGAGATGGGTGGCGCAGGTCGACGCGGCGCTCAGGTAGTCGAGCGCGAAGTCGCGGTTGGACACGGCGTCGATCGAGTTCGGAGCGGGCTCGGCAAAACCAAGCTCGCGCGCCACCATCTCCCGATCGGTGTCGAAGTTCACGCCGGCGAGCGCCCCCGCTCCGAGCGGCAGGCGCGAGCACTGGCGCTCGGCGAACGCAAATCGTTCGCGGTCGCGGGCGAGCATCCAGAAGTAGGCAAGCAGGTGGTGGCTGAGATAGACAGGTTGGGCGCGCTGCAGATGCGTGTAGCCGGGCATCGGCCAATCCAGATGTTGCTCGGCCCGCTCCAGCAGCGCGGCCATCAGCCGCGCCGTGGCCTGCTGTGCGTCGCGTGCGCGCGCACATGTATACATAACGAGGTCTGTAGCGACCTGGTCGTTGCGCGAACGGGCCGTGTGCAGCCTCCCGCCGACCGCCCCCACCAGCTCCGTGAGGTGACGCTCGATGGCCATATGGACGTCTTCGTCGTCGGGAGAGAAGACGAAGTGCCCCTGCTCCAACTCGCGCTGAACCTCCTCCAGCCCGCGCAGCAGGGTGTCGCGGTCCTCATCGGAGATGATCCCGCGCGAGGCGAGCATCGCCGCATGCGCGCGCGACTGGACGATGTCCTGCGGCCACAGGCGTCGATCGAAGCCGATCGACGTATTCATCCGCGCGAAGTCGGGGTGCTGGGGCTCGTGGAAGCGGGACACGGAGCCCGCAGTCTATGCCCCCACGGGCGCCGCCAGATCCTCCAGCTCGAGCACCTCGAGCATCACACGCAGGTCGTTGTCGCCGACCTCGCCGCCGCGACGCTCGGCCTCGAGGACCCACTCGAACAGCACCACCAACGCGAGCGGCGTGTCGAGGTCGTTGGCGAGCGCGTCGCGGAAGGCTTCCATGTAGTGGCGCATGTCGGGCGGGCTCGGCTGGTCGGGCACCAGCGTCTTCACAGCCTCGCGAATGCGCAGAGCGTTCTTGGAGCCTGTCACGAGGCCCGTGGACGCGTCGCCGAGCGGGAGCGAGTAGTGGGTGCCGAGCAGATACAGCGCCACCGCGGGGTGGCCGAAGTGTTTGAGGGCGTCGCTCAGCAGGATCCGCCCGCCGGAGGACGCGGGCTCCCATTCCTCGCCGTCGCGGCCGGCGCCGAAGCGCACGTTCACCCAGCGGTCAACATCCGAGCGCGACACCTCGAGCAGGCTCATCTCGGTGTCGTGGTCGGCGGCGGAGTCGGAGTCGCTCAGCGGCTCCTGCTCTTCGGAGAGCTCGTAAAGCATGTCCTCGCCGGTGGGCGAGTCGAACAGGAACTTCGTGCCGAACCCTTCGCGCTGGAGAAAGCGCTCGAGGAAGCTGAACAGCACGAGTGGGCGCGTGGACTCGACGTTGACCCCGCCGTCGAAGCCGGTTGGCGACGTGCGCACCTCGACCCTGATGGCATCCCCCGCGCTGACCGGCACGAGCTGACCGGTGAGCGAGTCATACAGGCGTATCTCGCGCACGGCGCAACACTATACGTCGATTACGTCGATAAAAAGGCATCAGCGGTAGCGCCCTCACGCGCGCCAGCGCCTGCGCCTGGGCCCCCAGCGTGCGCTCATGCGCCCGTGCACGCGCCCGCAGCGGGCCTCCTCGCAGCGCAGGCCCCATATCGAGCGACGCGGCGCCATGTGGCGAGCGCTTCCGTCACGTTTGTAGGAGCGTGTCCACTGCCACCCGTATTCGCCATGCCCGCGCATGGCGATCAGCCAGCCGTGGCGGTCATGCAACCCGTTACAACCATCGCGCGACCACATCCTTCCCGAGGGGTTCAGTAGACCGGCGCCGGGATGCGCGTCTTGTTCAGGTCAGAGACATCCCGGCACCAGTTGGCCTGGAGGGGCCGCGTGCTTTCCTATCACGCCCACACGCCCAGCGCAAGCAAAACGGCGCGACTGTTTCTTACTTCTGGCCGGAGCGTCGTGACAGTTAATGCCGCGCTCCACATGGAGTTCGATGTTTCTCACTTTTAAGCTCGGCGTTCGGCTCGGCGTTCGGTATGCTCGGTTTTACTTCTTCGCATCCCCATGACAACCAACCTTTTTGACTATTTCGAGGAAGCGGCAGGGCAGGAGGGAGCGCAGGCCCCCTGGGCGGCGCGCGCGCCGCGGCGGCCGAACGGGAGCTTCGACATCAAGCTCGTGCCGCGTACGCCCGAGTGGGAAGCGGACCCCGAGTCGCTGCAGGCGCTGGAGCGGATCGAAGGGGAACCGTGGGTGGACAAGCTCACGCGCACGCCCGAAGGCGTGGAGCTGCGCCTCGACGATGGCTGGATCGAGACGACAGGCGCGGCGCTGGAGGCCGGCGGGGGCGCCGAAGCGGCGCTCGTGGACCTGGCGCGCTCACAGCGCTTCGCGGTGCAGTTCTGGGACGCGAACGCCACGAAGGCGCTGCACGTGGGCCACCTGCGCAACATCGCGATCGGCAATTCGCTCGCCGCCTCACTCGAACAGGCGGGCGGCGAGGTGGAGCGCCGCAGCATAATCTCGGACGCCGGCCGCAGCATGGGCGAGGCGATGGCGGGCATCGTCCGCAGTGGCCGCCACGCCCAGTCGTGGCCGGACGGCGACCAGAAGAGCGACCACTTCGTCGGCCTCTGCTATGCCGACTATGTCGCGGCCGGCGGCTTCACAGAGGAGGGGATCGACGAGCGCGAGGACTCGCTCACGCGCGAGCTGCGCATGCGCGACGACGCCGCCGACGAGCTGCTCAAACGCGTGATGCAGGGCGAGGGCGAGGCGCTCGAGCTGTGGTTCAAGACGCGCGCGTGGGTGATCTCCGGCCAGCGCAAGACGCTCGCGCGGCTCGGGGTGGCATTCGACCGCGTGTTCTTCGAGTCGGACTTCCTCGCCGAAGGCGCCGAGCTGACCGCCAGGGGGCTGCGCGAAGGCAAGCTCGAGCAGCGAGTGGACGGCGTCGTCATCTATGCGACGGGCGTCGAGCACCTCGAGGAAATGCCACTCGTGCGCGCCGACGGCCAGACGACGCAGCACATGCGCGCCGTCTCCTACTGGATGGGCGCGCCGGGGCTGGAGGGCGTGACGACGCTTCAGATCTGCGGCACCGAGTGGGTGGCGCACTCCACCTGCATACGCCAGCTGATGACCGAGCTCACCCAGGGGGAAAACGGGACCGCCGGCCCCCTGGAGGGGGCCGGCGCGAGAGGAGAGGGAAGCGAGGGAAGCGCCAACGAGGCGCCCGCCCGCGGCATCCACCCCACGCGCGACATCTTCCACGGGATGGTGGCCCAGCAGAAGCGCGCGGTGAGCTCGAGCGAGGAGGGCGGGCTCCTGATCGACGATCTGATCGAATGGCTGGAGACGCAGATCGACTCGGACCCGCGGATGCGCGAGGTGCGCCGCGCCCACCCCTCCCCAGAACGGATCCCGGCGCAGGTGGCGCTCGGGTACTTCCTGCCCTACCCCGTCACCCCGCGCGTGGAGTTCGACACCGCCAAGCTGCTGGTCGAGCGCGAGAGCCTCGGTTGGGACCTCGTGCGTGCGCGGGCGCGCCGCGGCACCCTCACAACCTCGCCCGGTCACCGCCCGGCCGAAGACCCCGATTATCGCTCAGCGGTGGTGCAATCGGAGATCTACCGCCGTCACCTGCGCCTGGCGGTAGAGCGCTACGACGTGACCCCGCTGGCGCTCTACCTGCGCCATCTCGCACGCTGGTACATGGAGCGCGAGCGCAGTAGCCACGTGGAGCGCGTCGTCCACACGCTGCTCGATCGCAGCGCGCGCGGATTGGGACTGGAAGCCGGCAGATGAGCCTCATGATCTACACCCGAAGGGGGTCACGCCTCCCAAGGGAGGCATGGGTTGAGGGTGCGGGAAGAAGGGGGTCATGCCTCCCAAGGGAGGCATGGGTTGAGGAGGCGCGAAGGGGGCGATGAGCACGCTGCTGATCGACAACTACGACTCCTACACCTACAACGTCTCCCACCTGCTCGCCGCGGCGTGCGGCGAGGAGCCGATCGTGATCCAGAACGACATGGTGTCCTGGCGGGCGCTATCGCGCTGGGACTTCGACGCGATAGTGCTCTCCCCCGGGCCTGGGCGTCCCGACCGCTGGCACGACTTCGGCGTGTGCTCTGACATCCTGCGCTCGAGCGTTGCGCCGGTGCTCGGCGTGTGCCTCGGTCATCAGGGCCTCGGCCACGTGCTCAAAGCGGAGGTGACGACCGCGCCGATGGTTATGCACGGGCGTCTCTCCCACGTGCAGCACACCGGCAGCGGCCTGTTCGAGGGGATCCCGCAGGACTTCAAGGTGGTGCGCTACCACTCGCTCGCGGTAACCGGCTCGCTCGGGGATGAGGGCCGCGAGATCGCCTGGACCGCCGACGGGGTGGTGATGGGCATCGAACACGCCCACCGGCCGATGTGGGGGGTGCAGTTCCATCCGGAGTCGATCTCGACCGAATACGGGCACAAGTTGTTCGAGAACTTCTACAAGCTCGCCAATGCCCACAAGCCGCCGCGACGACACCGCTTGAACAGGCCGAGCATGCCGCCCAGGCGCTGCCGCAGGCGCAGCGCGGCCGATTCAGAGGTGCGCCTGATGGTGCGCACGATCGAGGGTGAGCCGTCGGCCGAGCTGCTGTTCGAACGCCTCTTCGGCGCCGCGGAGCACGCCTTCTGGCTGGACAGCGCGAACACGTCGACGAAGCTGGGGCAGAACTCCTATCTCGGCACGTCGATGGGCCCGAACCGCGTGGTACTCGAATACGACGTCGAGAAGGGTGTCGTGACGTCTCACAAGGCGGGTGGGACGTTTGAGGAGAATGGGTCGATCTTCCAGGTGCTCGACCGCGAACTGGAGAGCCGAGCGATCGAGCCGCCGCAGGACCCCGACCACGGGCTGGTGGGGGGCTTCGTCGGCTATCTCGGCTACGAGTGCAAGGCCGACTGCGGAGCCTCCAACACGCATCGCTCGGATGTGCCGGACGCCGTGCAGATGTTCGCCAACCGCATGATCGCCGTCGACCACGTCCGCCACCTGACTCGTGTGCTGGCGCTCGCCTGCGGCGAGGAGACGGAAGCGGAACGCTGGCTCGAGCAGGCGGAGCTTGAGGTGCGCGAGGCGCTCGCCACACCGCCCGCCGCAGTGAGGCAACCAAGCACGCCCCACGATCCCTCAGGCACACCGGTGACGTTCCGCGTGGGGCGCGGCCGCGAGCAGTACCTCGCTGACATCGCCCGCTGTCACAGCGCGCTGGGGGCCGGGGAGTCCTACGAGGTGTGCCTCACCGACCAGATCCACACCGACGCCTCCCCGGACCCGTGGCTGCTCTATCGCGAGCTGCGGCGCAGCAACCCGGCCCCGTTCGCCGCCTACCTGAAGCTCGGCGAGGTGGCGATCGTGAGCAGCTCACCCGAGCGCTTCCTGTCCGTCGACCGCGACCGCCGCGTGCAGGCGCGCCCGATCAAGGGCACGGCGCCGCGGTCAGCCGACCCGACCCACGACGAGGCGACGCGCACCGAGCTCGAAGAGGACGAAAAGACGTTCGCCGAGCACCTGATGATAGTCGATCTGATGCGCAACGACCCCGGCCGCGTGTGCGAGGTGGACAGCGTGCGCGTGCCGC
>PLYX01000146.1 GCA_003151895.1 Solirubrobacterales bacterium
ACTCCGGTTAGATGGAAACCCCCAAAGCGGCGTATCCGTCGCCACCAGCGATCTGCTTCGCGTCGAGCTGGCCGAGGCTGCGTTTGCAATCGCGCTCAAGGAACGCTAGGCAGGCCAATGGCGACGCCACCGAACCGACGGGCGATCCCGCCCACGGGCCGGCCGTCTGCTGAACCACACCTTGATCCGTTACGACAAGATGCTCGGGAGCCTCACGCACATCTCGATCCCGCTCGGCGACATAACAACCGTCGCCGCCACCTTCATGACCGAGTACGGGATCGCATCCTACGACGCAGCGCACGCGGCGAGCGCCATCGCTGCCGGTGCCGAGGCGATCGTGACCATTGACACCGCCGTCGCGCTCCTGCCCTCGTCACTGCTCACGGTCTACACCGACCGCTCACGGCTCGCCTCCTGCCGCAGCAAGCGACCGCGCTGAAGCCAAGCAAACCACCCGCATACATCTGACGCAGGCACGAGTTGGAACCATCGGTTTTGCAGGGGAAGACGAGAACAGCCGAACCCCGATGTTTCGCATGCAGCCAGCAAGACTGGCTTATTTGCTGGGGAAACCCGGCGAAAGCGGGAGCGACGGGACTCGAACCCGCGACCTCTGCCGTGACAGGGCAGCGCTCTAACCAGCTGAGCTACGCCCCCGCGCTGGCGCACGGGATGCTTCTACGTGCGTAGCGCACAGTATCGCAGGGCGCGTGCGGGCGCGGGGTGCGTGCGGGCGCGGGGCGGGCGCGGCGGCGGATGCCAGGCCAAGCTGGCCGGCCAGCCAAACGGCTGGGCGGTCCTCTACGCTTACCGCGTGCCCTCGCTCGCGCCGCCACCGCTGCGCCACGAAAACCCGTTCCGCATCCTGGTGCAGGACCTCGCCGACGAACGCGCCGCCACCGTTGCCTACCCGCCCGGAGACACCAGCTTCTCGCTGGCTCGCACCAAGCGCTTCATCGAGGAGCCGCTCCCACTGCTGCTCGAGGGGTATGAGCGTTACGGGCCGATCTTCACGCTGCGGATCCTTCACAGCAACGTGGTGTTCATGCTGGGGCCCGCCGCCAACCACTACATGACGGTCTCCCACGCCTCCAACTTCCGCTGGCGCGAATCGCACTTCCGCGACCTGATCGCCCTGCTCGGCGACGGGCTGCTCACAACCGACGATCCCTACCATCGCCGCGCGCGCGCCATCATGCTCCCGGCATTTCACCGTGAGCGCATAGCCGCCTCGATCGACGTGATGGTGGAGGAGACCGAGCGAGCGCTCGAGCGGTGGGCGCCGGGCGCCCGCATCGACCTGTACGCCTGGACGCGGCGGCTCGCCACGCGCGTCGCGATGAGGGCGCTGTTCGGGATTGAGCCCGATGGAGCTGCGGCCCGCACGATCGATGCCGCGGCGATGTTCGAGCAGGCGTTGGCTTTCTACGCCTCTGGCTACGAGTACCGTTTCATCCACGGCCCGCGCACGCCGTGGGCGCGGTTGCAGCAGGCCTCCAAAGCGCTCAACCGGATGCTGTACGCCGAGATATCCCGACGCCGCGGCACCGGCGAGCGCGGCGAGGACGTGCTCAGCCTGCTGCTCGACGCCCAGGACGACAGCGGCGAAGGGCTCACCGACGAGCAGATCCGCGACGAGATGATGACGCTGCTGTTCGCCGGTCACGACACGACCACCTCCACCGTGTCGTTCATGTTCTACGAGCTCGCCCGCGCCCCCCACCTCGCCGACCGTCTCGTCGCCGAGCAGGACGCGCTGATGCTCAACGGAACGCCGAACGTCGCCCAGCTGACGAGCGGCGAGCTGGTGGAGCTCGAGATGACGCTCGAGGAGACCTTGCGCAAGTATCCGCCCGCGTGGATCGGCCCGCGCAAGTCGGTGGAGCCGTTCGAGTTCGAAGGCCACACGGTTCCCGGGAACGCCTATGTGAACTACTGCTCGTGGGCCTCCCACCATCTCCCCGATGTGTTCCCCGAGCCGGACGCGTTCCGCCCCGAGCGCTTCGCCCCCGAGGCTAAGGCGGCCCTGGCGAAGGGCGCCTACATCCCGTTCGGGGGCGGCTCGCGCATGTGCATCGGGATGCGCTTCGGCCAGCTGGAGGTGCGCACGATCGCGACCCTCATCGCAAGCCGCTTCACGCTCGAGCTCCCCAGCGACTTCGTCCTTCGGTTCCGCCAGATGCCCACTATCAGCCCGCGTGACGGCCTGCCGATGATCGTGCGCGAGCGCTCAGGACGGGCTCGCCCGCGGGGAGAGCCCGTGGAGGAGCGCTCAGCGCAAAGTCGCGCTCAGGGACAGCCCGTAGGTGAGCGGTTGCCTGCGGTCCACTCGCACGCCAACTGATTCCACCTTCAGGTGCGGGTCGGAGAAGAGCGTCACCGTGGCGAGCCCCGCCAGCGGGAAGCCCTGCGGCTCGGCCACCAGCCGCCCTTCGAGCGGCTTCACGAGCGCCCCGATGGACGCCTGCACGCCGAACAGCCCGCCGGATGCCTTCACTTCCACCTGGCCGCCCCCGCTTGCCACCGGTTCCACATGAAAGCCGTTGGGGAGCGCTTCGTCGAGTTGCTGCTGCGTCGTCGTGGCGCTCGCCCGGATGGCTGAGCCGTGCTTTTCCATGCGCACACCGCTCACCATCAGCCCGTTCGGGATGGCTGCTATGCGCAAGCTCGCCGCATCCGCGACCACCGTCATGTCGCTCACGTTGTGCGCTTCCCACAGCAGCGAGGCGATCTGCGCGGGCGTCACCGTGAGCGTGCCCGCGCTCACACTTGCCGAGTCGGCTTTCCCCCACAGGAGCTCCACCGCCGGGAAGGCGCTCACGGTCGCGGACTTGACGGTGCCGTAGCGCGCCACGCGGTCGCTTACGCGTTTCGCGGCGAGCGACGGCAGGAAGGCCTGAGCGAGCACCACCGCGAGCGCCAGGGGCGCTCCCACGCCGAGAGCGACGCGACTCACGCGATGTCTCCTCACCCCGGCGGCCATGCCAACAGCTTCGCACGCTGGGAGTCCCTAACTCACCCCGGCGGCCATGCCAACAGCTTCGCACGCCTGCAGTCCCTAACCTTGAGGCACCCCCAGGGCGCGTAGCTCAGTTGGCCAGAGCACCTCGTTTACACCGAGGGGGTCGCCCGTTCGAGTCGGGCCGCGCCCATATGACCATTCGCATAGCCGTCGTCGGGTCGGGCCCCGCGGGCTTCTACACCGCCGGCCACCTGCTCAAGGAATCCGGGGACGGGTGGCAGTCCGTTGGGGTTGACATGTTCGAGCGCCTCCCAACCCCCTGGGGGCTGGTGCGCTCAGGCGTGGCGCCAGACCACCCGAAGATCAAGTCGGTGACGCGCATCTACGAGAAGACCGCCGCGCACCCGCGTTTCCGCTTCTTCGGCAACGTGGAGCTGGGGCGCGACGTCTCCCGCGACGAGCTCGCCGAGCGCTACCACGCGATCGTGTACGCCACCGGCTCCCCCGCCGACCGTCCGCTCGGGATCCCCGGCGAGCAGCTCCCCGGCAGCCATCCCGCCACCGACTTCGTGGGCTGGTACAACGGCCACCCCGACTTCCCCGACCACGACTTCGACCTCACGGCGACCCGCGCCGTGGTGATCGGCAACGGCAACGTGGCGCTCGACGTGGCGCGCATGCTCACGCTCACGCACGACGAGCTGGCGGTCACCGACATCGCCGACCACGCCCTGCACGCGCTCGACGCGAGCGACGTTCGCGAGATCGTGGTGGTCGGCCGGCGCGGCCCCGCCCAGGCGGCGTTCACCAACCCCGAGCTGCTCGAGCTCGGCGAGCTGGCGGACGCGGACGTGATCGTCGACCCTGAGGAGCTGGAGCGCGCCCTGACGGTGCCCGACCCCAACGCCGACCCAACGTCGAAGCGCAATGTGTCCGTGCTGCGCGACTACGCCCAGCGCACTCCCGCCGGCAAGAACAAGCGGGTGGTCCTGCGCTTTCTGCTCTCTCCGGTCGAATTGATTGGGGGACAGGATGGCGTTCATCGGGTTGTACTCGCGCGCAATGCGCTACGCGCCGGCGAAGACGGCCGGCTACGCGCCGAGCCCACCGGTGAGACGGAGACAATCGAGGCGGGTCTCGTGATGCGCGCGATCGGCTACCGCGGGAAGCCTTTGCCCGGCGTGCCGTTCGACGAGCGCTCCGCCACGATTCCCAACGAGGCGGGAAGGGTGGTTGGCCCCGACGGACTGCTCCCCGGCGAGTACGCCGTCGGCTGGATCAAGCGAGGCCCCTCCGGGGTGATCGGCACCAACAAGAAGGACGCCCAGCAGACGGTGGACGCGCTGCTCGCCGATCTCGCCGCCGCCACCCACCTGCAACCATCCGACCCCGACCCGGAGGGCATCGAGCGCCTCCTGCGCGAACGTGTCCCCGCGCTCGTCACCTACGAGGGCTGGCGAGAGATCGACCGCCACGAGCAATCGCTCGGCGAGCCCCACGGCCGCCCGCGCGTGAAGCTCACGCGTATCGAGGAGCTGCTGAGGGTCGCCGCGGGCGAGACCCCGACGGCAGAGCCGCTCGACACGCTCGGGCTGCGCTGACGCATCGCCCGGCCATCTGGCACACTGACTGCTTCGCGCGCCGTTAGCTCATCGGGTAGAGCTCCGGACTTTTAATCCGGCGGGGCGGGTTCGAGTCCCGCACGGCGCACTACAGAAACCGCATAGGCAAGCAGGACCGCATCGGAGCACTCAGAGCGAGGACGCACACTCCTATAAACGCACAAGCCACAGAAGTGTGACCGGCGCAATGACCTAAGCCTGCCGTGGTTGACGCTGAAAGGCGCCATGCAAAACGGTAGCGCAGAGCTACGTATAATGGTAGTCTAGCCCGATGTCCAAGGACCTCGATCCCGCCCCAAGGCAGCCAATGGGCCAGTACCGCCCCCGCATAGTGGACGACGAGCTGGACGAGCTGATGAGTAGCCTGCCGGCGCTTGTGATCGAGGGCGCCAAGGGGGTGGGCAAGACCGCGACGGCCTCGCGCCGCGCCGCGAGGGTGCATGGGCTGGACGATCCGCAGCAGCGCAACATCGCCAGGGCGGACCCGGCGCGACTGCTGGAGGCAGAGGGAACGACCCTGATCGACGAGTGGCAGCACGTGCCGGAGTCCTGGGACTTGGTGCGCCGAGCCGTGGACGCGGGCGCGCCGCCGGGCCGCTTCCTGCTGACGGGATCGACGACGCCCGCCAAGCCCGGGACCCATTCGGGCGCGGGGCGCATCGTGAGCGTGCGCATGCGCCCGCTGGCCCTGGCCGAGCGTGGATCGTTCACCCCGAGCGTGAGCCTGGGCGAGCTCTTGACCGGTAGCAGGCCCGCCGTGACAGGCCATACCGACCACAGGCTGGAGGATTACGCCATAGAGATCCTGGCCTCGGGCTTCCCGGGCCTGCGCGGCTTTCAGGGGCGCGCTCTGGGCGCACAGCTCGACGGGTATCTGACGCGCATCGTGGACCGTGACTTCCCCGAGCTGGGCCACTCGATCCGCAACCCGGCGGCGCTACAGCGGTGGATGAGGGCCTACGCGGCGGCGTCCTCGACCAGCGCGTCTTTTGAGAAGATCCGCGACGCGGCCAGCGCCGGACACACAGAGAAGCCCGCGAAGAGCACCACGATCCCCTACAGGGACGCGCTCGAGCGATTGTGGATCCTCGACCCGGTCCCGGCGTGGCTACCAAGCCGCAACCGCATCGCACGGCTCTCGGTGCCGCCCAAGCATCAGCTCGCCGACCCGGCGCTCGCGGCACGATTGCTCGGCGTCGACCTGGACGGCCTCCTGAGCGCAAAGGCCGCGGGTCCTCCGATCCCGCGCGAGGGCACCCTCCTGGGCGCCCTGTTCGAGTCGCTCGTGACGCTCTCGGTGCGCGTCTACGCGCAAGCGGCCGAGGCGAAGGTCAGCCACCTGCGCACCGCCGCCGGCGCGCACGAGGTGGACCTGATCGTGGAGCGCGCAAACGGTGGGATCGTTGCGATCGAGGTGAAGCTGGCGCGCGACGTCGGCGAGAACGACACACGCCACCTGAAGTGGCTCGCCGAGAAGATCGGCGAAGAGCTACTCGACGCAATCGTGATCACCACCGGCCAGGACGCATACCGCCGCCGCGACGGCATCGCCATCATCCCCGCCGGACTGCTCGGCCCGTGACCGAGTGCCCGTGGGCACTGCCGCGCTGCCCGCTCACCCCTTCTCGAGCCCGGCAAGCTCCCCCTTGACCAAATCGATCGGAATCGCAAGCACCGGATCGCCAACGTGGGCCTTGCCCGAGTCGCCGAGCGCGAGCGGGTGCAATGTGAGCCCGGCGGTCGGTATGCGCAAGACGGCGATGTCGTGCGAGGGGATTCGTGTGACGAACCGTACTGTCCGAAACGCATCCGGTCACGGCAATAGGGTTCGGGCATGAGCTGGCACATGGGGCGTCTCGCGGCGTTCGACGTCGAGACCACCGGCACCGACCCCGAGTCGGACCGGATCGTCGCCGCGGCGATCAGCCTCGTGGGCGCGGAGCTGCCCGGCGAGCACCACGCCTGGTTGGTCGATCCCGGGATCGAGATACCGGCCGGCGCCGCCGCTGTGCATGGAATCACCACAGAGAGGGCGCGCGCCGAGGGGCGCGACCCGGGCGAGGCGGTCGAGGAAATCACGAGCCTGCTCGCCGAGCAGGTGCTGGGAGGCGTTCCGGTGGTCGCGTTCAACGCGCGCTTCGACCTTACGATCCTCGATCGCGAAGCCGGCAGGCATGGGGTCGCATCCCTGCTCGACCGAGTCGGCGGCCCGCAGGGGATGCTGGTCGTCGATCCATTTGTCCTTGACAGGCAATTTGACCGCTTCCGAAAAGGCAAGCGGACTCTTCAGGCAGTCTGCCGGCACTACCGCGTTCCCTTCGAGGAAGCCCACGTCGCCAACGCCGACGCGATCGCAGCCGCACGGGTCGCATACAGGCTTGGGGTGGTCGTCCCGGAACTGCGCGAGCTCGACCTGCGCGACCTGTACGGCAAGCAGATCTCCTGGGCCGCGAAGCAGGCTGCCCTGCTTGAGGAGTACTTCAGAGGGCAGGGGCGCAACGAGCAGGTCGAGGGGGCGTGGCCAATCGTGCCGGTCGGCGCCGTGAGCGTGGCTTGATGTCAACGCGTGTTCGTCGCGCTTGCGACGACATCGAGGCTTCGGCCGGGGCTTGACCGAGAGAGCACTTCGAGAAGATCGCCGATCCGCGAGAATGACCCGCACACGACCTTCAGGAGACCCGATCGATGAGCCACAACCCCTCACCCCCCTATGACGTCAACGGCCGCACAGCGTTCATAACCGGCGCGGCCCGCGGCATCGGCGCCGAGACCGCGCGCCGGCTGCACGCCAAGGGCGCCAACGTCGCGCTCGTGGGTCTCGAGCCCGAGCGGCTTGAAGCGCTTGCCGCGCAACTCGGTGACCGTGCCGCCGCTTTCGAGGCCGACGTCACCGATTACGAGGCGCTGCAACGGGCCGTGAGCGCCACCGTCGAGCGCTTCGGGGGCATCGATGTCGGGATTGCCAACGCCGGGATCGCCTACACCGGGCCACTCGCGAGCGCCCCGATCGAGCAGGTGGAGCGCACGCTCGCCGTCAACTTCCTCGGCGTGTGGCGCACCGACCGCGCGCTCATAGGCCAGATCACCGAGCGCAAGGGCTACCTGCTCAACATCGCCTCGCTCGCCGCCGTCTCTCACGCCCCGATGATGGGCCCCTACACAGCCGCCAAGGCGGGGGTCGAGGCGCTCACCGACGCGCTGCGCATGGAGACCGCGCCGAGCGGCGCGCGCGTGGGGTGCGCCTACTTCGGCTTCATCGACACCGACCTCGTGCGCGCCGGCTTCGCTCAGCCATCGGCGCAGGCGATGACCGGGCGGATGCCCGGCTTCATGCGCAACCCCGCGCCCCTCTCGAAGGCGATCGACGCGATCGAGCGCGGCATCCAGCGGCGCGCCGACCGCCTGTGGGCGCCGCGCTGGGTGGGCGCGATGCTGCCGCTGCGCGGTCTGCTGCAACCGCTCACCGAACGCCAGATCCGCAGCGAACCGGAGCGCCTGCGCGAAGGCGTGCGCGCCGCCGAGGCCGCTCACGAGGCAGATACGCAGGATCCGCTGCTCGGCGTGGCGATGCAGGCGGTGTCGGACCGGTAGACCGGCGCAGGTGTCCCGCTTCGAGGCCCTGGTCGGATAAGGGGGACATGGCCCTCGTCGCATCGCCACGACCCCGATAGGATGGCCTCATGGCCACGATCGCCACAACCGACCTGCCGATCCATCGGCTCGACGTGGAGACTTACCACCGGATGGTCGCCAGCGGCGCGCTGGAGGGCCTGCGCATCGAGTTGCTGGACGGGCTGCTCGTCGAGATGAGCCCGAAGTCGCCCGATCACGTCGTCGTCGTGACCACGCTAATGCGCTACTTCGCGCACGAGCCGCGCTGGTGGACACAGGTGCAAGACCCGATCGAAGCGGCCTTCGATTGTGAGCCCGAGCCCGACCTCGTGGTCGCCTCGCACCGGCCACCGCCAGGACGACACCTGCGAACCGCGCTGCTCGTCGTCGAGGTCGCCGTCAGCTCACACCGGCTTGACAGGGGCAGGAAGGCGGCGCTCTACGCTGCGGCCGACATCCCCACCTACTGGCTGGTCGACGTACCGGGCCGGACCGTCGAGATCCGCACGGAGCCCGGCTCCAACGGCTACACCCGTTGCGAGATCTACCGCGAGGGAAGCGTCGTTCCCTCGCCGCTCGACGGCGTCCAGGACCTCGACATCACCGCACTGCTCGCCGACGTCGACACCTGACCGCCACTCGCGCGTCTACTCCACGCTCGAGAACTCGGCAATCGCTACCGCCAGCATCACGAGGCCGAGGATCGCCACCACGGCGGCCTCGAGCAAACCCGGCACGTGCCAGCCCCACCACGTCACGCCCGGGTCGAGCGCACGGCGCGCGAGCGGGGCGATGTCGAGGTGGGCGAACACCGCGCGGCGCATCGGGTCCACGGCGTAGGTGAGCGGGTCGATGCGGTTGAGCACCCCGAGCCACGCGGGCAGTTTGTTCACCGGGAACAGCGCGCCGGAGAGGAAGAACATCGGCATCATCGCCATCTGCATCAGCGCCATGAACGACTGCATCTGGGTGACCCGCGCGGCCGCCATCATCCCGAACGCGGTGATCGAGAAGGCGAGCAGCAGTTGCAACGCGAAGATCTCGAGCGCCAGCCCGAGCGTGTAATGGACGCCCACGAGCGGGCCGATCGCCATCACGATCACGCCCTGGAAGCCCGCCACGGTGGCCCCGCCGAAACACTTGCCGAGCACGATCGAGGAGCGCCGCACCGGCGCAACCATCATCTCGCGCAGGAAGCCGAACTCGCGGTCCCACACGATCGAGGCGGCGGAGAACATCGCGGTGAACATCACCGCCATGCAGAGCACGCCCGGGTAGATGAACGTGCGGAAGCTCACCCCGTGCGTGCTGCTCGACACGAGCGTGGAGAGGCCGGTGCCGAGCACGAACAGGAACAGGAACGGCTGCACCAGCGAGGTGAGGATGCGCAGCCGGTCGCGGCTGAAGCGGATCAGCTCGCGCCGCCACACCGCCCTGATCGCGCGCAGCTCCCCGCGCACGCTACGCGACGGCACGTGCAGGCCGGGAATCTCGTGCGCGGGCGCAGACCCGGATCCAGACGCCAACGCGGCCGGAGTGGGTGGGACCGTGCTCTCCGTGGCCATCAGCGGACTTCCCGGCGAGCGAGCTCGCCGCATGAAGGGGGCTCACGACGAAGGGCCATCAGCGACTCATCATCCGCGCCATGTTGCGCATCATGTCGGTGGAGCCGGCCTCGGCGTCGCGGATCGTCGAGCCCGTGTAGGACATGAACACGTCGTCCAGCGACGGCCTGGCCACGCTCACCGAGCGGATCGGCGGGTGGGCGGGATCCCATTCATCGAACAGGCGCGGCACGAACTGCTCGCCCTCCGCCACGCCGAACGTGACGACGCCTTCGGCCATCCGCGCCTCGATCCCGAAGCGCTCGCGCAGCGCGGCGATCGTCGCCTCGTCGTCGTCGGTGTGGATCTGCACGCGGTCCTTGCCCACGCTCGCCTTGAGCGCCTCCGGCGTGTCGAGCACCACGATCTTCCCGCGGTCGATGATCGCGATGCGATCGCAGTACTCGGCCTCGTCCATGTAGTGGGTCGTGAGGAAGATCGTGATGTCCTGTTCGCGCCCAAGGCTCGATATGTAGCTCCAGATCGAGCTGCGCGTCTGCGGGTCAAGCCCGATCGTGGGCTCGTCGAGGAACAGCACCCTCGGTGAATGGAGCAGGCCGCGCGCGATCTCAAGACGCCGCTTCATCCCGCCCGAGAACGTCCCCACGAGACTGTCGCGCCGCTCCCACAGTTGCAGCATCTCCTGCACCGTCTTCATGCGCGGGGCGATCGTCTCGCGCGGCATCCCGTACAGCTCGGCGTGCAGGCGCAGGTTCTGCTCGGCCGTCAAATAATTGTCGAGCGTCGTGTCCTGGAACACGAGGCCGATGTTGCGCCTCACCCGATCGCGCTCCGCCACGACGTCAAACCCGGCGACACGTGCCGAGCCGCTGGTCGGGCGCGCGAGCGTGCAGAGCATGTTGATGGTGGTCGACTTGCCCGCCCCGTTCGGGCCGAGGAAGCCGAACGTCTCGCCGCGTGCAACCTCGAAGTCGATCCCGCACACCGCCTCGATCTCGCCGTAGCTCTTGGCGAGCCCGGTGACGGAGATCGCCGGCTCATCCATCACAAGTCGCTCAGTGGCGGAAGTGGCGGACATCTGTTGCCACCATAGCCACGTTGGCCTGGTCGGCCGCCGCCACGACCTCCTCGTCGCGCACGGACCCGCCCGGCTGGATGATCGCGGTGACTCCGGCGTCGATCGCAAGCTGCGGGCCGTCGGCGAATGGGAAGAAGGCGTCCGAGGCCAGCGAGGCGCCGGCGAGGAGATCGGGGCCCGCTTCCGCGCGCGCCTTCTCGATCGCGATGTTGACAGCGTCCACGCGGCTCATCTGGCCGGCGCCGATGCCAATGGTGGCGCCGCCTGAGGCGATCACGATCGCGTTGGAGCGCACGTGGCGGCACACCTGCCAGGCGAAGCGCAGGTCGTCCCACTCGCGCTCGGTGGGAGTCTTCGCCGTCATCACGCGCATCTGATCGGGGGTCTCCGACACCGCGTCGCGGTCCTGCACGAGCAGCCCGCCGATCACGGGCTTCGCCTCAAGGCCACCGGCCGGCTCCGGCCAATCCTGCAGCTCGAGCAAGCGCACGTTCTTCTTCTGGGTGAGCACCTCCAGCGCCTCGGCATCGAAGCGGGGAGCGAGAAGGACCTCGACGAACTGCGACCCAAGCGCCCGCGCGCAGGCGGCGTCGACGGGGCGGTTGAGCGCTATCACGCCCCCGTAGGCGCTCATCGGGTCGCACGCGAAGGCGCGCTCGTAGGCGTCCTGGGCCGTGCGCCCGAGCGCGCAGCCGCACGGGTTGTTGTGCTTGACGATCGCGCACGCCGGCTCGGAGAAGTCCTCCACGAGCTCGCGCGCGGCGGACAGGTCGAGCAGGTTGTTGAACGACAGCTCCTTGCCGTGCAGCTGAGCGACGCCCGCGAGCAGATGGGTGGGGGCGCCCACCTCCGCGTAGTAGGCGGCGCGCTGGTGGGGGTTCTCGCCGTAGCGCAGCTCCGCCGCCTTCTCGTACGCGATCGCGCGCTGCGGAGGAAAGTCCTCCTCTGCGCGCAGCGCGAACCACGAGGAGATCGCAACGTCGTAGCGCGCGGTGCACGCGAACGCCTTGCCCGCCAATCGCTCGCGCGTGACCATCGACAGACGGCCGCCCGACTCGCGCAGCTCGGTGAGCACGATCGTGTAGTCGGCCGGGTCCACCACCACGGCCGCGAACGCATGGTTCTTGGCGGCGGCGCGGATCATCGTGGGGCCGCCGACGTCGATGTTCTCCACGATTTCCTCATCGCTCGCGTCGCCGCGTGCCACGGTCTGCTCGAACGGATAGAGGTTCACGCACACCAGGTCAACCGGCTCGATCGCGTGCTCGGCCGCCGCCCTCAGGTGGGACTCGTTGCTGCGCACCGCCAGCAGGCCCGCGTACAGGCGCGGATGGAGCGTCTTCACGCGCCCGTCCATCATCTCCGGGAAGCCGGTGAAGTCCTCGATCGCGCGCACGGGCACCCCGGCCTCCGTCAGCGTCCGCGCGGTGCCCCCGGTCGACACCACCTCCACGCCGAGCTCCACGAGATCTTCCGCGAGCTCGACGATCCCGGTCTTGTCCGACACCGACAGCAGCGCCCTGCGCACGCGCACCCCACCGGGCTCGGCGCGCTCGATGCCGGGGCCGACCGTCGCGTCGGTCTGTTCGTTCTCAGCGGTCATTCCCGGCGCAGACTATCCCGCGCCAGAGCGCGCCGCGTAGAAGTCAGGACGACTCCCCGACTTGGGGCGCGATCACGATTCGCCGGGGATTGCGCGGGTCCGCGCTCACGGCCCCGCGCGCAAACAAGCGCACGGCCTCGGGTAGCAGCGAATGCTCGATCGGGCGCAGCGCCTGGAGCACCTCGCCGGGGTCGCGCGCATCGGGCAGCTCCAGCGAGCGTTGCAAGATCACCGGGCCGCTGTCGCACCCTTCGTCGACGAAGTGCACGGTCACGCCGAACACCTTCACGCCATACGCCAGCGCCTGCTCGATCGCGTGCAGGCCCGGGAACGCCGGCAGCAGCGAGGGGTGCACGTTGATGACCGCGTCCGGGAAGCGCTCCAGGAAGGCGGCGCTCAGCAGCTCCATGTAGCCGGCGAGCACCAGCAGGCGCGCGCCGCGCTCTACCAGCCAATCGGCCATCGCCTCATCGCGCGCCTCGCGGTCGGCGTGGTCGGAGCGCTCGAACACGCGCGTCTGCACCCCGCCGGCGGCGGCCCGCTCCAGCGCGAGCGCCCCGGGCGCGCCGGACGCGACCGCCACGACCTCGGCCTCGTGACCGTGCACGGTGTCGAGCAGCGCCTGCAGGTTCGTGCCGGCGCCCGACACGAGCACGGCGATGGGCAATGGTGACTCGGTCACGTTCGGTTAGGCGGGGGCTACCTCAAGCGCGTACTTCCCCTGGGCCCCATCGCTGCCCTTGACGGGGTACTCGCCCGTGAAGCAGGCGTCGCAGTGCGTGGCGCGGGTGGCGCCGATCGCCTCGTACACGCCGTCGAGCGACAGATAGGCGAGCGAGTCGCAGCCGAGCTCCTCGGCGACCTCGTCGACCGTGCGTTCGTGGGCGATCATCTCCTCGCGCGTGGACATGTCGAT
>PLYX01000077.1 GCA_003151895.1 Solirubrobacterales bacterium
GGCTTCAGGCCGTCGCGCACGTCGGGGAGCGCGCGTCCGACGATGACGGACATCGCGTAGTCGAGATACGCGGTCCGCATCTCGTCCTCGAGCGCGCGCGGCTCGATGTTGCCTCCACCGATCACATCAGCACTGGCCATGTTTCACCCCCTTACACATCGAGGTTTACGACGGCGCGGGCGTTATCTTCGATGAAGGCGCGTCGCGGCTCGACCTGGTCGCCCATCAGCATCGAGAAGGTGCGATCGGCCGCGGCTGCGTCCTCGAGCGTGACCTGTGCGAGCGTGCGGCTCGCGGGGTCCATCGTCGTTTCGGCGAGCTGCTCGGCGTTCATCTCGCCGAGGCCCTTGAAGCGCTGCAGCTTGACGCCCTTCTGCGCGACGTTCATCACGGCGGTGCGCAATGCCTCGAACGACAGCGCGCTCTCGTGGGCGTCTCCGAGGCGCACCTCGAACGCGGGCGTACCGGCGAGCTCGATCAGCTGTCGGTGCACCGACACGAGCTGGCGGTACTCCTGGGAGTCGAACAGGGTGCGCTTTATGCGGTGCGTTCGCGCAAAGCCGGTGCGCGTCTCGATCGCCTTCACGCGCAACTCCAGCGGGTCCTGCTCGACGAGCTCGGTCGCGTGGGTCTCCCCCTCCAAGCCCGCGCGTGAAAGGAGCTCGATCGCGCCCTCGGCGCCCATCACCTGCTCGGCCAGCAGCGAGGACTCCTCGAGGAACTGGACCATCTCGTGACCGTGGACCGCTCGCAGCGATGACGACCAGCCCTCGTATTGCTTCAACAGCCTGATGAACCGCTGCCAGCGGGTGTCGGTGAGCTTGAACTGAGTGCCGTAACGATCGAACACGGCGAGCTTCTCCCACTTGTCGGCGAGCAGCGTGTCCTCGAGCTCGTGCTCCTTCTCGATGTAGCGCTCGCGGCTGCCCTGCTTGATCTTGTAGAGCGGGGGCTTCGCTATGTAGACATAGCCGGCTTCGATCAGGTCCTGCATCTCACGGAACAGCAGCGTGAGCACGAGCGTCCTGATGTGGGCGCCGTCAACATCGGCGTCCGTCATGAGAATGACCTTGTGGTAGCGCGCGTTCTCGAGGTTGAACTCGTCGCGCACGCCCGTGCCGATCGCGGTGATGAGCGCCTGGACCTCCGTGTTCTGGAGCACCTTGTCGATCCGGCTCTTCTCGACGTTCAGGATCTTTCCGCGCAGCGGCAGCACGGCCTGGGTGTTGCGGTCGCGCCCCTGCTTGGCGGAGCCGCCGGCGGAGTCGCCCTCGACCACGAACAGCTCGGCGAGGCTCGGGTCTTTGACCGAGCAGTCGGCGAGCTTGCCGGGCAACGTGGAGTTCTCCAGGGCCGACTTGCGACGGGTCAGGTCGCGGGCCTTACGCGCCGCGTCGCGGGCGCGCTGCGCCTGGACGGCCTTCATGATCACCGCGCGCGCCTCGCTCGGGTTCTCCTCCAGGAACTCGGACAGCCCCGCGTTGACCATCGACTCCACGAAGCCCGCCATCCCCGGATTGCCGAGCTTGGTCTTTGTTTGGCCCTCGAACTGGGGGTCGCGCAGCTTGACCGAGATCACCGCGGTCAATCCCTCACGGGCATCCTCGCCTGAGAGGTTGTCCTCCTTCTCCTTCAGCAGACCGTGGTCACGGGCGTACTTGTTCAGCGTGCGCGTCAACGCCGAGCGGAACCCCGACAAATGCGACCCGCCCTCGCGCGTGGCGATGTTGTTGGCGAAGGAGTGGATCGACTCCTGGTAGGAGGAGTTCCACTGCATCGCCACCTCGACCGCGCCCTCCTCGCTCTCCCCGGAGAAGAACACGACCTTGCGGTGCACCGTGTCCTTGTTTTCGTTCAAATAGGCCACGAAGTCCTCGATCCCGCCCTCGTACTGGAACTCGGCGGAGTGACCCTCGGCACGCTCGTCGACGATCGATATCTTCAGGCCGCGTGTGAGGAAGGCGGTCTCGCGCAGGCGCTCCTCGAGCGTGTGGAAGTCGAAGTCGAGCGCCTCGAAGATGTCGGCGTCCGGAAGGAATGTGACGGTCGTGCCGGTGGGGGAGCCGGCGGGGAGCTTCTCGCCGCGCTGGAGCTCCTGTTGGGGAGCGCCACGCGAGTACTCCTGCGAGAAGGCATGCCCGTCACGGTTGATCTGCACGAGCAGGCGCTCGGACAGCGCGTTGACGACCGACACGCCGACCCCGTGCAGGCCGCCGGACACCTTGTAACCGCCTCCGTCGCCAAACTTGCCGCCCGAGTGAAGGACGGTGAGCACGACCTCGACGGCCGGGCGGCCCTCCTTCTCGTGCATCGCCACCGGAATGCCGCGTCCGTTGTCAACGACGGTGATCGAGTTGTCGGGGTGGATCGCGACCGAGACCTCGGTGCAGAAGCCCGCCAGGGCCTCGTCGACGGAGTTGTCCACAACCTCGTACACAAGGTGGTGCAGGCCCATGATGCCGGTCGAGCCGACGTACATGCCGGGGCGCTTGCGGACGGCCTCCAGACCCTCGAGCACCGTGATGTCCTGCGCGTCGTAGCTGGCGTCGCCTCCCATCGACGGGTCGCTGGCTCCACCCTTGGTGACAGGCTTGATCTGCGAGCTTGATGTGTCGGTCGCCAATGATCCTCCGATGACGCAAGAACGCCCCGGAATCCGGGCGTTCTAAACCTCGGTCCGGGGCGGGGGGTTTGTTTGTGGAACGATAGCACAGGGACCCCCTCGAAGCGCCCCCGGTGCGGTGGTGAAACGCCTGCAAACAAGCCAAAACAGGGCCTCTGTGGCGAGTGCCGGAGCGGCCTTTCGAGAGGGTTCCCTCGGGCCCTCGGCGGGCAGGGTTGCCGTCGGCGTCAACCGGTGCGGCAACGGAGCTTGCGGATGAGCTCGCCGCCAAGCGTCTCGTTGAGGCGCTCCACGAGCTCGGAGCTCATCAGATCGAGCTCGGCGGCCCACACCGCGTCGGCGCAGGTGATCGTGAGCAGGCCGTCGCGCTCGGCGGTGGGGCGGCCCGCGTCGGCGATCACCGTTCCGACCGCCTGCTCCCAGGCCTGCTGCACGCGGGCGAGCGTAGTCGCGGGCGCGAGCGCCGCGGTCAAACCGTCGAGCGCGAGTGACAGGGGCCGTGGTGAGGGACGGCTCACGCGGCGATCGCTTCCCGCAGGATCGCGCCGGGGGAGATGCGCAGGCGCGTGACGGCGACGTGGGTGGAGCCGGGCACGTGGGCAAGGTCTGTCGTTGCCACCACGCTCTGCCCTCCGCTGCACAGCTCCTTTGAAAGCAGCTCTCGGCGCGTGGCGTCGAGCTCGCTCATGACGTCGTCGAGCAACATCAGCGGCACCCGGTCGCGTTCACGCGCCAGCACCGAGCGCTCGGCCAGCAGCAGGGCGAGCAGGGCCAGGCGCTGCTCGCCCTGCGATCCGTAGGAGCGCAGCTCGCGGCCATCGCGCAGGATCGCCAGCTCGTCGCGGTGGGGGCCGTGCGTGGAGAAGCCGCGTTCGACGTCGCGAGAGAGACGTGCCTCGAGCTCTGCGATGAATTTCTCCACATCGGCAGCCTTCGAACGCGGGCGGTACTCCAGACGCGGCTCGCCACCGCACCCGAGCTGGGCGGCTTGCTCGGCGAAGGGCTCGGCGAGCATCGACACCACCGTCGCACGGTCCTCGCGTAGCGCGAGCGCGTGGCGGGCGAGCTCCAGGTCCCAACTCGGGAGCGTTGCGCGCGAGGCGCGCGAGGCGCGGATGCCGGCGATCAGGGCGTTGCGCTGGGCGAGCACACGCGAATAGTCGCGGCGGGTTGCCGCGCGCGGAGGCCACAGCGCCGCCACGAGCTGATCGAGGTGAGCGCGGCGAAGCGTCGGAGCGCCCTTGAGCAGTTCGAGGCGATCCGGGGAGAACACGCTCACAAGCGGTCTCTGCTCCACGTCGGCGAGGCGCTCGACGGGGGCGCCGTCGGCCGTCATGTGCTTGGGCGAGCCGGGCTGGAATCCGACGGTCAGCTCGTGGCGGCGGCCGTTGTCGCCCAGCCCGACAACCACGCGCGTAGCCTGCGCTCCGAAGCGCACCAACTCGCGCTCGGAGCGAGTGCGCTGCGAGTAGCCGGTGCAGCCGAAGTAGAGCGCCTCGAGCAGGTTCGACTTGCCGGCGCCGTTGGGGCCATGGACGACGGTCAGGCCGTCGCCGAGATGAGCCTCAGCCCGCGCATAGGTGCGAAAGTCGCGCAGTTGCACGCTGAGAACCCGCACCTCACCCTCCCGCCGACCTCACGTGTTTAGGCGGATCGGCATGATCAGGTATACGAACTCGCCGCCGTCGGGAGACTCGATCAGGCCGGGGCGCAGCGGACTTATCAGCTTGAGCACGAGCTCCTCGGACTCGACGCTCTCCAGGCCGTCGCGCAGGAACTCCGGGTTGAAGCCGATGTCGAAAGGCTCGCCCGAGAAGGGTACGGGTAGCATCTCGCTCGCCTCGCCGACATCCGGGGTTTGAGCGGACACGGTCAACTCGCCCTCGCCAAAGCTCAAGCGTAGTGGCGCGTTCTTCTGCGCGAGCAGGCTGATACGCCGCACGACGTCGGCCATCTCGGCGCTCGAAAGCCTCAGTTCGTGCTCAACGGACTCAGGTAGCAGTTGGCGGTAGTTCGGGAACTGCCCGTCTATCAATCTCGACGAGAGCACGATGTCGCCGATCTCGAATACAACCTGGTTCTGGCCCAGGCTGATGGTCAACTCAGGCTCCTCGGCCGACTGCGCGATGCGAGCCAACTCTTGGAGGGCGCGAGCCGGAACGTTCGCCTCGATCGCGCCCTGAAGGGCAGAGTCGAGCGTGGCGTGCTTGATGCTCAACCGATAGGAGTCGGTCGCAACCATCGTCAGATCCTGCCCGCCGGCGGAGATGAGCACACCTGTGAGCACCGGTCGCGTCTCATCCTTGGACGCGGAACGGGACACCTGCAAGGCGGTGTCGACGAACGCTTGCGTGGGTAGCGTCATGCGAGTGTTGGGGTCGGGGGCGGGTAGTGTGGGAAAGTCGTCGGAGCGCAGCGTGCGCAGGTGGAACTTGGCGGAACCGGAGATGAGCTCGACGTCCTGCTCGTGGGAGCGCAACTCAAGCGTGACCGTGTCGCCGGGGAGAGAGCGCGCAACTTCGAGCACGAGCCGGGCGGGAAGCACCGCTGAGCCAGGTTGCAGGATCTCCCCCGCGAGCGGCACTTGCAGTCCAACCTCCATGTCGGTGGCCAGCAACAGAGGTTGCTCGCCCCCGGCTGAGATCATCACGCCGGAGAGCGCCTGGACCGAAGTACGCGACGATGCGACACGGGTGGCTGTTTGCAGTTGGGCCAGTAGCTCAGCTGTTGAAAGGGAAAGCTTCACTTATGCACCTGGAAAGGTTTATAGGTTTAGTAGGGGCTGTGAGGATGTGGGTTGTCGATGGACTCTGGAGATACCGGGGTCTTGCTTGTGGGCAGGCTGTGAATAGAACCTTGGAAGTGTCTCAAGCGGACCGGTCAGCAGGATGGTGTGGTCAGACGCGTGCGTAGCTCTTCTACGGCGGTGCGGGAAGAGGCGTTCGTGGACATGCGCTCCTCGGTGCGCCGCCAGGCGTGCAGGACCGTGGTGTGGTCGCGCCCTCCGAACTCCCTCCCGATGGTAGGCAGCGACTCCTGGGTGAGCTCGCGCGCAAGGTACATGGCCACCTGCCGGGGCCAGGCCAGGCGGGCGGTGCGCGTGGGTGAGACGAGCTCTTCACCGGATATGCCGAACTGCTCGCAGGCCGCGGCCTTGATGTCTGCGATCGAACGGACAGGCGGGTCTGCCTTGGGGTAGAGGCCGTCGAGCACCTCCGTGGCGAGCTCGGCGCTCAACGGACGGCCGGTGAGCGAGCTGAACGCCACCACGCGGATCAGGGCGCCCTCGAGCGCTCGCACGTTGATCGTGATCCGCGTGGCGATGGCCTCCAGGGCGTGCGGGTGGACCAGCTCGAGTCCGTCGTGCTGTGCTCGCTTGCGGAGGATCGTCGTTCGGGTGGGGAGGTCGGGCGGGCGGATGTCAGCCACGAGCCCTGATTGAAAGCGCTCACGCAGCCTGTCTTCGAGGGCCTGCAGGTCGCTCGGGGGCCGGTCTGAGGTGAGCACGATCTGGCTACCCGCGTCGTAGAGCGCGTTGAAGGTGTGGAAGAACTCTTCCTCGGTCTTGATCTTGCGCTCGAGGAACTGGACGTCGTCGATCAAGAGGACGTCCACGTGGCGGAAGCCCGCCTTAAAGGTGTCCAGCCGACCCGACCCGAGGGCCCTGAGGAAGTCGTTCGTAAACGACTCTCCCGTGGTGCACCGCACGTTCAGCCCCGGGTTGTGGGTGGCGATGAACGTCGCGATCGACTGGAGCAGGTGCGTCTTGCCGACCCCCGGCGGGCCGCAGATGAACAGCGGGTTGTATGCCTGAGCCGGAAGCTCGCTCACGGCGAGGGCCGCGGCGTGGGCGAGGCGGTTGGAATCGCCGATGACGAACTGGTCGAACGTGAGCTTTGGATTGCCCCACGCGGCTTGAGTGAGCTGCGGGGGGGTTGTGCACACGGCTGTGGAGGGAGCCCGCGGATCGGTGCGCCGAGACTGCCCACTCGGCCGCGATTCCACGATGTCGACCGTGAGATGGGGGCCCAGGACGGCGGCCACACTCGTCTGCAGGACGCGTCCGAAGCGCTCCCTGATCCATCGATAGGTCTGTGGCGAGGCCTCCACGGTGAGGCTCTCGTCAGTCAGGTCCACGGCCCGAAGCGGCTCCAACCAGATGCGATAGATGGGCTCGTCGATGGTGGCCGAGAGCTCAGCTCGTACCTCGGACCAGATGTGCTCTAGCTCGTCGCTCACGGCAGCGATGACCTGCTCCTTCTGGGGGAAAGCGGGCAAAAATCATTCGTGTGGGGCCCGCAAAGGACCCGGTGGACCGAATATATCCGAGCCCGGCGGCTCGCGCTCGCGCAGTCCCGCGCCTCACCGCAAATGGCGAGAAATTCCGCAGTCCAGAGCGATACGCGCGCGCCGTCCAGGGAGCCGGGGCGGGCGTGGGGCGGGCGGGCGTTTATACTTCACCGCTCGGCGGAAGCCGGCTGCCGCGGCCGGCGCCACCGCTCACGGTTGCGGCAGGAATACGAGCGCGGTCGGAGAACATCGATCATGAAGCGCACCTATCAGCCAAAGAAACGTAAGCGAGCCCGTACGCACGGGTTTCGTGCCCGTATGCGCACGCGCGCGGGAAGGCTCACGCTCAAGCGGCGGCGCGGCAAGGGACGCAAGCGCCTGTCGACGTAGTGGCGGGCGCGCGATGATGCCGCGATCCCCCCGCCGCGGTCGACGCCTTTCGCGCAGTGCGGAGTTCGAGCGGGTGTACCGCCAGGGCCGCTCTGTGTCTAACCGCCAACTCGTGCTCTATTCGTTCCCCAACGAGTCGATTGATCGGCCACGGCTCGGATTGTCGGTGTCGCGGAAGGTCGGCGGCGCGGTCGAGCGCAACCACGTCAAGCGCCTGCTGCGCGAAGCTTTCGACGGAGTCGAGGCCGAGTTGGGCGGGGGGCACGACGTCGTTGTCGTCGCGCGTCCCGAGGCCCGCGAGCTCGCCGAGCGCGAGGGGTTGGCGGGGATCGACGACGCGCTCCGCGATCTGCTGGGTCGAGCGGGCCTTCGCGGGGGAGGGGGGAGCAGCCCCGAGGGGGACCCCAATGGACTGCCACCCGACCCCGGCGAGGAGCCGGCGGAGCGGGACGAGCCGTGAGGACGGCTGCGATGCACGATTCGCGAGCACGCACGGCCGTTGAGCGCGTCGGTCGCGCGGTGGTGCTTGCCCCGGTGGTGGCCTACCGGCGCTTGATCTCGCCGGCGCTGCCGCGGCGCTGCAAGTACGAGCCCACATGCTCGCGTTATACGGTACAGGCGGTGGGAGAGTACGGCATACTGAGGGGTCTCGTGCTCGCGGCGTGGCGCTTGCTCAGGTGCAATCCGTGGAGCCACGGTGGGTATGACCCCGTCGGGGCTCAGGGACTGTTCAAGGCCGACCGCCACGACCGCTCCTAGCGATGTGCGCGGTCATCCCAGATGACATGTGCGCTGCGTGAGCGGTAGGTCGTAAGGCAGGCTCCAGAAATGTTTATCGTCGCCAACGTCATCCAGGAAGCGTTCTCGCCGCTCATAGCGGTGTTCGAATCGATCCTGGTGTTCATCCACGCCAACGTCGTGGGCGGCAGTTGGGGGCTTGCGATCGTGGGGTTGACGGTGTTGATCCGTGCGGTGCTGGTGCCGCTGACGCTGAAGCAGTTCCGCTCGATGCAGGAACTTCAGCGCCTCGCCCCGGAGCTGAAGGCGCTTCAGGAGAAGTACAAGGACGACAAGCAGCGCCAGCAGCAGGAGATCATGAGCTTCTACCGCGAGCACAAAGTCAACCCGTTCGCGTCGTGCCTGCCGCTGCTGCTGCAGCTGCCGGTGTTCATCTCGCTGTTCTACATGCTGAGGACCGATCTCAAGAAGCACATCTGCGGGCCGGCGCTCGTCACCCACTACAACACGGCGTACCACTCGGCTGTGGCCAGCGTGAGCGGGATACCGGCGAAATACATCGAAAAGACCAACTGCCAGCAGGTGGCGCCGGGCTCGGGCAAATTCCTGTTCCTGCCGGACATCACGAACAAGGCGACCGGCGCGGCTTTGATCGTGCTGCTGGTGCTCTACGTGGGCTCCCAGCTTGCCTCCACGATGATGATGTCGGCCTCGGCCGATCCCAACCAGCGGCGCCTGATGATGGTCCTGCCGCTGTTCTTCGTGATCATCCTCTATCGCTACCCGGCGGGCTTGCTTGTGTACTGGATCACCACAAACCTGTGGACGATCGGGCAGGGATACTTCGTGCGCCGCCGGATCGGACCGCCGCCGACGGTGTCGCCGAGTAAGGGAGCGCCGGCGGCGGGCGGCAAGGGCTCGCCCAATGGAAGAACAGAGGGATCGGGAACGGTGAAGGGCGAGCCGGCGCTGGCCGGCGCCGGGGTGGGGAGCGCTCCGCCGCCGCCTCCGCGTAAGAAGAAGAAGCGCTCGGGCAGGCGACGATGAGCCAACCTCAGGAGCTTCGGGAGGAGCACGAGGATCCGGCGAGCGTGCTGCGAGAGTTGCTCGAGAAGATCGTGGACGGTCTCGGACTCGATGTGGACGTGCGAATCGAGGAGTCCGACGGCACGCTGACCGGATGTGTGGAGGGGGAGGACGTCGGCCTGTTCATCGGTCACCGCGGGCAGACGATCGACGCGGTGCAGCATTTGGCGCAGCGGATTGTGTTTAAAGGCCCGCCCACCCCACCCACCCACGGCTCACGGGATGCGCGGGTTGTGATCGACGCGGACGGCTACCGGGAGCGCCGGGCGGAGACGCTGAGGTCGATCGCGCTCGACGCGGCCGAGGAGTCGCTGCGCTCCGGGCAGGCGATCGAGCTCGACCCGATGCCCGCGTTTGAGCGCCGCATCGTCCACGAATACCTGCGTGAGCGCGGCGGCGTCGAGACCCACAGCGAGGGTGAGGAGCCCGAGCGGTATCTGGTCGTGGAGCCGAGCGAGGCTTGAACGCCGCTCGAGTGTTTCACGTGAAACCGGAGGTACCTGCCGAGCTCGAAGCGCTCGCCGCACGCTACGGCCTCATTGGGGACCAGGGCGAGCAACTGGCGATCCTGCTTGCGCAACTGGCCACCGACGAGCTTGCTCCGACAAGCGTGAGGGACCCCTTGCGTGCTCTCGACGTACACCTCGCCGACTCGCTGGTGGCGCTCGAGCTGGAGATCGTGCGCGAGGCCAGTCAGATCGCCGATGTCGGCGCGGGAGCCGGCTTTCCGGGCCTACCGCTCGCCGTGGCGCTTCCGCGCAGTGAGGTCAAGCTGGTGGAGAGTCAGGCGCGCAAGTGCATGTTCATCGAGCGTGTGATGGCCGGTGCCGGGATCGAGAACGCCGAGGCGGTGTGCGCGCGGGTGGAGGAGTGGCCGGAGGGCATCGGCGCGCATGATGTGGTGCTGGCACGTGCGGTGGCGCCGCAGGCGATCGTGCTGGAGTATGCGGCGCCGCTGTTGCGCCTCGGTGGAGCGCTGGTGGACTGGCGCGGGCAACGCGACTCGGAGGAGGAGCGGACCGCGATGGAGGCGGCCGAGTTGCTTGGGCTGAGGCGCGAGTCGATCCGCCGCGTGGAGCCGTTCGAGGGGGTGCGGGATCACCATCTGCACGTCTACGCGAAGGTTCGGGAGACACCGGACAGCTTTCCACGTCGGGTTGGTATGGCCCGCAAGAAGCCGCTCGTGACGTGAAGTCGAGCCCGTGGCCCCACCGGTCCTGAGCTGTCGCTGCTGCCGGGAGGCCACTTGACCGCGATCNNGCGATCGCCAACCAGAAGGGCGGAGTGGGCAAGACCACCACAGCCGTCAACGTGGCCGCGTGCATCGCCGAGGCGGGCTACGAGACGCTGCTCGTCGACGTTGACCCCCAGGCGAACGCCACCGTGGGGCTCGGCTTGCCACGCTCGCGGACGCCGGGGCTGTATGAGGTCCTCTCGGGCGAGAGCACGGCCGCAGAGGCAATCGTGGGCAGCTCGGTGGAAAAACTCAGCGTGCTTCCGGCGAGCCCTGGATTGGCGGGCGCGAATATCGAGCTGCCGCGTATCGATGCCTTCGAGCAGCTACTCAGCGAGGCGATCGAGCCGATCAGGGATCGCTTCGAGTACATCGTGCTCGACTGTCCTCCGTCGCTGGGCCCGCTGACGGTGAGCGCGCTGGTGGCGGCCGACCGGGTGATCGTGCCGGTTCAGACCGAGTATTTTGCGCTCGAGGGCCTTGCGGGTCTGCTGGAGACGCTGGGGCTCGTGCAGCGCGAGCTCAACCCGCGATTGACCGTGGCGGGGATGCTGCTCACCATGCACGACAACAGGACGAGGTTGGGTCGCGATGTGGAGCGAGAGGTGCGCGAGCACTTCTCGGACCTGGTGTTCGACACCGTGATCCCGCGCAACGTGAGGGTCGGGGAGGCGCCGAGCTACGGCCTGCCGGTGACCCATCACGATCCTCACAGCGCCGGCGCCGCGGCGTATTTCGAGTTGGCAAAGGAGGTGGCGGCCCGTGGCTAGGCCAAAGCGAGGGATGGGTCGTGGGCTGGAGGCGATTCTGAGCGTCTCAGGTGAGGCGCAGACGGCGGACGAGCTGCGCGAGCTGCCGGTGGAGCTGATCGTCGCCAACCCCAACCAGCCGCGCAGGCACTTCGACGAGGAGGCGCTCGATGCGCTCGCCGGATCGCTCGGCGAGCGCGGAGTGCTCCAGCCGGTGCTTGTGAGGCCCAAGCCGGGGGGAACGTACGAGCTCGTGGCGGGGGAGCGCCGCTGGCGAGCAGCTCAGATCGCCGGTTTGACAGAGATACCGGCGCTCGTGCGCCCTCGTGACGACGCCGCCACGCTCGAACTGGCGTTGATCGAGAACATGGCGCGCGAGGACCTCAACCCGATCGAGGAGGCGCGCGCGTGTGCGGCGCTCGTCGAGGAGCTCGGGTTGACACGCGAGGAAGTCGGGCGCCGCGTGGGGCGTAGCCGTGTGGCGGTGTCGAACCTGCTGCGGCTGCTCGACCTGCCCGACGAGGCGATCGAGATGCTCGAGCAAGAGCAACTCAGCGAGGGGCACGGGCGAGCGCTGCTGCTGGCGGAGGATCACGCCGCGCGGCGCCGCCTCGCGCGCGACGCCGTGCGCGAGGGCTGGTCGGTGCGTACCGTCGAAGCGCGCGCCAGGGAGGCGAACAAGGCTGGGGGATCCGAGAAGGGGAAGCGCCCGCCGCGCTTGAAGCCGGGCATCCACCCCGACCAGCAGGAGGCCGCGGCCACGATCGCCGCGACGCTTGAAGAGGCGCTTGGGGCCGAGGTGCGGGTGCGTGCGGAGAAGGGCGGCTACCGCGCCGAGTTGTCATTCGCGAGCCCGGAGGAAGCGCGCGCGCTGGCGCGGAGGCTGCGACCGGCCGACGCCGCTTGACGGTCTGCGCTCACGCTGGACGGACGCTAGAATCGGCGACCGCGGGCGATTAGCTCAGTTGGTTAGAGCGCTTCTCTGATAAGGAAGAGGTCCCAGGTTCGA
>PLYX01000079.1 GCA_003151895.1 Solirubrobacterales bacterium
CCATCGCCCATTCCTTCATCGCCTGAGCCACCGCATCGGCGAGCGTCGTATCGAGCGCCTCGCCGCGCTCGAGCGTGCGCCGCAGCGCCTTGAACACGTGCTTGGGCAGCCTGTGGCGCTGCACCGTAACGCTGAACACGTTCGACGCGAATATCTGGTTGCCGGGAAGGGTCAAATCAGGCGAGCCGAGCGCGCTCCCGTTGGCGCTCCACTGCGCGGCTGTGACGTTCGTCTGGCGGGTCCTTGGCATGAGCGGGCTCGTTTCCTCCTGGGCTTTAGTTCAGGGCATGGGGCGCAGTCGCATCGTAGCCCCAAGCGCACGCCCAGGTATCGCTCAACTGGCGAAACCTCACGCGCGATCTTTCGACACGCGGCCAAACGGGCCGCGTGGGGCGCTACTGGGCGGAGGGCTGCGGCGTCGCCGGGACCGGCGGAGCGCCCGCCACGACCCGGCCGGTTTCCGGGTTCACGTGCGTGGCCGGGGGAACGGGCGCGACCTGAGCTACGAAGCTTCCTATGGCTCGTCCCCCGCCGGCCAGCCGTGTGCGCGCATTGCCGTCGAGCCCCGCCGACACCGTGTAGTGGATCGTGTGCACCCCAGCCTTCACGGGCGTCACACGCCACACGAAGGTCCTGCTCCCACCAGGCGCCAGCGCCCCGAGCGCCCACGTGTTCACGAACGCCGTTTCCCCACCGCCAGGCGGGTTCACTTCCTCGGTCTGCACGGGCCTCGTCGGGACGGCGCCGGGCCCAGTATTCACGATCCACACCGGCCGCTTGTTTGCAGACAGGTGCGGATAGGTGCTTGTGTAGTAGAAGGAGTCGAGCGTCACCGCCACGTTCGGGATCGTGCGCACGCCCGCGTTGCGCACCACCAACGCGAGCCTCGTGTCGTGGGCGATCGCCTGCTTGGCCGGGAATCGCGCGTGCACGACTTCCACCGTGTAGGCGAGCTTCGCTTCGTGTGCATTGCGCTGTGCTGCGCCACACCCGCTTGCGAGCACGCCGAGCGCCACGCCGCACGCAGCGAGCGACCCTGTCGGAAACAGCTTTCCTTCCCTCACGGCGCGCGTCACGATATCAGCGTCGGTGGCGTTCGACCTGTCGATCGCGTAGAGTTGGAGACGCGGTCAGTAAAGTTGGGGGCGCAGTCACGATCGTCCCCCGAGGAGGGGTATCGAGATGGTTCGCAACGCAGCCGAGCGGGCATTCCTCCCGACGAGGAACCTGCTCGAGGAAATCGGGGACATGATGATCCTGACCGGCAGGACGATCACCTCTGCGCTGCGCCCGCCCTACCCCTACGGCGGCGAGTTCGTCTCGCAGTTCCTGTTCGCGCTGCGCCTGTGCTGGTTTCCGCTGCTGATCTCAACCGTGGCCATCTGCTACGCCGCGCCCGGGCTGCAGGCCGCCAACTTCCTCACGATCTTCGGCGCCCTGGACCGCCTCGGCGGGATCTTCGTGCTTGCCGCCATCCGCGAGATCGGCCCCAACGTGACCGCGATCGTGCTCGCCGGGGTGGCCGGCACCGCGATCACCGCCGACCTCGGCGCGCGCAAGATCCGCGAGGAGCTCGACGCGCTGCAGGTGCTCGGCGTCGATCCCGTCAAGAACCTCGTCGTGCCGCGCTTCCTGGCTCTGATGCTGGTCACCGGCCTGTTCAACGTCTACGCGATCCTGTTCGGCCTGTTCGGCGGCGTCCTCGCCGAGCTCGTCAACGGTCAGCCGCTCGGCCCGTTCTGGGACACGCTGTTCGCAAATGCCTCAACCACGGACCTGTGGGGATCGGCGTTGAAGACCACCATCTTCGGCGCCATCATCGCGATCGTCTGCTGCTACAAGGGCATGACCGCCTCCGGCGGCGCCGAGGGCGTCGGACGCGCCGTCAACCAGGCTGTCGTCGTCACGTTCCTTGCGATCTTCTCGTTCGACTACGTCTATACGCAGATGCTGCTCGCCACGCATCCCAACATCCTTGTGATCAAGTGACCACCGGCATGTGCAGCAGGACTGACGAGGGGTGGGGTGGGTCGTGAACGAACTGCTCGTCACGCCACGCGAATTGCTCGCCGCGACCGGCGAGTTCGGTCGCTTCGCCGGCAACGTCGTACGCGACGTCTGGGGCCTGCGCGTCTTCCGCTTCTTCGGCGAGGCACTGCGCCAGGCGGGGATCCTGATCGTCTCCTCGACGCTCATCATCTGGGCCTTGATGTTCGTGCTCGGCCTGGAGTGCGGCATCGAGGGCGCCTATTTCCTGGAGGCCCAGGGCGCTCCCGCCTACGCGGGCGTCTTCACCGCATGGTGCGACCTGCGCGAGATCATCCCCTACGCGTTCGGCTACATGATGGCCGCCAAGGTCGGCACCGGGATCGTCGCCGAGCTCGGCGCGATGCGCATCTCCGATGAGATCGACGCGCTCGAGGTGATGGGCATCAACTCGATGACATTCCTGTGCGCCACCCGTCTGCTTGCCGCCTGGGTCGTGCTCCCGTTCATGTACCTGGCGGGGGTAGGCGCGGCCTTCCTCGCCTCCTACATCGCCGTCGTCCAGCAGGTCGCCACGGTCTCCGCGGGCGGTTACCTCCTGATCTTCTGGCAGTTCCAGAACCCACCCGACTTCCTCTACAGCCTTATAAAGGCGATGCTCATGGCCACCGCGATCGTGCTCGTGGGCTGCTACTACGGCTACAACGCGAGCGGGGGACCCGTCGGCGTGGGCACCGCCACCGCCAAGTCGATGGTCCTCAACATCATCTTCGTGCACCTGATCGGGATGATCGGCACCCAGGTCTTCTGGGGCGCCAATCCGCGCGCGCCGATCGGGGGATGACCGTGGCCACGCGCGAGCACGACCCCTCCGGCGCCGGAGGCGAGCAGTCCCTCGGAGGGGATGGGCGCGACCTCTCAGCAAATCCCCCCCATGGGGGTCCGCCCCCGGCAGGGGGCGGGGGGGAGTCCGAGTTCGAGTTCCACACGGGCGCCAATCGTCCCACCGGTGTTCCCGACGCGATCGAGTTCATCGGCGTCCACAAGTCGTTCGGCTCCAACCACGTGCTGCGCGGCCTGAACATGGGTCTGCCCGAAGGCCAGATCTCGATGATCATCGGCCCCTCGGGCACCGGCAAGTCGGTCTGCATCAAGCATATCGTCGGGCTGCTCTACCCCGACGAGGGCGACGTGATCGTGCAGGGACAGTCGATCCCCAGCCTGCCCGACGCCGAGCTGTTCGAGATGCGCAAGAAGTTCGGCGTGCTCTTCCAGGACGGCGCCCTGTTCGGCTCGATGAACCTGTACGACAACGTCGCCTTCCCGTTGCGCCAGCACACCGAGAAGAGCGAAGAGGAGATCGCCGAGGTCGTAAACCGGCGCATGCGCGAGGTCGGCCTCGGCGACGCCGGCGAGAAGATGCCCAACGAGCTCTCCGGCGGGATGCGCAAGCGCGCCGGCTTCGCACGCTCGCTCGTGCTCGACCCCGAGATCGTGCTGTTCGACGAGCCCGACTCCGGCCTTGACCCGGTGCGCACCGCGCTGCTCTGCGAACTCATCAAAGAGGTCCACGAGGAGAACGGCGGCACCTACGTCGTCATCACCCACGACATCATGAGCGCCCGCCGCGTCGCCGAGCACATCTCCGTCCTGTGGCGCGGGCGCATCGTCGAGTCCGGTCCCGCCGCCGAGTTGTTCGACTCCGAGAACCCGTTCGTCCGTCAGTTCCTCTCGGGCGAATCACAGGGTCCACTCGGGATGGAGTGAGCCGGGGCGGGTGTTCCGGCGAGGCCAGGGCGGCGGCGCGTTCGGCGGGTGTAGGGGAGAGAGATGTAAGTGTTCGATTTTGAAATTTTGCGATAGTCTATACATGTGTAGCTACGATAGTAAAATCTCAAAAAGTACATCGCACTTCTCCTCATTGATGCCCCGGTCGTCATCATCCTCACCTGACGCCGAACCCGTACCGAGCCTCTAGGCTTCGAACGTGTCCGCAGGGAGGCTGTTCTCAGGGTTGGCCGTGCGTGCGGCGCGCAGGCCGCTGCTCA
>PLYX01000061.1:0-4933 GCA_003151895.1 Solirubrobacterales bacterium
CGGCGACCATCGTCCTGAACTTGATCATCCTCAGCCGCCGCCCGCCCTGGCCGATACGGTCGTGTATGAAGAACACCGGCCCGCGCGAGTCGAGCTTGATCGCGATCGCCGCCAGCACGAGGAACGGCAGCGAGATCAGCGACAGGACCGCCCCGCCGGCGAGGTCCATAGATCGCTTCAGCATGCTCGAGGTGCGCGAGAGCACCGGCGGGTTGACGCCGAGCACGGTGATCCCGCCGATGTTGTCGATCGTCGCGCTCGGACCGATCGTCTCGAACGTGCTCGGCACGATGCTGACCTTCACCGAGTGCCGGCGGCAGCAGTGAAGCAGCTCGATGATCTGCTCGGAACCGAGCGCGGGCTCGCAGGCGATCACGCGCTCGATGCGCAACTCGGCGATCAGGGTCTCGAGGCTCGCCGGGTCGGCCGCTCCCAGGCGCGGCAGTCCGGGGCGATCGCAGCCCTCCACGTGCGGGCCCGCCACGCCCACCGGCTCCAGCCGCGGCCGGCGCTGCCCGCGCATGTTCGTCAGCAGCGCGCCGCTGGCCGGTCCGCTGCCGACGAACAGCACCCGCTCGGGGCCGAGCAGCCGAGGGGCCAGATGGCGCACGAGCGCGCGCTGACCGAGCATCAGCGTCGCCGCGAGCAACCCGAACAGCAGGATCTCGAAGAACACCAGCTTCCCCGACGGGACCGCCTGGAAGTAGAGCCAGCTGAGGCAGCAGCCGATCAGCAGCACATGGAAGACCCCCGATACGTCGTCGAGCGTGCTGTGACCGACGCGCCTGGTGTCTTCCCGGTAGAGGCCGTACGCGTACAGCAGCGCGATCCAGCAGGGGAGCAGCGGCAGGCTCCACAACAGCACTGCCCAGGGGTCGTGCCCAGAGGTGATGACGGCCACGAGCGAGACGCCCAGCGTGAGCGCGACCGCGTCGCTCCCCGCCAGCGCCCGGCGCAGCCACCAGTCGCGCCGGCCGCGACGGGTTGCGACGAGGCTCGTACCCTCGCTCGCCCGGTCGGCGTCCCGAGGCAGCGAGAGCTCCGTCGCGACGTCAGTTCGCCCGCCGGCCGTCGGCGCCTGCAAGCCGGCGCTCGTGGTCCGCACGCTCACATCTATCTCCGCCATCGTCCGCCCATCGTGGTCTCCCGCCAGCACTGGCATGTCCTCTGTCCCGCGTCCGAGAAAGCCCTCGCTGGGCCTGCTACTACGGATCATCTACGGGAGGCATCGTACAAGATGTCCGTTTGGTATGAGATGCTTCTGTCACCGGCCCGTGCGATCGCGCAAGGAACGACCATGAGCCCTGCCACGGCGAGCGCCAGCCATCAGCCGGGAACGCGGATCGCGCTGCTGGCGTTGGCGGCGCTCGGGCTCGGCGCGGGCCTGAGCCCCTTCTTCTTCGCCTTCTACGACACCTCGCTCTGGGTCCCGATCGGACTGGGCGTGACCGTGACATGCGCGATCGCCGTCATGGCGCGGCCCCTGCGCCCCGGCGGCCCCGGCGCGCTGGCCCTGGTCGGCGTGTTCGGGCTGGGCCTGTGGTCGCTGGGCTCGACCGCCTGGGCGGAATCGGTGCAGAGCGCGGTGGTCGGGGGCGATCGGTGGCTCCTCTACGGTGCCCTGCTGACGCTCATGCTCGCGCTGGCTCGAAGCGAGCGGCGCGCCGTCGTGCTGCTGGCGGGCGCCGCGCTCGGCGTCAGCGCGGTCGCGCTGTCGGTGCTCGCACGGCTGCTCGGAAGCGACCCGAGCACGCTCTTCTTGGGTGGGCGCCTCAACGCCCCGCTCGGCTACTTCAATGGCGAGGGCTGCCTGTTCGTGATGGGGTTCTGGCTTTGGGTCGCGGTCGCGCAGTCCCGCCGTGTGCTGCTGGCCGGACCGGCCGCGGGCATGGCGACGCTGATGGCCTGCCTCGCGCTGCTGACCCAATCGCGCGGCACCGTGCTGGCGATGCTGGGCTCGCTGGTGGCGGTGCTCGTGCTCGTTCCCGGCCGCGTGCGTCGCGCCTACCTGCTGCTCGTGCTGGCGGGCGCGGTGGCGCTGGTGGCGCCGCGACTGCTGGAGGTCTATGAACACGGCGCCTCGGCCGGCTCAGTCTCGGTCGGGATCGCGCAAGCAGCCGGCCGCACAGCGCTGCTGGCGACGCTGGGCGCCGGGGCGGCGTGGGGGCTGTTTACCGGTTTGTGGGAGCGTCAGCGCACCGCGAGCACGCTTGCCGCGCCCCTCCGAACGGCTGCGGCGTGGCTGCTCGCGATCCCGGTGCTCGCGACTCTGGCGCTCGGGGTGGGGTTCGCCACCCGCCTTGAGAGCGACGTTCGCACCCAGTGGCGGGCGTTTACGCACCTCGCCCCTCCCGCTGCGGGCGGTGAATCGAGCGCGGCGTCGGGGGTCAGCTCACGCCTGCTCTCCGCCGGCGGCAACCGCTATGACCAATGGCGCATCGCCTGGCGCGACTGGCGCGAGCACCCCCTGATCGGCGTGGGGGCGGGCAACTATCCCCAGTCCTATTACGAGCTGCGCGCAACCACCGAGGACATCAAGCAGCCGCACTCGATCGAGCTGCAGACGCTCTCCGAGCTGGGCGTCGTGGGCGCCCTGCTGCTGGCAGGGTTCATCGTGGGCATCGCCTGGGGAGCCCTGCGCATGCGCCTCGCCGCCGCGCGCTCACCGCTGGCCCGCGCGCTGATGGTTGGCAGCCTCGGCGCCCTCAGCGCCTGGCTGGTGCAGACCAGCGTGGATTGGATGCACCTGCTGCCGGGGCTGAGCGCGATCGCGCTTGCCGCCGTCGCGGTCGTGGTCAGGCCGCGCAGCGAACATCGGCCATCGCGCACGGGTGCCCTGAGCCTGCGGTTTCATCGGGTGTTCGAGAGCAGGCCGGCCTTCGCGCTGGGAGCCTCAGCCGTCGTGGCGACGCTGGTCGTGGCGGGCGCCAGCCTCAGCCGCCAGGGGGCCGACGAACTCTACAGAGCGCGCGCCGCAGGAGAGCTCACGTCGGATCCCGCGGCTGCGCTGGCGGACGCGAACCGTTCGCTCGAGATCAACTCCGACGACCTCCAGACCTACTACGTCAAGGCCGCCGCGCTGGCCCGCCTCGGCAGCGCGCGTGGAACCGAAGCGGCGCTGCGCCAGGCGCTGGCGCGCGAGCCGCGCAACTTCGTGACGTGGTCGCTGCTCGGCGACGTCGCCGTGCGCGAGGGCAGGCTCGCGCTCGCCCGGCGCGACTACCTTGCCGCCCACCGGCTCAACCCCCGCAACGTCGTGCTGCGGGGGCTCGCAAGGGACCCGGCTGGGGCGCTGCGGTAGACGGACCTCGCCTGTGGCATCGCCAGGGTTTGCCGTGTCCGGCTGCGACCGCAACGCCCCACAAGCGTTATCGTTGCCGGAGTGCGTACCGCGCGTGCATCGATGGTGGGACTGTTCACCTTGCTTGTGCTGCTTCCGTGTGGCGCATGGGGCGCAGGTCCCGAACCCGGCGTGCACGTCGATCCGGGCTCACCGGTGGCCAAGGAGTATGTGCTGCCGCTGAACCAGGCCCGCAACATCGGCCACGGCCCAGGCGAAAGCGCCTCCTCACCCCGGCTGTTCGGCACCGGGATCGCCAGCCCAAGGCCATCCCGCTCCGCGGCGACGACGACGAAGGGTGCCGGGGCAGATGCCGGCGGCCGGCGCAAATTGGCCGCCAGCGGCTCGTCGTCGTCCACGCGACGGCGGATGACATTGCCGGACGCCTCCGGCCTCGACCTCGCGGCGCGCAGCGACTCTGGCCACGGATCGTTGCTGGCGCTGCTTGGCGGGGGGATCGCGGTGCTGGCGCTCGGCGGCATCGGCGCCGCGGCGGTGCGGCGGAGCCGTCGCTCCACGCCACCGCCGTGATCGCTCAGCATCGATCTCCTAGCTGCGAGCAGGTCTCCTAGGGTAGTTTGCACCGATGAGCCATCCCACCAGCTCCACGATCTTCACGGTGCCAGCGTCGGCGACCACCACCTACGTGCCCTCCGGCGGCACGCCTCTGCCCAGCACCACCTCCACCGGAGCCGGCGCCACCGCAACGATTCCCACCACCGCCACGCCTTTCAAATCGACGCTGTTGGGGACGCGCGCGCTCACACACACGCGTCCCACACAACACTCCGGAACGCTCTCCACGGGCGCGATCGCGATCGCCGCGATCGCCGCGCTACTGGTGCTGGCCTGCCTCGGATGGGCGCTTGCGCGCCGGCGGGCGTTCGAGCCCCACTGGGTGCTGTCACTGCGCCACGCGATGGCCGAGGCAGGTTTCCGCGCCTCCGCCACATGGGCCGAATTTGGAGACTGGGTCCACCTCGGCCGCTGAATCGTGCGGAGGATGCGGGCCTTCTCGAGGCCTCCTCGGGCGGGTGCCCGAGCCTTCTAAAATAGGAGGTGTCGTCGTCTCTTTTCCGTCCTGCTTGCGTGGGACGATGCTCGGCCCCAGACAACAGCTTCGAGTGGGCGTCGCGCGACGCCGGCACAGCGCAGAGGAGGAAGGCCGATGAACCCAACCACGCATCCCACGACCACCCAGGAGACAGCACCCGGAGCCGGGCTTCAGATCAGGCGCCTGTTCAGCACTGCGGGGGAGCATCCGTTTGACGGGGTCGAATGGGAGACGCGCGACGCGCGCATCGGCCACGGCGACCGCGTCGCCTTCGAGCAGGAGGGCGTGGAGTTCCCCAAGAGCTGGTCGCAGAACGCCACCAACATCGTGGCCCAGAAGTACTTCCGTGGGCAGATCGGCAATCCCGCGCGCGAGCATTCGGTCAAGCAGATGATCTCGCGCGTGGCCGGCACGATCGCAGGCTGGGGCGCCACGCGCGGCTACTTCTCGAGCGATCAGGACGCCGAGGCCTTCGAGGCCGAGCTGACCCACATCCTGCTGCACCAGATGGCGGCCTTCAACTCGCCCGTGTGGTTCAA
>PLYX01000061.1:4962-30651 GCA_003151895.1 Solirubrobacterales bacterium
TGGGCGGGCACGATCAAGTCCGGTGGCAAGACCCGGCGCGCGGCGAAGATGGTGGTGCTCGACATCGACCACCCCGATATTCGCGAGTTCATCTGGTGCAAGGCCAAGGAGGAGGACAAGGCACAGGCGCTCAGGGACGCGGGCTTTGACATGTCGATCGACGGCGAGGGGTTCAAGTCGATCCAGTACCAGAACGCGAACAACTCGGTCCGAATCACCGACGAGTTCATGCGTGCCGTAGAGGACAACCAAGACTGGCACCTGACCGCGCGCTCCACCGGCGAGCCCGTCGGCGAGTCGATCCCCGCACGCGAGCTGATGCGCGAAATCGCAGAGGCCGCGTGGCGCTGCGCCGACCCCGGCGTGCAGTACGACACAACGATCAACCAGTGGCACACCTCGCCAAACAGCGGGCGCATCAACGCGTCGAACCCGTGCAGCGAGTACATGCACGTGGACAACTCGGCCTGCAACCTCGCCTCTATCAACCTCATGAAGTTCCGTCACCCAGACGGCACGCTGGACGTCGAGTCCTTCGAGCACGCCGTCGACGTGATGTTGCTGGCTCAGGAGATCGTCGTCGGACCCTCCTCGTACCCCACCGAGGAGATCGCCGTCAACGCGCGCGCCTTCCGCCAGCTGGGACTCGGCTATGCCAATCTCGGCGCCTACCTGATGAGCGACGGCATGCCGTATGACTCGGATGCCGGTCGAGGCACCGCGGCGGCGATCACCGCGCTGATGACCGGCCGGGCCTACCGCCGCTCAGCCGAGGTGGCAGCGGAGCTCGGCCCCTACGAGCACTACGAGGTCAATCGCAAGGCGCACAACGTCGTGATGAGCATGCACCGCGACGCGTCCTATGCGATCCCCGATTCCACCTGCGCCGACGAGCAGCTGCTCGCGGCAGCGAGGCGCTCGTGGGATGAGGCAGTGCAGTTGGGCGAGCGTCACGGCTACCGCAACGCACAGGCCACCGTGCTCGCGCCGACAGGGACGATCTCATTCCTGATGGACTGCGACACCACCGGCGTGGAGCCCGACTTCTCATTGGTCAAGTTCAAGGAGCTCGTGGGCGGCGGGCAGATGACGATCGTCAACCGCACAGTGCCGCTCGCGCTGGCGACGCTCGGCTACACAGAGCAGCAGGTCGAGCAGATCGAGGCCCACCTGGCAGAGCACGGCACGATCGTGGGAGCGCCCGGACTGGCCGAGGAGCACATGCCCGTGTTCGACGTGGCGGTGGGTGAGCGCGCCATCTCCCACATGGGCCACCTGAAGATGATGGGCGCCGTCCAGCCGTTCATCTCCGGCGCGATCTCAAAGACCGTCAACCTGCCCCAGAGTGCCACCGTCGAGGACATCGCCGACGCCTACACCCAGGCATGGCGCCTCGGGATCAAGGCGCTTGCGATCTACCGCGACGGCTCGAAGACCGCTCAGGCGCTGCGCACCGACGCGCAGAAGGCCAAGGCGGCGCCGGCCGACGTCGACGCGCTCGTCGACGAGGCCGTGACCAAGGCGCTCGCCGAGGCCGGGCCGCGACGCAAGCGCATGCCGCGCGAGCGCCAGTCGATCACGCACAAGTTCTCGATCGGCAACCACGAGGGGTACATCACCGCCGGCATGTACGAGGACGGCAGCGTCGGAGAGATCTTCCTCACCGACATCGGCAAGGAGGGCTCGACGCTGCGAGGCATGATGAACTCGTTTGCCACCGCCATCTCGATAGCGCTGCAGTACGGGGTGCCGCTCGAAACGCTCGTGCAGAAGTTCAGCTACATGCGCTTCGAGCCCGAGGGGATCACCGGCAACCCGGAGATCCCGTTCGCCAAGTCGATGCCCGACTACATCATGCGCTGGCTCGCCTCGCGCTTCCTGGACACCGACGCCCAGGAGGAGCTCGGCATCCTCACCCCCGCGGTGCGCGCCCGCAAGGCCGCCCATGAGGCCGCCCAATCGATGAGCTCCTCCGACACGGCCGGTCCCGGCACGTCGCACCCTGAAGGGCACAAGGAGGCGAGTGACGGTCCGCGCGCCACAGCGGGCGGCGGCACACCGCCGACGGCCGCGCTGACAGACTCCCCACCCGTCGTCCCCGCCCGCCTGCAGGGCCTCGACCTCGGCCCCGCCTGCAGCCAATGCGGAGGCATGATGCAGCGCACGGGCTCGTGCTACACATGCTCCAGCTGCGGTAACAATACTGGTTGTGGTTGATCAGCTCGCAGGCATTGCATTTAGAGGCGCAGGACACGAGCGACGTGCGTGGGTTGTCGGTACAGCCCTCGACGTCTGGCAGATTGTCGATGCCTACCGCGACATTGGCTCAGTCGAGAGCATGGTCGAAGGAGGCTCAGCCAACGAGCGCCAGATCCGGCTAGCCCTTGACTACTATGAGCGGTTCCCAGAGGAGATCGACACGGCGATAGCGGAAAACCGACGTCCGATCGAGCAACTCGAAGAAGAATTCCCATTCATAGAAGTCAGCCGGATAGACATCTGAGCGAGCACCAGATCATCGGAGCGATTAAACGCGAACTTCAAGCCCGACCCGAGCAGGCAGACTGGGTCGACCACACGCTGTTCATCGCCCGAGCCCCATCGGAGCGCGGCTAAATTCGAAGCCGTCAGCGCCCGGCGGCGTGCTCGGCGAGTGCTACTCGCGACTCGTCGCGGCCGAGCATGCTGATGAAGACGGCGGCGAAGGCGATGCCGAAGACGAGGAACTCGATGAAGCACATGCCGGCGCCGGCGAGCTGCTGATCGGCGAGCGCCGAGAGGCCGAAGCCGCGGGGGGCATTGGCGTACAGCGGGTACTGAACGGCGGTCATCCACGTGAGCGGCAAGCAGATGGCGGCGGACGCGATGCGGGTGAAGCCGAGCAGCGCGAGCCGCTCGCCGTTGGGGCGCAGCCGTGCTCGTGGCAGCGGATCGACGATCAGCCACCACAGCGCCAGTCCCGTGTAGAAGAGCGTGGCGTGCTCGAGCGCGTGCACGACGGTGTGCTGTGCGGCGAAGTCGAACATCGCGGGGATCGCCCACACCCAAGTGGCGGTCGCCCACAGCGGAATCGCCACCCACGGCGATGTGAGCACCGCGAGCACCCGGCCCGAGCGGCCCCCCGGCGCCACGGCGCGCAAGACGGGGCGCGTAAGGCCGAGCGGGAGCACCGGTGAGCGCAGTCCGAGCACGATCAGGGCGGGGGCGACGTCGGAGAGCAGCACGTGCTGCAGCATGTGCGCCGACAGCAACCAGTGGTCGCCGATCGCGTCCAAGGGTGAGAGCAGGGCGATCGCCAGAGCCAGGATGCCGCCCGCGTAAGGCACCCAATGGCCGGCTCCTACGGCCGGCGAGTGGGAGGCGGCGCGCTTGTACATGCGCGCATAAACGACCGACGCGGCGAGCAGCACAAGGATCGCGACGGGGTCAAGGCTCCAGGAGCCCCATCCGGGCACGGAATTCATCGGCGGCATCTTATCGATCCGTCGCCTGCCCGTGTCCCGCTCTCACACGTCCCGCCGATCTCCTCCAACCGGCTTCTCCTCCAACCGGCCCCTCCTCCAACCGGCCCCTCCTCCAACCGGCCCCTCACCCGCCTGGCCCATAGGTGGCTGGAGGGGCGGGGTTCGAGCGGGCGGCGGCGATCTGGCTGAGCAGCGCCTGCGGGCTGGTGCCGCCCAGCACGCGCAGACGCGGCAGGCGGTAGCGGTCCTCGCCGGGGCCGGCCCAGCCGGGGACGACGGTGGTGGAGCCCACGTAGCCGGCGGCCTTCACCTCGGCGATGACCGTGGCGTTGTAGTGGCCGGAGGGGTAGCAAAACCAGTTGACCGGCACGTGGTAGCGGCGCCGCACCTCTTCTCGCGCGACCGCCACCTGTTCGCGCAGGGCGGCCGGTCCGAGCGTGATCAGGTCGGCGTGGCTGATCCCCTGCGTGTCGAGCTCCCACCCGTCGGCCACGAGTTCGGAGACCTGCGCTTCGCTCAAGCCTCCCTGGGAGGGGGGCAGTCCGGTGAGCTGAACATTCTCGACGCCCACCCACCCGAGCCGGCGCAGGACGGGGAGCGCCTGGGTGAGCTGAGACTGGTAGCCGTTGTCGAAGCTCACCACGATCGGCTTGCCCGCGGGCAGCGGCGTCCCGCGGGTCCAGTTGGCGAGCATCTGGTCCATCGTCACCGCGTGGTATCCGGCCTGCGCGAGCGCGCGCATCTGCGCGGCGAACTCTTCCGGAGGCACGTACAGCCCCGGGAATTTAGCGCCGGGGGGCGGCGGATTGATGACGTGATACATCAGGATCGGCACCGGCTCGCTGCCGGGCGTCCCGGTCGAGGTCCCTGCCGTGCCGGCACTCCAGGCGCGGCTCGTACCGGATGCGTGGCTTGCCGTCTTTGAATGCTTCGTGCTCGAGCCGGCCCGAGCCCCACCGGTCGAGCCCGACAAAGAGCTCTGCGAGCTCGATTTGGAGGAGCCCCCACAGCTGGGCAACACAACCGCCGGCAGCGCGGCAGCTGCAACTACCACCACTACAGCGGCGAGCCCCCGCGTTCGCCGGCGCACACGTTCACGCCGACGCTCCTCACGACGGGCTCGCCGCTGATCGAAATCCATCTGGGTGGGTGGGTTTTAGTTCAAACGCTTCTTCAGCGCGCTCGCCGCGGAGAATTTCGCCGCCTTGCTGGCGGCGATCTGGATCGTGGCCCCCGTCGAGGGGTTGCGTCCCTGCCGGGCTGCGCGGTTGCTGACGCTGAACTTGCCGAAACCGGCAAGAGCGACCTCGCCGCCGGCCGCCAGCTCGTCGGAGATCAAATCGATCGCCGCCTCCAGCGCCTGCCGAGCCTGCGTTCCCGCTAGACCCGTGCGTTGCGCAACCCCATCAGCCAGCTCGTTCTTCGTCATGGCAGTCCCTTCTCGAGTGTCGTTGCTGTGGGCAGGCTAACGGGTGGCAAGGACGTCCACACGCCCAACTGCTGGGTTTTCCCGGATTTCAGGCCCTAATTTACGGGGAATACGCCACGAGAGCGGCCTTTTGGGCCTTCCCGAGCCTCAAAAACGACGTCTTCCAACGCTTCGTCCAGCTCAAGCGCCCCGAGCGCAGACGGGGCCGCGCGCGGCTCCTGTGCCCGCACGGCGGCTCCGCTGAGCACGATCAGCGTGAACGCGCCCAGCGCGGCGTACGCCGCGAGCGCATATCGCGCCGGCGTGACCGTGAATTGGCCCACACGGCGGCGCAGGAGGTTGAAACGTCGAACCATGGCGCCTAAGCATTACATTGACGTGCATTGCAGGAGCCCGTGCAGTGATCGCACCCGCAGGTCGTCCGCAGGCCGACAGCCCGCCCAGAGCGCCGCTGTTCGCGAGCGCAAGTCGTGTGAGCCTGGATGCGGACGCCGTGCACATCTGGCGTGTGGATCTGGACGCCGTCGAGCCACGGTTCGGCGAGCTCCTGGACCAGCACGAGCGAGCGCGAGCTGAGCGGATCGTACGTCAACCCGCCCGGCGACGCTGGATCGCCGCGCGCGGTGTGTTGCGGGCGCTCTTGGGCGGCTACCTCGAGCAGGATCCGAGCGCGCTGCCGTTGACCCGGGAGGAACGCGGCAAGCCCGTGCTCGACCCTTCCGGGGGCTCGGGCCTGCACTTCAACCTGTCCCACTCCGGGCCGTTGGCGGTGTACGCGCTGACCGAGATGTGCGCCGTGGGGGTCGACGTGGAGCTGGTGGCCCGCCGGATGGGCGCCGCAGGCCGGCCAGACGAGGTGGCGCTGGCGCAGCGCGTGCTCGGGGGCGCCACGGCAGAGCGTCTGCGCAAGCTCGAGCCGCGGGCACGCCGGCTGGATTTCCTACGCGCCTGGGTGAGGCACGAGGCGGAGGGAAAGCGGCTGGGCGTCGGAGTGGGAAACACGCCGATGCAAGCGCGAGCCAGGAGCTCGCGGCCGTGGATCGCCGAGCTCGACCTGGGCCGTGACGCCGTGGGGGCGGTTGCGCTGGCCACGGCGCCTGTCGATTTTCAAGTGTATGCGATCGACTTTCGAGCCGGTGGATCTATCCTGCCAGCATGTGCAAACACGACCTACGAGGACGAACCAAACGTTTCCAAATAGTGGAAGGGCAGGAGATCCGACAATGGCGCGGAAATGCTCGATGACTTAGTTATGAGCTTTATGGACGACTTCCAGGGCAGCTCCTACGACCAGATCTGGCTCGGGTACACGGCCACTCGGCGACCCGACCCCCGGATCGCCACGCAGATTCACGAGGCGCTCGGCGATGCCCGTTCGATCGTGAACGTGGGCGTAGGCGTGGGCGTGGGCGCAAGCGCGGGCGCCTATGAGCCGTGCGACCGCGACGTATTGGCGATCGAGCCCTCCGAGGAGATGATCGCCCAGCGGGCGCCCGAGCTCGCGCCTGCCGTCAGGGGCCACGCGGAGAGCCTGCCGCTGGCGGCGAACAGCGTGGATGCGGCGATGGCGTGCATGACTCTGCACCACTGGGCCGACTGGCGGATCGGCGTACAGGAGCTACGGCGGGTGGCACGCAAGCGCGTGGTGATCTTCACATACGACCACTCCTACGCCAACCGCTTCTGGCTGTTGCGCGACTACCTGCCGAAGCTCGCGCGCCTGGATTGCGCGCGCTTCCCACCGATCGACGAGCAGCGTGTGGCCACGGGCGACGAGGTCAAGCTCGAGCCGGTGCCGATCCCGCACGACTGCGAAGATGGCTTTCTGGCGGCTTACTGGCGCCGTCCGGAGGCATACCTCGACGAGCGGGTTCGCTCGGGCATGCCCATCTTCCACATGCCCGGCGCCGAGCGGCTGCTCGGCGGTCTCGAAGTGCTCGCCGACGACCTCCAGACGGGCCGCTGGAAGGACCGCAACCACGACATCCTGGAGCGCGAGGAGCTCGACCTCGGCTACCGGCTGCTCGTCACCGAGCTGTAGCGCCAAAGCCGGCCGCGGGCGCCTGCCACGGCGGTTCAGGGACTCCCGGCGTAGCCCCCCCACGCCGGCGAGGATTCAGCCGTGGTACTCGAACGGCAACTCGGGCGCCAGCTCGCGCAGCGACGGGGCGGCGCTCAGCGGTCGTAGGTGAACGGCAGCTCGCCGGCGATCTCGCTCAATCGCGGAGCCGCGCTGTCGCGCTCTGAGAGGATCAGCTCGGCCAGGGGAAGCGGCCAGTCGATCGCGATGTCCGGGTCGTTCCACGCGATGCCGCGCTCGACCTGAGGGTCGTAGTAGGCGGTCTGCTTGTAGATCACGTCGGCCACCTCGCTGAGCACGCAGAAGCCGTGGGCAAACCCGACGGGCACATACAGGATGCGCATCGACTCATCGTCGAGCTCGAACCCCTCCCACTCCCCATAGCTTGGCGAGCCGCGGCGCAGGTCGACGACGACGTCGAGGATGCGTCCACGGGCGCAGCGCACGAGCTTGGCGACGCCCGCGCCGACGTGGAAGTGCATGCCGCGCACAACTCCCCTGGTCGAGCGCGAGTGGTTGTCCTGGATGAACTCATCAGCCGCCGGAATGCCCACCTCGGCGTGCCACCGGCGCCGGTAGGTCTCGACGAAGAAGCCGCGCTCGTCGCCGAATACGGACGGTTGAATCAGGACGGGGCCTGATATGCGGGTGGGAAGAGTCTCCATCGGCGAAGGGCAATCGGGAAAACGCGCGCCGAGGGCGCCGGCACGACGGTGGCGCGCCCGACAGCGGGCAGATTACTTCGCCGGAGCTTGCGAGATGCTCTTCGCGGCGTGCTTCAAGGGCGGCCCGACGCGGGCCAGGAACTCTCGCGATGTGTAGACATCGGCCGGAGCAGTCACTTCGATAGCGAACGTCGGGGCGCCCGGCCGGCCGGTGACGGGCACGGCGACCGACCGCGCTCCCTTCACGTGCTCCTCGTCGCCGACAGCGATCCTCTCCTTCCTGACTCGCTCTATCTCCCGAGCCAGCAATGCCTTTGTCGTGATCGTGTTGGGCGTGAAACGCTCCAGGCGCATCTCCGAGAGCAGCTTGCTGAACTTGCCGTCGGGCAAGCTCGCGAGGAACGCCTTGCCGATTGCGGTGCAGTGCATCGGGGGGTGCGCACCGACTCCGAGGTCTCCATCGGCCTCGAACTGCCCCGCCCCGTGAGCGAACAGCCGGTAGATGTAGAGCGCGCGAGCGCCGTCGAGCACACCCATGCTGACGGTGCAGCCAGTCTTCTCGCGCAGGTCCTCGAGGATTACGTCGTGAGCAGGGTGCTGTAGACGCATCGTGTCGATGACAGCCATTCCCGGTCGTGCCGCATCGTGTGAAAGGCGATACTTGCGTTTGCTGTCCTGCCCCAGACGTCCGAGTTGGACGAGTGTGATCGCGTAACGGTGGGCCGTGGAGCGGGTTAGGTTGAGCATGTCGGCCATGTCGGCGATCCCGAGGGTCGGCCGCTCGGCCGTGAAGCATCTCAGCATTGACAGTCCGTATTGCAGCGACTGCGAGAACTGGAGGTCCGGGAGGGGTGTGTCACGCGGCTCGAGGTCCTCGCGTTTCCCGCGCGCTGGTGTGTCGTCGTCGCCTTCCTGCTTGCCGACCATCGCCCAGCGATGTTGGCCCACGGCAGACGGATTGAAAAGACCGCAGCGGGCATAGTCCCCAAGCGGCTATTCCCAATGTGGCTATGTGCTTGGAGGCAGGCGCGACGCCGGCGGCCGTCAGGCCCTCAACGCAAGGCGCCGGGCGCGTAGCAGGAGCAGCGCGGGCCGGGCGAGCGTCCCGGTCGCCGCCAAGACACGTTCAGAGGCCGGTCGTGCCGAGTCGATCCAGGCTTGCTCGTCGGAGAGGTAGAGCGCGACCATGCCAGCGAGGATCAGCCGGTGGTGCGGGGCTACCTCGTGGGCGCGCTTGGCGGTCTCGCCGGCGAGCAGTCCGAGGCGTTCGGTCATCTCCTCCTGCGAGGTGTAGTGGTTGAGCAGGTTGGGTTGGCCGGTTTCGCGGTCCTCGGCGCGGTCGACCAAGCTGTCGAGCATCGTGTGAAGGGCATCCTCCCACGGCCAATAGAGGCCCTCGACGAGCTCCACTTCGCGAGCGGTGAGCACCGGGTTCGCGGCGGCGGCGATGTGCGCAAACAGAGCGAGCGACGAGCCACATGCGGCTCCAATCTCCCACCAGTTCAGGTCCCCGCCGCATATCTCTTCGGCGGCCCATCGCTCCAAACGCGGGTAATCCAGCTCGCAAGCAAGGTTGATGTGACTTTGATAGAAGACAATCCGGCTCGCATGCTCTAGAACCACCTCATTCACAAGCCCATAGGACGGGAGTTCCCGGATCAACGTACGGCAGGCGTCAATGAGCCCGACGAGATACCCACCGTCGTCCTGGCGGGTGTAGTACTGGTAGTAGTCGAGATGCGGCTGGTCCGGCTGGAGCGCGACGAGAAGGGCGTTGTGCAACTGAGACGCGTTCGCGGCCGGGTTGTCATTTGACTGCTCCATGAGCGTGTCCGCGTAGTCGAAGATGCACTGGAGATCGACAAGTAGCTTCGTAATCGCAACGCGCCGTCGCAATGGCACGAAGGTGGCGAAAGCGGCGGCGCCCTCAAGACTGGTCGACTTGCGCAACTGGGCATCGAGTGCCAGCCCACGTAGGACCGGATTAGGTATGTCGGCCGCACGATGGCGCAATCGACGGATCTCGTTCCGCGCAATCGGGAAGATCCCGAGCCAGTAGCGACGGGCGGCCGAGGCGAAGGCGATCGCGGTGCGCGCGGTTGGTGGGCTCACGGCAGAAAGCCTTGTGCGCGCGGCGCGGCAGGCGGTTGGCACCGGCGCTCATTCTTGAAAGCTCAGTTCTGGAGCCACGCCCGCGGCCGAGTAGCCCGGTATGGCGACCACGGCGAGCGAGGCCCCGCCGACGATCAACAGCGTTAGGATGATCTGCGCGGCGCCCAAGCTGAACGAAGCCGCAAAGCCGGTGTTCACCCGCAGGTATCGGTCTGCAAGAGCGTGTCCGTAGAGGCCGAGGATCGCGCCATCCAGACAGCCGATCCCGAGCACTACCGCGCTCTCGAGAAGGACACCTCGCCAGAGTTGGAGACGGTCAAAGCCCTGCGCCTTCAGCGACGCGAGTCGTCCGCGACGCTGGTAGATCGCTGTCGAGAGAGCGACGGCCAACGCGAGCGCGGAGATCAGCAGGAGCAGCTTCGATATGTCGCCAATAACGCTCAGACCCTGGCGGCCGATGGCCTTGACCTCGGCCATGCGTTCGTGAGATGTCTGGACTCGTAGTGCGCTCTTGCTCCCGAGTGCTTGGCGGATGGCGCGCGCGCCTGCGGTTGGCGTCGTCCCAGGCTTCAGGTCAACCGCGAGCGTGGTCGGGTCGGTGCTCTGCCAGTAGTGGCTGTAGTCGTTGGTGTTGAGCGTGATCGTCCCCGGTGGCCATCCGATGTTCGTCGTGATCGCGGCGACGTCGAAGCGTGCCGGGCCGGAGGGGGTAGGCAGCGTGAACGGGCCGCCGATGCGCAGATCGTGTTCGGATGCGAAGCCGCTGGATACGGTCGCCCAGCCGCTTTGACGCATGAGCGCCCTCGCGTGCGCAAGATCGCCCTGCAGCAACTCGCTCGAGAGGATCATCGACGCGCTGCCTGGTGGCGCGGCGCGTATCCAGAGGCGTTGAGTGCCGGCATCGAGGAGGGCCCCCTGGTGAGCACTGACCGAAGCGACACCGGGCGCACGGGCGATAGCCGCGGCGACGCCCTGCACATGGAAACTGTCGGTGTCGCGGATGTTTTGATCGGGTGTCACCCAGATCGCGGCTGTGCCCCACTCCTGCGATACGCCCTTGTCGATTCCACGGATGAGATCGGTTCGGGCGCCACCGACGGCGACCGATCCGTAGATCGCAAGCGCCGTGATGCAGGCGAGCGCGACCGAACGTGTGGCGGTCGCCTCCAGTTCTATCGTCGTGATCGCGATCATCCCCCCGTGGTAGTGCCGAGCGATGCGACCGAGCACCCGCGTCGCCGCGCGGAAGAGGATCGGCATGAAGCATGGGGCGGCGAGCGCGAGCGCCACTCCGCTGGGGATCGTCAGTCCCGAGTTGAGCAGCGCCATAGCCGTGGCGATGGCCAGTATCGCCAGGCCGAGCAGGGCTGAGTTGCGGGTAACGTCATCGCCGATGCTCTGCCCCGGCTCGCCGGGCTCGTGCAGCACGGCGTCGATTGGCCTGCTCTCGCGCAGGTCCATGATCGGGGACATCGAGGCGAGTAGCGCGGCGAGCACACCACACGAGAACGCCACAAGGACCGCGGTGAGGTGAATCTGCTGGTGGCCGGTGATCGGAAAGGTAGTCGCGAGGTAGCTCGGCACTTCGTCGAAGATGGTGCGCGCCAATACGTCGCCAATGAAGATGCCCACGATCGACGCGGCGATCCCCAGTGCCAGCGCCTGGGAGGCGAGGACGACGACCACCTGGCGGGAGTCATAGCCCTGTTCGCGCATCTCGGCCAACTGCCGGCGGCGCTCGGGTACCGTCAGCAGCATCGCGTTGAGCGCGAGCAGGAATCCGACCATCAACGAGATCGCGGCGAAGAGGCTGGTGGACTGGTTCGTGGGCTTGAGGGCGGTCTGCGCCAGCTCCAGTTCGTGGTCCGCGGGCTCGACGTCGAGCTGTCCAGCGGCCAGCCGCCGCAACTCGCCTTCAACCTGCTTACCCTTGCCGGGGTATGGCCTGATGAGCACCTGGGTGACGCGGCCCGGCTCGCCGGCGAGAGTCTGCGCGTTCTGCAAGAGAGTGACGAAAATCCGGCTGGCGGCCAGAGAACCGATGGCGCCGGCATCGAGCACCGCTCTCACCTGCACGGTATGTGCCACGCCGTTCGCCAGCAACTTTGCTTGACGTTCGGTATGTGCGCCAATTGCGCTCGCCACGCCCGAAGGTAGGCCGACGCCGCCAGACAGGAGTTGAGCCCCTGCCCCGAGATCCTTTGTCGCGGAGCTTTCCAGACCGACGAAGCGAGCACTTACACCGATCAACTGCCCGAGCAGGCGGCCCTTCGGGCCTTCGATGACCGCGCTCTCGCGCAACACCGGCGCGGCGACGGCGACACCCGGCAGTTCGGACACTCGCTGGCTGAGTCCCTGGCCGAACCCGTGAGGGGAGCGGGCGACCAGCTCCAATGACGCCGAGCCGTCGACCGCATGGATCGCTTCGCGCGTCGAGCCCAGGATGCTGCTGTTGGCGACAAGCACGCCGAACACGAGCGACACTCCAACCGCGATCCCGGCGCCCGCCATCAACTCGGGCGCTCGGTAATACCTCCAATGCTCGCGATAGATGGCGTAGAGCGCGGTCAGTCGTAGTCCGAAGATAGAGGGGTCGAACCTGAAGCGTCTCGGTCTCATCCCGAAACCGTGGTGTGAAGGTCCAGGTCCAACCCCTCGGTGAGGGTACCGTCGCGCAGCGTGTAGACCTGGCTGACGAACGCCGTCGCCTGCGGATCGTGCGTCACCAGCATGGTCGGGATGTCCCGCTCGGCGCAAATCTCGCCAAGCAGCCCCAGGACTTCGCGGCTGCGCTTCGAGTCGAGGTTCCCGGTCGGCTCGTCGGCGAGCAACATACGAGGTTTGTTCGCGAGGGCGCGTGCGATGGCGACCCTTTGGCGCTCGCCCATCGACAGTTCGGAGGGCTTGTGCTCCAGACGGTGGCCGAGCCCAAGCCGCTCAAGCCACGGACGGGCCGTCTCGCGCGCCTCGTTCAACCTCATGTTCAGCGCAAACAGCTTCAGCGCCGCGTTGTCGAGCGCGCTTGCGCCCTGCATCAGATGAAAGGACTGGAACACGATCCCGACCGTCTCGCGGCGGAAGCGCGCGCTCTCGCGCGTCGTGAGGCAGCCGAGCTCGCGCCCGTCGAAGAGGATCGACCCCGAGTCCGGTCGCATGATCGTCGCGGCCATCATCAGCAGCGTGGTCTTGCCCGAGCCGCTCGGCCCGTACAGAGCGACAAACTCACCGGGTCCGATGCTCAGCGAGACGCGATCGACGGCGTTGACGGTCTCGCCGCCGCCCTCGTAGCGCTTGACGACCTCGCGCAGCTCAAGCGTGCTCACGACGCATCCTGGCCGCCCGTGCCAGCGACGGACTGCGAGCCGGGGAAGTCGATCACCTTCCGTCTCGAAGTCGTGGAACTCAACCGGCCGCCCGACAGGCTCATCATGGGCTTGCAGCCGCGCAGCGCCGAGACCTCTTCGGACGCGATCAGCAGCGCGCACCCCACCTTCTCCGGCAGCGAGCGCAACAGCTCGTAGAAGGCTCGCGCGTCTTCGGGCCGGGGAAGCACGGCCGGCTCATCCACCAGCAGCAGACGCGGCTCGCGGACGATTGCTCGTGCAAGCTCGACCGTCATGCGTTCGCTCAACCCAAGCTCGGACGTCTCCCGATGTACCAGATGCGAGCCGTCCACCAGTTCGAGTGCCCGCAGAGCACGCTTCTCGGCTTCCAGCATGTTCAAGCTGCCGCTGTAGAGCGGAATCGAGATGTGTCGAAGGACAGACGTCGAGCGGCTTGTCCGCCAATCCCCACGGGCAAACCCGATCCCGCTGCGACGGCGGGCACGCGCACCCTTGTCACGGCCCATCTCCGCGAGGTCCAGATCGTCCCACAGCACCTTGCCCTCGTCGGGCGCCATGAGACCGGAGGCGATCTTCAACAGGGTCGTCTTGCCGGCTCTGCGCGAGGCGAGCAGACCGACCTTCTCGCCGACCTCGACCTCGAAGGACACTCGATCCAAGACGGCGATCTCGCGCGTGCCGTCGGGAAAGCGCTTGCTCACCCGCCGGAACGCCAGCAGGCTCATCGTCGCAGCCGCTTCTCGCGCAGCGCCTCGAGCTCTCGGCCGGCTTCGTCGATCCACTCCACCTCGGCCTTCAATCGCTTGTCCACCGACGAGCATTGCAGGCCGATGATCGTTCCCACGTATGAGACTCGTGCGGTTTCGCTCGCTGCGTTCTCCTCGATCTCTTCGAGGATGTCGAGGCGGCGTTCCGCGAGCGCGCGCAGCAGAACGGGGATGTCCTCTTCGCTTGAGAACGCCAGTCGCACCTGCAGGTCGGTCCTGACGATGCCCGTCGTGGGCGGGGTCGCAAGCCACTCACGCCGTGCCCGTTCGCCCTTCTCGGTCGGGTAGTAGACATCACGCACATACGGCGAGCGCTTCGAGGGCTCCCGCTCAGACCGCACCAGCCCGTCGCCCTCGAGCTGCTTGAGATACGGGTAGACGTGTTTGGGCTCGACACGCCACGAAGAACCCATCCGACGGCTCGCACGCCGGGCCACGTCCCACCCGTGCCCAGGAGCTTCGATGAGCACCGCCAGCACGGCAGCACGCACCGGCGACTTACCGTCGAGCGTGGCCTCCTTGCTTGTTCCGAGATCAGCCATAGCGTTATCAGACGAATCTTGAGAGTCGGAACGCTACCGCAAGCCGCCCGAACACGCCACGCCGAAAACGAGAAACACCACGACCCGAAGGGCAGCCCAAGCCAAGAACACCGCTCGTCCGAGCACACGACGAGTCAGAAACAGTCGAAAAGGACAGACAGGTCGGTCGAGATTACCTGGGGCGTCGCTTGGGGGGACGGGATGGCCGCTGCCGGGTCTCCCGACGCAAGGGAGCGCAACAGGGTCGCGGTGGTCGAGCGGGAGTACGAGGTGTTGCTCAATTGGTGTAACGAGCTGGCGGGCACTGCACGAGGGCGCCGAGACGCTGGTTGGCGAGCTCGATCGCTACATCGACCGAACCGTGCGCTGGGCGACCGAGGTGGGCATCCTTCCGGCTGATTGACTGCTGAGCCCGCAAGCGACGTGAGTTGCCGGAGAACGCTCTACCGAGATCGGCCAGCAGTTTCTCACCCTCAAGCGCTGGTGCCGTCGTCGTCTCTCAGCGGGTAGCGCCGGCGCATGAACGGGGAGAACTTGGGGACCGTGAAGTCGACCTGACCGTAGTCCGGGCTGTAGATGAGCCCCTTCTTGATGAGGGAGTCCCGTGGAGCCGACGTGTAGGACGGGCGCCTGCCGAGACGCTCGGCGACCTGGGCGGTGCGATACGGCCCTTCGCCGATGTCGGCCATCGCTGCCATGTATTCCCGCTCGCGGTCGGTGGCCTTCTCGAAACGCACGTGGAAGAACTCTTCATCGAGCTCTGCGAGCACGAGCGATTCGGCGCCCAGGACGTCAACGTCCCGGATCGGCGAGTCCGGCGCGTGATTCCATGCCTCCTTGCCGTATGCCTGGACGAACGCGGGATAGCACCCGGACTCGCTGATGATCCGAGCGAGAGCGTCGTCCTCGAAAGAGACACCCTTGGCCGCGGCGGGCACTACGAGCGCCTGACGCGCCGCGTCCTCGCTGAGCGCCCCCAGCTTCGGGTAGGCGAACAGCCGCTCGGCGTAGGACTTCGCGTCGACCATCAGGCCCGGTAGCTGTGGAAGGCCCGCGCCCACCAGCGCCACGGGCAGCTTCGTCTGCGACATCCGGTGCATGGCTGCCGCCACGGCCTCCAGCTCCCCGCGCGCCAAGAACTGCATCTCGTCGAGGAGGAACACGACGCCCGTCTCGTGCTCTCGGGCGGTCTGGCCGAGTTCCTCGAACAGGTTGGTCAGATCCCGCTCAAGATCGCCGGTGGAGCCGCTGACCGCATCGGGATCGAAGGAGAACTCGAGACTGCCATCGGATGGTGCCCCGACCTTGAAGCCCCGCAGCAACCCGGCGAACGATCTCAGCCGATCCCCGAGCGCCTTGCGAGCGCTGAGCTGCAGCAGCGCCTGGTATGCGGCGTCGGCGAGCTCGGAGCGGAAATCGGTGTCCGACTTGATCTCGATCGGCCGCGGCGCAGTCCATCCGGCGTCCTTCGCGATGCCCTCGAACTCCAGCAGCAGAACCGTCTTCCCGACTCCCCTCAGCCCGGACACGATCATGCTGCGGTCGCTCAATCCGCCGCCGAGCCGGGCAAGCAGGGTCCTGAACTGCTGCTCCTGGGTCTCGCGGCCGGTCAGGGCCGGCGGAGGGTTGCCGGCACCCATCGAGTATGGGTTGACATCCGGGTCCATCACACAAAGCTATCAGACTTATCCATCGTTATCCAGCATTATCCGGCTGGCACTGGATAATGGCGTATAACTTTGTAGAGTTGCTCACGGGTATGCCTCGCTTAATGATCGGCGGGCCTCTCACCCACCTCGGTTGATTGGCGCCTCGTGGCGCACAGAAGAGCAGGTCGAGGAAGAACTCCTGCGCGCCGACAAGCAGCGAACGCTGCCGCCCGTAGAAGGCGAAGCCTGTGCCGAGCTCCAGCAGGAACCTCTGGATGTCGTCGATCAGGGCCTGCTCAAGATGTCGCTCCCGAGCATCCTCGGCCAGCTCCAGGAAGTCGAAGACGTAGGGGTCCTTGATCGCCTCCAGCGCATGCTGTGCATCTGGCGGCTGAAGCGCGGCAGCGAAGTTCGTGACAGCTGAGCCCTGGCGCTCATGGAGGCGCAGGCTGATTTGGCCCTTGAGATGACGGACCGCCCAACGATGCTCGGCTGCCTTTGTCGCATACCACGCGTAGAGATCTGGGTCATCTCCGCAGGCGTCCATGAGGACCTGGTGATGGGACCAACCGATTTGTGCAGACAGCGTCTGCACTTTCTCCGGCTCGGGCCACAACGCGGCGAAGCGGCGCATATAGAACAGGTTGCGCCGAGAGAACCCACGCGCCGGACCGGTGTCCGCGGCGAGGTCCTGTGCGATGCGACCGACGACGTCGTCGCCCCACCCGCCGGCCTGCTGCTGGTCGAGGATGTCGCGGCCGATCGACCAGTAGAGCATCACCAGCTCCGTGTTGAGAGTGCGCGCCGCGCGGGCCTGAGACTCGCGAATGCGCTGCTTCAAACGGTCGATCAGGTCGAGGTAGGCCGCTGTGCCGGCAACCACTGCGATCTCACCGGCGCTGCCGCGGATCGGCGTGTTGCTCATGCTCGCGAAGATGTGTCGTGGCGTTCGCAGACCATTGTCTGCACAATAGGACAGGACCCCGACAGAAGCGAGGGTCATCGAGGGGAAGTTCGCTGCGGGCGTGGTGTCAGTTGCTTACCAAGACCGGGGGGGTTCGCGACATGGTCCCTTACCAAGACTGGGGTCGTTGTGGCTCATCACGTGAGGCTCGCTATACGTGGATAGTCCGGCTAGACTCCGCTAGTCAGCCTAGACGCTGCTAGTCTGCTGCTTCTTGTAGAGCCATCTCCGGCTGATCTACGACATCTGGCGATCCGTGTGTTACGCCGCGCAGGTCCACGACCAGGCGTGCGCGTTTGAGGACCATGTCGTGGTCGACGGTGGGGTGGGCGGTGACGATCAGGGCGAGTCCCTGCAGCGGGATGGCGGCGAGACGCTCGCGGAACGGCCGTGGTCACGCCCATAGCCCGCTGAGAGGTACAGCCCACAGACGCTTGCCGAGCGGGATCGTCTGCGCGCAGGTGCAGAGCACCACCCCGGCTCTGAAACGCTCACCAGTGCTGTCGCGCAGCTTTTCCATCGCCCGTAGGTCTTTGCGTCCGACCGACACTGCCGCCTTGACCTCGATCGCGACGATCTCACCGGCACGGCTCTCCAGCACGAGGTCGATCTCCTCCTCGCGCCGGCGGTAGTGATAGGCACGAGTGTCGGTCTCAGCCCAGTCGGCGTGCTTGAGCACCTCGATGACCACGAAGTTCTCGAGCACCTTCCCTGTGACCTGGCCGTCCGCGGCGATTCTGCGCTCATCGGCGCCGAGCAGGTGTGCCAGCAGCCCCGAGTCGATGAGGTATGCCTTGGGAGCGTGCGCCTCCCGCGCCCCGATACCCGGACGCCAGGCGGGCAGCAGACGCACGAGGAAGATGGTCTGCAGCAGCCCGACGTACTCGCGCACTGTGTCGTGCGTCAGGTCGAGCTTGGCGGCGATGGCGCGATAGGAGAGGACGTTCGCCGCCTGTGAGGCCAGCAGGCGCAGCAGCCGCGGGATCTCCTGGAGCTTGCGAGCATCGCTGATGTCGCGCAGGTCCCTGTCGAGCGTCGTATCGAGATAGCTGGCGAACCAGCGGGCTCGCCGACGCCCACTGCGTACGCGAGCCTCAGGGTAGCCACCGGCCGCCACGACGTCCACGAAGGCGCCGCGACCGACGGTGGCGCCGGCGATACGCGGCGGCTCGCCGGCGAAGAGCGCATCGACGAGGTTCGCGCTGCACCCATGGATCTCGCTCTGAGCCAGCGGCCACAGCGGGATCGTCTCCATGCGACCCGTGAGCGCGTCCTTGACGTTGCGGGCGGTGAGCACGTTCGCGGAGCCGGTGAGTAGGAAGCGGCCCGGCGTCAGATCTCTGTCGACGGCATCCTTGATGGCGAGCAGCAGGTCGGGCGCGCGCTGGATCTCATCGATGAACACCGGACCGTTCAGACCCGCGACGAACCCCTCCGGGTCGGCAAGCGCGGTCTCGCGCGTAGCCCGGCGATCGAGACTGAACTCTTCGGCCGGACGCTCGCCCCGGGCGATCTCGCGCGCCAGTGTGCTCTTGCCCACCTGCCTCGCTCCCCCGATGAACACTACCCGCGTATCGGCAAGCGCCTCCAGTACGAGCGGCTTGGCACAACGGGAGAATATATGAGCGGTTGCGGGCATGAGCACGAGGCAAATGGCGATCTGAGCTCCGGCAGATGGCGAATATCATAGCGGCAAATGGCGAGTAGACGTGGCAACGCAGCTCTCGCAACTCGCCATCGACCTGGGAGCCCTTCTCGCGTTGGCGTTCAGGTCAGGGGCCGAGCAGCGCCGCCGGCACGACGGCGATCTGATCCGGCCGGCGGTAGGCGTACGGGCCGGTCGTGATCACGACCGCGTCGAGCAGGTCGCTTCCGATTTGCTGGGCGAGCCAGTGAAGGTGGCGGACATCGCGATCGCCGGGCACGGCCGCGAGCTTTGCCTCGATCGCGAGGATGCGCCCGTCGCGACGCTCCGCGATCAGATCGACCTCGTGGTCGCCGTTTCGAGTCCTGAGATGGCTGACCCGCCCGCGCGCCGCCTGGGCGTAGACCCGGACCGAGAGCATCACCAACGACTCGAACAGCGCGCCCAGCAGCGGACCTTCGCGCAACGACGGCGGCCCCACCGGTTCGGCGGACAGCAGGGCGCCCGCGCCCACTCCGAGCAGGCTTGTGGCGAGGGCGGGATCGGCGAGATGGTGCTTGGGCGCCATCGCGAGCCGCGAGATTCGGTTGCGGGTCGGCGCCCACGCGGGCAGTTCATCGACGATGAACAACCGTTGCAGGATCTCCCGGTAGGGCTGGGTCGTGGTCTTCGCGGGCTTTTGCCCTTCGCCGCCCGTGGCAGCGTCACGGATCGTCTCGAGCGAGGCGGTGGAGGCCGTGGCGGCGGCGTAGGCGTTCATCCATCGCAGCAGGGTCGCCGGACGGCGGATGAGGCGGCCCATCTCCTCGAAGTCGCGCTCCACGATGCGCTGGAGGTAGCTGTCGAAGAAGTCCTCGTGTGCGGCTTCTGACAGGCCGCGTGTGGCGGGGAACCCAGAGCTGACGATCTCATGCGCGTAGTCCTCCAGTCCGACGTCCGTTTGACCCTCGATGACTCCTCGCTCGCCGCCGAGCAGCCGGCGCAGGCTCACCGTCGGCGCATCGATGCCACGCTCGGAGAGTGTCAGAGGGCGCATCCGCAACGTGAGGATGCGGCCCGCCCCGGTGTGGGCCCCGTGCTCGCTCGCCGAGCCGGCGAGCAGGTAGCTGCCTGGCGGCGCTCCGTCGTCGACCGCCCGGCGGATCACGTCCCATGTGGCGGGAACGCGCTGCCACTCGTCGATCAGGATCGGAGGTTCACCGGTGAGCACAACCTGTGGGTTGGCTGCCACCACCTGGCCGGTGGGGCCGTCGAGACGGTAGTCCGTATGCGCTCGGCGCTGTGCGGTCTCTGTCTTGCCGACCCCCTTGGGCCCCTCGATCGAGATAGCGGCAAACTCGGCCGACTTCTCATCGAGCTCGTCGTCGAGGACACGGTGCAGGTACAGGGGCCCCCCGGTCCGCTCCTGCCATGTCCACCTTGTGCTCACAAGTATCCATGCTACTGATCGCAGCCAATCTACGCTACTGATCGCATGATGCGTACGCTGCCGTTAGCAGAACGCGACGGTCAAGCGCGGGACGGGCCGTGACGGCGCGGGTCCTACGACATCTTGAACGTCAAGTCTTCCCCCTTGGCCGTGCCGGCCGCGTTCGTCGCCGAGATCCTGAAGTGGTATTCGGTGTTCGGCGTGAGCGTCGTGACCTTCGCGGACACCGCCACCGGGCTCGTGCCGGACCCCGGCAGTGATTTGCACGGCGCTTTCGACCCGTAGCTGGTGCTCGTGCCGTATTCGAACTCGCATTCGGTGACGTCATACAGCGAGGAGGGCTGGCCGAGATGGCTGTAGAGCGTGGCCGCCGGGTAGCTGACTCCCCCGCTGCCACCGGCGAGGGCGTACAGCGCGCTGGTCAGCGGCGAGGACAGCGAGGTGCCGCCGATCGTGACCCAGCCTTCGCCGATGCCCCCCTCTTCGCAGGATTTCCCGCAGTCATAGCTGTCGTAGATGTCAAAGCCCGTGTAGGGGTCGGCGACCGCCGCGACGTCGTTGTCGAGCCGTTTCGTCCCGCAAGCGGTGCTCGGGGCGCTGCGTAGCCTTCGCGATGTTGTAGTCGCCACCGGTGATGGAGGTGTACTTGGCGGGTTTTTTGGGTCGCATCCGCGCGTGTGGGTGGGTATCCGAGGGTCGTGGGCGCGGAGCGTCCCGCTCCGCGTCAAGGGTGGTGCGCCAAACAAGGTGCTTGGAGAGTCGTCATCTGGCGGTGACGCGCGCTACTGTCTCTCGGCTCCGCAGCGAGACCCGAGCAGCACGACCCGCTTGTCCGCGGCGACGAGCTCGACCAAAAAGAAGGGACCTCGTGAGATCCGAGGCCCCAATGTCGCAGGTGCTTCGATTGCATTCGGCTCGCGCCTACTAATCGAACCTGCGACAGCGCAAGCGTAGCACATCTGCGGGATCACGTGTCTAGAACACGGTGATCCAGTTCGTGTAGGGCCTCCCCTTCGAGGTCTGGCCAACTCCTGCCGCGGGTCGAGCACTGGACAGGTTCAGATCGAGCCCCACCAGATTCGCATCGCCCTCCGCCGAACGACGGCGCACACCTGCGATGAGGTCCGCAACCTGAATACCCTCGATCGAATGGGAGCTACCGTAGTAAACAGCCGGATGAAGAGCCAGGCTGCCAGATGCTACAAAGCTCGCGACGCACCGGCTGGCGTGCTGGTCATATTGGTGGCCTGACCAATCGGCGACGATCATGCCCATGCGGTCAAGCGCTTGGCACTCCGTGTCAAAATGCTCGGCAAGAATCTGAAGTTGCAGCGGCATTGTGGTCGCCAATGTCATGGGATGGTTCATGTTCGACTTCAGGATCGTGGCGGCATACGCAGTTCCGCCCATCGTCTTGACCAATCGCTCGACCTCTTGGCAGAAACGGCGGTTCTTTGAGCGGTTCCACGGGTTTGGCTTGATTACTTGCGCAGACTTGATCTCCCAGGCCTGCGGCAGACCCCTGCTGGGATAGAACGCCTTCTTCGCTCCGAGGATGCGGCGCGAAAAGGTCGGATACACGTCGGCGTCGATGGCGAAGCCTGCGAGGACCACCGCCTTTGAAGCGTGGCCAGGGTCCGGCTTGCCGGAGTCGTCGAGGTAGAGAATTCGTGTCTGCATCGCACAGCACCACGCATGGATCGTGCGCGTACCAGCGCCGCGCATCACGGTAGCGAACATATGTTCGCCTATGCTCCGGACGGAACCCGGACAACATCAAAGCATCATCTCGGGTCGCATCCGTGCGGGCCAGCGCGACCGCTTACCCCGTCTTGAACGTCAAGTCTTCCCCTTTGGCCGTGCCGGCCACGTTCGTCGCCGAGATCCTGAAGTGGTATTCGGTGTTCGCGGTGAGGCCCGCCGCGATCGACGCGGACACCGCCACCGGGCTCGACCCGGACCCCGGCAGTGATTTGCACGGCGCTTTCGACCCATAGCTGGTGCTCGTGCCGTATTCGAACTCGCATTCGGTGACCGTCTGCCCGTCGGGGTTCACCCTGGCGTTCAGCGTCGCCGAGGTCTGCGTGAGCAGGGTGACGGCGTTGCTCTTGAAGGCGCCCAGCCCCTTTGGCGCGCCGACGCCCGAGGGGCCGTCAAAACCGGGGGCCGCGAAGCCTTCGGTCACGACGTCCCAGTCGTAGTAGCCCTGATCGCCGGCCGAGGCCGCGATCACGACTCCAGGATGCTTGTAGGCCGCTTCTTCGCCACCAGCTTCCTCGGGCCCACCATAGGAGTTGGAGACCTCGGTCGCTCCCAGTTTGACCGCCTCGTTCACACCCGTGGCGAGATCGGCGTCGGTTGGTTCGTTCGCCTCTACCAGCAGGATCTTGCAGCGCTCGCAGGCGCTGTGCACGGTCTCCACGTCGAGCGCGATCTCGACCGACCAGCCTTCTTTGTCCGCTTTCGGCAGCGACGTCGTGCTCCCGGTCTGCCCGACCTTCGTAAAGCAGCCGTTCGCGCTCGTGCAGGCTGGGAGCCCGTAGTTACTGTCGAACGCCCCGAGGTCAGCTTCGATGTTCGGGTCATCGAACGCGTCGACGATCGCGACCGTCTGTCCCATCCCACCTTCGGCCGGGTCGTATTCGTAGGCGCTCGCCAGCTGCGCCGGCTGCCGCCGGCGGCGGCGAGATTGTCACAGCCGCCGGTGATCGAGGTGTAGAGGTCGTTCGATACAGGCGTGTTGTCGAGGGCGGGGATGGTGAATGGGTGGTTATGTTGGGCCGCATCCACGCGGGTGGGTGGATGGGTATCAGAAGGCCGTGGGCGCGGAGCCTCCTGCTCCGCGCCCGGGGTGGGGTGCGCGTACCACGGCCAGCCGGGTCTCAGCGCGAAGCGAGCCTACTTGTCGCCCTCGGGCAACCTGAAGCCGACCGGGTGCTTGGGCTGCGGGGGTGGGGAGATCAGCTGCCGCAGCGCCTCGAAGATTTCGTCCAGCTGCTGGTCGTGTTGGCCGAGGGTGGCTTTGGTCTCTCGCTCGAAATCTTCAAGGCGCCTCTCGATCGCGGTGTAAGAGGCCACGGCGCGTCGTAGCTCAACGAACGCACGCATGATCGCGATGTTGACGCCGACCGCCGTCTTGCTCCGGAGAACGCCGGACAGCATCGCCACGCCTTGCTCTGTGAAGACGTAGGGCGCGTAGCGACGTCCGCCGCGCCCCTCCTTTGAGGTCGCAGATTGCGATCTCAAAGCCGTGGCCTCGTCCTTCGTCAGCTGGAACATGAAGTCGGACGGGAACCGGTCGATGTTCCGCTTGACCTGCTCGATCAGGCGGCGTGTCTGCACCCCGTAGAGCTCTGAGAGATCCTCATCGAGCATCACGTTGCGTTTGCGAGCGACCACGATCCGCTTCTGGATCGCCGGGAGCGGGATCAGCTCCAGCGACCTCTCTGTCTTGGTTCGATCGACCATGCGCGCAGAGTGCCACACGCTGCGGACCCCACCGCTCGTTTGAGGTTGCAATCTGTGATCTCAAAGCCCGGCTGCGGGACGGAACCGGGCAACATCAAAGTAAGCATCTCGGGTCGCGTCCGCGTGGGCCGGCGCGACCGCCTACGACGTCTTGAACGTCAAGTCTTCCCCCTTGGCCGTGCCGGCCGCGTTCGTCGCCGAGATCCTGAAGTGGTATTCGGTGTTCGCGGCGAGGCCCGCCGCGATCGACGCGGACACCGCCACCGGGCTCGACCCGGACCCCGGCAGCGATTTGCACGGCGCTTTCGACCCGTAGCTGGTGCTCGTGCCGTATTCGAACTCGCATTCGGTGACGTCATACAGCGAGGTCTGGCCGAGATGGCCGTAGAGCGTGGCCGCCGGGTAGCCGACTCCCCCGCTGCCACCGGCGAGCGCGTAGATCGAGCTGATCAGCGGCGAGGACAGCGAGGTGCCGCCGATCGTGACCCAGCCTTCGCCGATGCCCCCTTCTTCGCAGGATTTGCCGCAGTCATAGCTGTCGTAGATGTCAAAGCCCGTGTACGGGTCGGCGACCGCCGCGACGTCGTTGTCGAGCCGTTTTGTCCCGCACGCGGTGTTCGCCCAGCCCGGCACGTTCTGTTGCCACGAGGGGGCGGTGAACAGGGTGCTGCATCCGCCGCCGGTCGCGCTGAACTGTTTGAATTCTTCTTCGCGTGAAGGACGACCGCTGTCGTTCCACACCGACTCGCTTTCACGCGTGCCGTTCGTCTTGAGTTTTTATAGGTCTGCTTCGATCTTCGGTCATCGTGGCAATAATCAGCGATACGGACGTATCGTCGATGAACAGGGGTGGATGGTGAGAGGGGTGTGGTTATGTTGGGTCGCATCCGCGCAGGCCGTGGCGTATCCAACAGTCGTGGGTGCGGAGCGTCCTGCTCCGCGTCCGGGGTGGCGTGCACGGACCAGGGACGGCCGGGGAGTCAGACGACCGGGCTGATCCGGGGCACGCACTGACGATCGTGGCGAAACGTTCGTCGAGGGGGTGTACGGCGTAAACTTAGACTGTCTCCGCCGGAGAGTCAGATTGCCAGCGGGACGAGGCGGTCGGCGAGCTGGGCGTCCATGTTCGTAGCGTCGTGGTGGCGCGTCGTCAACAGCGTGATACCGACGGCCTCAGCCTCGACGCGCGTGGCGTCCTCCCAGTCGGCGAACCATCCGAGCACTTGGTCGCTGGGCTGGCCTATGCTCAGCACGTGGAGGCGCACAGCGACGGGCTTCAGTCGCGTGCCCTCCTCGATCTGCAGACCCAGGCGCCAAAGCTGGGCCCAGACCGGCCGTGACTTTCCCTTGTTGTTGGACTTGCGCTTGCCGATCAGGTGGATGACGGTGTCGACCAGCTCGTTGGCCAGCGCGGCTCGCGCGCGTCGGGTGCCGAGGAGCCGCCCGAAGGCGTTCTCCTGTTCCTCGGTCGCGAAGCCGCGGATCGGCACGCGTCCGGCAAGCAGGCTCTTCTCCAGTGGCAGCTCGATGCGCAGGTCTGCGACGAGGTGCTTGCCAGCCGGCCCCGTCAGCTCGACGAGGTATGCCTTTCGCGGCGGCTCGTCGTCGTCCAGTGGATACACAGGGCTGACCTGGATCCAAGGCTGCGTAGGCGTGCCCTGCTCATTGATGTCGCAGGTCTGGGTCGTGATGATCCCGTAGGGCGGTGCGTCGTCGGGATGCACCTCGTGCACCTGCGACTCTTCCTCGGCGGGCCCACCGGCGTCGAAGATTTCGATTGTCGCGTGCCGGCCGTAGAAGAACGGCGGGCGCTCGATGAGATCACCCTGTCGGAAGTGTGCGAGCGCCTCGGCGACCTCCGGCGGCCAGGGTGCCTTGATGTGGCGATCGATCACCGCCGCTGGGGGCCGTGGCGGCGGACGCGCCGCGGTGTCTCCGCCGCCGCGGGGTCGGGTGCGTGGGTCGCCGCCGCGTCGTTGTCGACCCAGGTGTCCAAGCGGGACGGCACCGCGGCATCAAAGATCACCGCCTCGGCGCGATCGTCCGCCGCCGCGACATTGCCGGAGCGGATGAGCTCCAGTGGCGAGGGCGTCCCGCGTCCCAGCCAGCGGCGCGCCTCGTCGGTGCCGAG
>PLYX01000135.1 GCA_003151895.1 Solirubrobacterales bacterium
CGCCCGCGATGAAGAACGGAACCTTGCTCTTCTCCGCGCCCAGAATGGGCGCCAGCTGGAGGGCCACCGTGTGCATCGGCCGCGAGCCTAGCCGATGGACGCCGGGCATGCTCCGCGGCGCGGGACCTCAGTCCCCGCTCACCTCGGTCAGCTCGGGCTGCTCGGGGGCGGGCGCGAGGCCGGGCTCCGACCGCGCGGCGCGCAGCTCGTAGTTCCTGCGCACGTTCGCGTCGGCGCCCGCGAGGACGCGGTCGGCCTTCATCGCGCGCGCCATCCCCTCGGAGAGCGTCCGCGGGAGCAGGGAGACGAGCACGTTGGTGCGTTTTGCCGACTTCGGGACCCACACGTCGACCACGTTGTGCTGCAGGGCGTCGACGATCGCGTCGGCGACTTCGGTGGGCTCGAGGTTGGGCATGCCGCGCACGTCGCCCAGACCGGAGCCGAGCTCGGTGTTGACGACCGCGGGCATCACGTAGGTGAGGTCCACGTGCGCGCCCATCAGGCGCATCTCGCCGCGGATGGCCTCGGTCAGCCCCACGACTGCATGCTTGGTCGCCGAGTACGTGGCGCCGCCGGGCGCGCCGAACTTCCCGGCCTGGGAGGCGATGTTCACGATGTGGCCGCGGTCACGCGGGATCATGCGCTCGAGCGCAAGCTTCGTGCCGAGGATGACGCCGTGGATGTTGATGTCCACCATCCGCCGCGCTGTCATGTCGTCCTCGTCGATGAAGCGGCCGACCTGCATGATCCCGGCGTTGTTGACGAGCACGTCAAGCGGCCCGAGCTGCTCCTCGGCACCGTCGAGGAAGGCGGTGAAGGAGTCGCGGTCGGTGACGTCGAGCGGCAGCGCAACCGTGCTCGCGCCGAGCTCCGATGCGGTCTGGCGGGCCGCGTCGAAGTCGACATCGCCGATCGCGACCTTCATGCCCTGACGCAGGAACGCTTCCGCGGTTGCGCGGCCGATCCCACGCGCAGAGCCGGTGATCGCGGCGGTCTCTCCGGCGAGTATGCGCGGTTGCTTTGCCATGGGGGTGTCCTCCTGGGGGTGGCGTGGCTGAGGAAGTCTCGGCCCCCAAAGCTAGCGCGACGCAAGCGGCGGGGGCGCGCCGGGTAGTAGGCTGGCTGCATGCCGTTCTTCACTTTCGAGGGGCAGCGCATCGCATACACCGAGTTCGGTGGAGGGCCGGCGGCCGTCACCGCGGCGGGGAGGCGGGGCCGCACGGCCAGGAGCGCGCCGGCGACGGGGCGGCCGCTGATCCTCCTCCACGGCCTCCTGCTCTCCCAGGAGATGCATCGCCCGCTGGCCGAGGCCCTGGCGGCGCGCGGCAATCGCGTGATCACCGTCGACCTGCTCGGGCACGGCAGCTCCGACCGGCCACGCGACATGTGGCGCTACTCGATGGACGTCTACGGCAAGCAGGTGGTCGGTCTGATGGACCACCTCGGCATCGAGAAGGCGATCGTGATGGGCACATCGCTCGGCGCGAACGCGGGGCTGGAGATCGCCGCCAACGACCCCGACCGCCTGCAGGGCCTCGTGATCGAGATGCCCGTGCTCGACAACGGCCTGCTCGGCAGCGCGCTCGCATTCACGCCCGTGCTCGTCGCGCTCACGTTCGGCGAGCCGATCATGAAGCTCGTGGCGCGCGGCGCCAGGGCGGTGCCGCGGCGGTTGCTGCCCTACTACGGCAACGTGCTGCTCGACCTCATCCGCCAGGACCCCGGCCCGGGCAGCGCGGTGCTCCAGGGCCTGTTCTTCGGGCGGATCGCGCCCCACCGAGTAGAACGGCGCACGTTCAAGACGCCCGCGCTCATACTCGGCCACCGGCGCGACCCGGTGCACCCTTTCTCGGACGCCGGGATGCTCGCCGAAGAGCTCCCCAACGCACGCCTGATCGAAGCCAACTCGCTCGTAGAGCTGCGCCTGCACCCGGAGCGCCTCACCGAGGAGATTGCCGGGTTCCTCGACGAGGTGTGGGCAGCGCATCCCCGTCGCCGCGCCAAGAAGCCGGCCTGAACCGCCCTACTTGGGCGGAAAGAGTTCGAATTCGTTTATCGACACGCTGCCGGGGCTGGCGGCGGTCGATGCGGCCGGAGCCTTGGCGAGCCACAGCCCGATGAAGCGGTAGCCCTTGCCGTTCGTTTTCAGCGTCAGCGTGGTGCTTTTCTTCTTCAAGATTTTCAGGCCGACGAGCCGCTTCCATTCCGGGGCGGAGATCGACGCGGGCAGTGTGTGGCCGTTGGAGCCGTAGATTTCGACGGTAATGCCGGTGGTGGTGGTCTTGACCGCCACGCTCCCAAGCTTTTGAGGACTCTTCAGGTCGAGCACCAATCCCTCCGCCATCTTCGGCGCGTCGGCGGCTTGCACCTGAGCGGTCCAGGCGGTCTTTTCTTCGCCGTCGATCGCGAGGCTGGGGTCGCCGAACAGGGAGGAGGGGTAGCTGTACGGGTTGTAGGTGATGGCGGCGTTCGTGTCGAGCAGGATCGGGCTCGGCGGTTCTGAGCCGGCGCTCGTCTTCGTTTCCGAGCCGCCTTCGGAGCCGCTGTTTTCGCTCGCGCTTTTCGTCGATTCGCCGCTGGTTTTCGTTGTGGTGGTTGTTTTGGTCGTTTTGGTTTCCGGCGGGAAGAGGGCGTTGTTGGCTTCCGTGGTCGCGCCACCGGAGGATTTGGGCGTGGGGGTCTGCAGCGGGATCTTCGGCGGCGCGGCTTTCACCGTGGTCGGAGTGCTCAGCGGCGTCGTGGCTGTCCCGGGCGCGGTGGCCCCCGGAGTGGTGGGGGTGGCTGTGGGGGAAACGGCAGTGGCCGGCCCCTTCACCGCCACGACCGCCACCGTGGCTTTGTGCTTGGTCTTGTTCAGCGCCGCATACGCCGCCACCGACGCGCCACCGACGAGCACGGCGGTTGCGCCGAGGATCGCCACGCCCGTGCGCCAACCCGGACCGCCGCTCAGGCTCCGGGGTCGGCCCGTGCCGCATTGCAAGCACCAGTCCTGCCCCTCCTGCATGGGGGACCCGCATTTGGCGCACTCGCTCACCCCCCAATTGTTACACCTCAAGTCCTCACACGCGGGTCAACCCGCGTGTGAGGATGGTTGGGAGGGGCGCCTCGGCGGCGGGGGGCCGCCGGTTGTTATGTCTTTCCCCGTGGGCTCCATGCGCTCGTCGAGCTCCAGTTGCCAGTAGTAGCGCGTGAACGTGACGCCCGCGGTGTACTCGCCGACGTGGGGGGCGATGCGCTCGCCTGCCGCCATCCTCACGATCAGCTCGGGGTAGGAGCGACCCGGGAGGGCGGCCAGGACCGGTGCCGGGAAGGCGCCACCGAAGCGCGTGTTGACGTCGGTGATGCGGATGCCGAGCCGCGGATCGCGGAACACCTGGATCGTGGCGGGGCCGCGCACTCCAAGCGCCTCCATCACCTTGCGCCCCAACCCCACCAGCTCGGGATCGTCGATCACGGTGCCCTTGATCGACTCGCCCCCGCGCGACTCGAGCATCGTGCGCGGGATCGCGTTCAGGCAGCGCCCGTCGGGGTCGCCGAGGCAATCGATCGACAGCTCGGGGCCCCCCATCGCGCGCTGCACCATCGTCGGCTCGTGCACGTACTCGACGAAGAAGCGCGCCTGGGAGGGATCGTGTGCGAGGTGGATGGACCGGGCTCCGGAGCCGCGGCGCGGCTTGACCATCACCGGGTAGTCGAGCGCGTCGAGGACGGCATGGTGCGGGAGCACCGTGGGAGGCGAGGGCAGGCCGAGGCGCTCGAGCAGCAGGTGGGCCTCGTACTTGTCATAGGTGGCGCGCGCCACCTCGGAAGAGGGCACGAGCGCGGGCAGGGTGGGTGGGGTCCCATCCTCGCGGGCCTGCGCCAGCTTCTCGATGTCCAGATCGGTGAGCGGGAGCACCGCGCCGACGCCGTGCGCCTCGCACAGGCGCGCCAGCTCCGGCACGTACTCGGGATCGTCGATCGGCGGGGCACTCGCGCGCACCTGGGCCGCATAGCGCGCGGGGGCGAGCGGGTTGGGGTCGACCGCCACCACCGTCGTGTGCGCGGCAAAGCACGACACGATGTCGTAGCGCTTGCCGACGCCGGTGAGCATGATCGCCGGAGGCGACGTCACGCCCATCCTCCGGTGTCGCCCTTGTAGAGGCCCGAGCCGCCGAGCACGATTGCCACGGTGCGCCACAGGATACGCATGTCCAGAGCAGGTGAGCGGTGCTTGATGTAGTAGAGGTCGAGCTCGATGCGCTCACTCCAGGGCAGTGCGGTGCGGCCGTTGACCTGCGCCCAGCCGGTGATGCCCGGCTTGACCGCAAGGCGCCCGCGCTGGCGCTCGGTGTACTGGGCCACCTGCACCGGGATGGTGGGGCGCGGGCCGATGAACGACATGTCGCCGCGCACCACGTTCAGGAGGTTGGGCAGCTCGTCCAGCGAGGTCCTGCGCAGCAGCGCCCCCACGCGCGTGACGCGGGGATCGTTCTGGTTGATGGCCAGGCCGGCCCCAATATTTTCGGCGCCGTCCACCATGGTGCGCAGCTTCAACAGGTCGAACGACCCCCCATCCATACCCACCCGGCGCTGCCTGTAGATGGGATGCCCGCGCGACTCCAGGCGGATGGCGAGCATCGCCACCCCCATCACAGGCGCCGCCAACACCAGTGCGACGCTGCCGCCCAAGATGTCGATCGCACGACGGATCATCACTGACATTCCCGCACAAAGCCGGGGCTGATCATCGCGTGCCCTCCGCGGCATCCCAAGATGCGGCGGTGCCGTGGCGCAGCCAGTCCCACAGGCCGGCGGCCGGGGAGGCGGCTGTGAGCACGTAGTAGCGCGCGATCAGCAGCAGGCGCACGGGCATCGCGCTCGCCAGCGCCGCGGCTGCGAGCAGCGCGAGCTGCAGCGCGAGCGTGACCCTGTAGAGGGCGCCGGCATCGTCGGCCACGAGCGCCACGTTGGCGGCGAGCGCGAGCACGTGCAGGAACGGGGTGAGGTAGCGCAGCAGGCGATGAGAGAGGATCATCAGCGCATAACCCGGCGTGTAGCCGCGCGGCGAGAGCATTCCGCCACGCAGCACGATCGGCCAGGTGTGGCTCATCATGCGCCGCTTGCGCCGCCACTCCCCCTCTATGGAGGGCACCATCTTCTCGGTGGCGCCGGCGCTGGGAACGTCCACGGCGCGCCACCCGCGCTTGACCATGTTGAACGGGAACGACAGGTCGTGGCCCATGATCGGGTCCACCACGATGTAGGAGTGGCGCCGGGTGGCGTAGATGGCGCCATTGCCGGCCGTAATCGAGCGCAGACGCGACTCTCGCGCGCGCAGCGCCATCTCGTAGCGCCAGTAGACGCCCTCCTGGTTGGTGGCCTGCCTGCCTGTGCCCTTTAGGGTGTCCCCCGCAATGGGGGATGCCCTGGAGGGTGCGTGCGCGCCGCGTGTTTGTTTGAGGTCCCCACCCACCCCGTCCCCACCCACCCCGTCCCCGCTCTGCAGGAAGCGCACGCGGCCGCACGCATAGCCGACCCGCGGATCGCCGAAGGCGCTCACAAGCTCACGCAGCGCGTCGGGCTCCCACGAAGCGTTGGCGTCGGAGAACGCCACGATCTCACCACGGGCCTGCTCGACGGCGGCGTCCTGTGCGGCGATCTTGCCGCCACGCGGCAGCTCGAGCACGAAATCGGCGCCCGCCTCGCGAGCGCTTCGGGCGGTGGCGTCGGTGCATCCGTCGCACGCGACGATCACCTCGAGCAGCTCGCGCGGGTAGTCGAGCGCGAGCGCGTTGGCAACCTTCGCGGCGATCACGGCCTGCTCGTCATGAGCCGCGACGATCAAGGACACCCGCGGCACCTCCTCCTGATCGTGCGCAGCCACGATCCTCGACACACCGTCGACGTGTCGAGGAGGGGCATCGGGTCGTTCTCGCGACGTAGAGGAAGCCTGTGGCGCCGGCGTGAGTAGGCGGGCAAGCGCTGCGATGAGGAGCGCATAGCCGAGCTGGGTCCACACGATCAGGATGGCCGAAGCCCAGAAGACGATCTGAAGAGCGGTGCCCACTGCGCGCATTCTGTCCGAGCGGACGCGTTACCGCCGTGGCGCTTCTTGCAGGAGCCGCCGGTAGAGGTCGAGGTGGGCGCGGCCGACCGCCTCCCAGGAGTAACGTCCAGTGGCGGCTGCCCTGGCCCTCACGCACATTCCGATCAGGGTGGCCCTATCGTTCAGCAGCTCTCTGAGCGCCTGCCCGAGAGCGCGCGGGTCGCCCGCCGGCACGACGCGCGCCGCGCCCGTGCCTGCGAGCTCGGGGAAGCCGCCCACGTCGCTGAGCAGCAGCGGCTTGCCGAAGGCGAGCGCCGTGAACAGCACGCCCGACTGGTCGGCCTGCAGGTAGGGGAGCACGACCAGGTCGGCGCGTTCGAAATAGGCGGGCAGCTCGTCGTCGCCGATGAAGCGCGGCACGAACCGCACGTTCGCGGGCGCGGCGGCCTGAAGCGCGGAGATGTCCATGCGCGGCATTCCCGCTATCCACAACTCCGCGTCACGCACCGGCGCTTCGCCCGTTCCCGTTCCGCCCCACGCGTCAAGCAGCACGTCGATCCCCTTGTAGGGGCGCATCAACCCGAAGCACAGCACCACCGGCTGCTCCGTCTCGTACGGCGGCGGCAATGGGGGCGCGGGTGGGTGGGCACCCGATCTTCGTTCGGCCAGGTGGGTAAACACACCGTGTGGGATCACGTGCACGCGGTCGCCGTCGGTGCCGAGCTCGTCGACCAGGCGCGTACGGCCGTGCTCGGAGTGCACCACGATCGCGTCGAAGCGATCGTACAGGCGTCTTTGCGCGGCGAGCTGGCCAGGGCGCGGCTCGCGCGGGAGCACGTCGTGGGCGGTGAGCACGAGCGGAGGGCGGCGGGCAGCCCTCCCCCTCCAAACGCCACCGCCCGCGGAGCGGGCGGGAGGCAGTAGGTGGGCATCGAGGTGTTGAACGGGGAGCCACTGGAAGTGCACCACGTCGGCGTGACGCGCCATATGGCGGTAGCGCAGCATGTCGGGCACGTGCTGGGCGAGCTTGCACGCCATCCGCACACGCCCTCCGGGGGCGCCGAGGGACACGCGGTAGAAGAGCTCGCGGCGCACGTATCCGTCCGGGACCGCCACGGGTCCGTAGGCGAAGCGGCTGGTGAACAACTCCACCTCCGTGCCTGACGCCGCCAGCGCACTGCACAGCGCATGGTCGTAGGGTGGCGTGTAGGCGGAGGGATCGACGACGTGAACGCGCACCGGGGAAAGACAATACGGCCAGCGCCGCACAGCCGTATGGCGCTGGCGGGCACGTTCGCGCACGCGGCCCTCAGCTACTGGACGGGTGTGTTCCCGCGCGTGTGCCTGCACGTCGCTCGCTGGCGGCGGCTGGCACGACGAATACCCGACCCCGTGCTGCGCCGGTTAGCGCTCGAAGCGCTCGCCAAGCGCGGCAACATCGAGGGCGCGGCGGCGTTCGCGGCGTTCGCTCCGCGCGGGCGCCGCGCGGAGGTCACCCGGGCGGTGAGCTCCTTCCAGGCGGCCTACAACTTCCTCGACATCCTAGGCGAGCAGCCGAGCGCCGACCCCGTGGCCGACGGTCGGCGCTTGCACGAAGCGTTGTTGTACGCGCTCACCCCCCCGGGCGAAGCGGGAGGGGGTCCGGGGGAGGAAGGTGATCCGCCCTCCACCCCGCTCGACTGGTACGAGCACCATCCTCAGCACGAGGACGGCGGCTACCTGCTGAACGTCCTGAACAGCTGCCGCTCCGCGGTCGCCGGCCTGCCGTCCTACCAAACTGTGGCGCCGGCCGCGCAAGCAGCCGCCGCCCGCATCGTGGCGTTTCAGAGCCTGAACCTGAGCGAATCCCAGGGCAACCACGAGGCGCTGGAGCAATGGGCGCGCGAAGCCAGCCCGCCGGGGGCGGGACTGCAGTGGTGGGAGACCGCCGCGGCGGCCGGCTCCTCGCTCGGGGTTTATGCGCTGATCGCAGCGGCGTCCGAGCCGCAGCTCGACGCCGCCGAGGTGGCCGCGCTCGAGTACGCCTACTTCCCATGGATCGGCGGCCTGCACTCGCTGCTGGACAACCTGATCGACAAACGCGAGGACGAGGCCGCGGGCCATCGCAGCCTCGTCGAGTACTACGGCCCGCAGCGGGCGGCGCAGCGGATGAGATGGCTCGCGGTGGAGGCAATGCGGGTGGCACAGGAGCTTCCACACAATCGCCGGCACCTCGTGATCCTCGCCGCGATGATCGGCAACTACCTATCCACTCCAGAGGCCCACAGCCCCGAACTGGAGCCGGTGAGCGAGAGCGTGCTCGCCACCGTCGGCGCCCTGCAGAAGCCGACGATGCTCGTGTTCAAGCTGCGCCGCCTACCCACGCATCTGCGCAACGCCATTGGTTATCGACGCACCGGCGCGCACGACCACGCGCCACCGAGCCTGGACAGTTTCAGATAGGGTTTCTGCACAGGTCAAGCAGGAGGGGGGCCGGTAGCATGATCAGCTGCCGACCGGTCGTCACTAGGGAGAGGGACACGCATGCTGGAGCTGCGAGATCTCGTCAAGCACTACCACACAGCCGGGGAGGAGACGGTGCGCGCCGTTGACGGCGTGACGCTGTCGGTCTCGACAGGCGAGATGGTGGCACTCTATGGGCCGAGCGGCTCCGGTAAGACGACGCTGCTGTTGATGGTTGCCGCCCTGCTGGCGCCGACGAGCGGCAAAGTGCTGGTGAACGGCCGCGACATCTCCTCGCTCTCAGAGCGTGAGGCGTCGCACTTCCGCCTCCAGGAGATGGGCTTCGTGCGCCAGAACTTCGACCTGCTTCCGGGCGTGACGGCGATCGACAACACGGTGCTCAAGCTGTTGAAGAACACGCCGTGGAAGGAGGCCCACAAACGCGTGCAGCCGTTGCTCGAGCGCCTCGGTCTCGGCGCGCGGCTCACGCACCGCTCCGAGACGCTTTCGATGGGGGAGCGTCAGCGCGTGATGATCGCAAGGGCCCTCTCGACCGAGCCGAAGCTGCTGCTCGCCGACGAGCCGACAGGCAGCCTCGACACGCAGCGCGGGCGCGAGGTGCTCGAGCTGCTCACCGAGCTGTGCCGCGAGCGCGGGGTGGCGATCGTGCTCGTCAGCCACGACCCGCAGGCCGCCGGCTTCGCCGACCGCGTGCTGGCACTGCGCGACGGCAAGCTGGTCGACTACGACCCCGATAAAGGGCTCGCCCCTATCGGGGCGAGGTGAGGGGTATGGCGTGGGGACAGGGCATTGCGCCCGTAGGCCGGGGATGCAGCGCACAGGGCGACAGCGCGGCGTGACGATCTCAGGAGGGCCGCGATGAGGCTTGCGAACGTGCTTCACCTGTACCGCGTGCGCCTGCGCTCGCGCGCGCTGCAGGAGTGCTTTGCGATCGTGGGGATCGCCGCGGGCGTGGGACTGCTGTTCGCCTCGCAGATCGCGAGCTCGAGCCTGTCGAGCTCGGTCGGACAGCTCAACAGCGGGATCGTGGGCGCCGCAAAGCTGCAGCTCACCGCACGCGACGCTCACGGCCTGCCGGAAAAGCTCGTCGCAGAAGCTCGCCATCTGCCGGGCGTGCGGGTGGCGGCGCCACTGCTCGAAGTGAGCGCCAACGCAGTCGGGCCGAAGGGCAGCGAGTCGGTGGAGCTCGTCGGGGCCGACGGGACGCTCGCCGAACTGAAGGGCGCACTCGTGCGCAAAGTGGCGCTCACCCCATTCGCCGGAGTCGAAGCGGTGGTGCTGCCGGTGCCCGTGGCAAACGCCGTCGGGGCGAAGAAGTTCGGCGACGCCGTGAAGTTCCAGGCGCTCGGGCACACGAGCGAAGCGGCGCTCTATTCGCGCCTCACCGAAAAGCAGATCGGAGCGCTGATCTCGAGCCCGATCGCGGTGAGCACGCTCGAATACGTCCAGAAAGCGAGCGGCCTGGAGGGCCGCGTGAGCCGCATCCTGGTCGAGC
>PLYX01000103.1 GCA_003151895.1 Solirubrobacterales bacterium
TCCGCAGATCGATCGCTCGCTCGTGATCGGCCAGCAGCTGTTCACCGTCTCGAGCGAGGGGGTGATGGCCTCGAGCCTCGCCACGCTCGCACGCCAGGCCTTCGTGACGTTCCCCTCGCCAGCGCCCGCGGGCGGCGGAACCTCCTCCTCGCCGCCTGGCGCGCCGTCCGGCTGACTCGCCCGACCCGGCGCTTGTCGACCGCGTGGTCTTCCTCTCAGTCCTGTAGCAAGGTGAGGTGATCGATCTTCGGTGCGCCCTTTGTTCGTACGTCCTGCCGGTTTGGCTCGGCCGAGCGACTAACCTCCGCCCATGACCTACACAACCGCCGAGGCGAGACAGCAGATACTCGACACGCTTGCCGCCGCGGCCGATGAGATCGCTGTCGCGCTGGCGCTTCTGAGCGAGGCGTACGAGCATCTCGACGAGTACGCGGCCGAGCGGCTCGAAGAGGAGCTGTTCCAGCCGATCCAGGCGGCCTACGGCCGGGCGAAGCGCATCCACGCCGGCTTCGCCGAGCGCCACGAGCTGCCGGGTCGCACCTTCCAGTCGCCGTCCCCGGTCGCTCCGTCGAACGGCACGAAGGGCCTCATCGACGCCGCCGTCGAGGCGGCCGAAAGGGCGGACGGCGTGCTCATCGAACTACAGGACTCGATGCTGCCGGTCGAGGTCGGCGACGTGGAGCTGCGAGCGGGGCTTGCGGAAGTGCGTGAGCTGGTCGGTGGCCTGCGCGGACGTGCGCGTGAGGTCACGCGCACGCTGGGGCGCTGACGGTACCCCTGGCGTACGCCTCAGTCGGGCGGTGACCCTGCGCCGGGTCACATCATCGGGGATGCGCGTACGAGGTAAAGCGACTTTCAGCCTTCCAGCCCGCGCACGAGCGTGAGCAGCGCCTCGGAGGTCCCCTGCGCGTCGTGTCCGCCCGCGGCGAGCCGTCGTACGGCGAGCCCGGTCATGAGCGCTACGACGGTGGGCGCATGACGCTCGCCGTCGGGGATGCCGAGCGCGGCAAGCGCGGCGGCTGCGATCTGCTCGTGGGCCTTGAAGCAGCGCTCGGACGCGGCTCGCAACTCGGGATCGCGCGCGGCGTGAAGGTGCAGCTCCAGTTCGGCGAGTTGTTGAGGGATGTCGGAGGCGGTGGCGACTACGCGCTCGACCGCTTCGGCGACCTGCTCGACGCTGGGCTCCCGCTCGGCGAGCTCGCGCGCGATCTGTTCGCGGCGCGACGTCTCCTCCTCCACATAGAGGAGCATGCTCTCGTGGAGCAGCTGGGACTGGCTCGAGAAGTGGTAGGTGAGCGAGCCGAGCGACACCCCGGCTGACTTGGCGACGCGGCGGTTGGTGACGGCGGCCACGCCGCTGGCGGCGATGAGCTCGAGCGTGGCGCGCAGGATACGCTCGCGCACGCCGGTCACAGCGGGGTCAGAGGACTCCCGCCGCGGACGCGATGCCGATCGTGCCTGGAGGGCGTCCGTTCGGGCGCCGGGTCCGGCGACGGAGGCTGGTGTGAAGAGTGCGGTCACCGGTGCTCCGAGGCATTCACGGCGTGGGGCGCCACCTGCTCGTGCCAGCGCTCGACTCGCTCCAGCTGCGCTGCGAGCGACAGCAGCAGGGGCTCGCTGTTGGCAGGGCCGAGCAGCTGCGCGCCGAACGGCAGCCCGTCGTCAGTGAGGCCCGCGGGGACGCTGACGCCGGGCCAGCCGAGCACGTTCCACGGCCACGCGTAGGGGCAAGCGCCGGCGATCATCCGCTGTGTTGCCCGGCTTCCGAGGCCGGCGGTCGCGCCAATCGGCAGCGGTGGGCTGGCGCTGGTAGGTGCGATCAACACATCGGCGGTGTGGAAGATCGAGCCGACGCGGCGCTGCAGCAGCGGCTCCAGGCGCCGCGCGAGCGGGAGCACGGTCCTCGACAGGATGCCCCCGATACGCGCGGTCGTGCGCGTGCGTGGATCGAGCAGCGAGGCGTCTGGCACGTGCGTCACCCACTCGTGCACGCCGGCCTCGCCGCGGGCGATGAGGGTTAGGCCCATCAGGCCGTAGCTCGGGTCGGTCTCGACCACCGTGTGACCGAGATTGGCGAGCACGCCGCCGAGCCGTCGCACCGCCGCGGCGATCTCCGGGTGCAGCTTGACAGGGGCGGCGCTGTAGGGGTGGCGCAGAGAGAGCGCGATTCGCAAACGGCGGGGTTCGCGCGCGGCAGCCTCGGAGTAGGGCTCGCAGGCCGGCGGTGGAGCGTGCAGCTCGTGGGGATGGTTACCGCTCAGGACGTCGAGCATGAGCGCGGCGTCGGCGACCGTGCGGGTCAGCGGGCCGAGGCAGGCGAGGCCGTTGAACGACTCGCGGTCGGGCCAGGTGGAGATGCGCCCGCGCTGGGGCTTGACGCCAACGAGATTGCACCATGAAGCGGGGATGCGCACCGAACCGGCGCCGTCCGAGCCGACGGCGGCGGGGACGATCCCGGCGGCGACCGCCGCGGCCGAGCCGCCGCTGGAGCCACCCGGCGTGTGGTCGAGGCTCCACGGGTTGCGGGTGGCGCCGAAGGCGTGACCCTCCGTGAACGGGTAGAGACCGACCTCGGGCGTGTTGGTCTTGCCGACGATCACTGCCCCCGCGTCCCTCAGGCGACGGACCATCTCGCAGTCTTGACTCTTGGGCGGGAAGGGGCCGGCGCAGCCAAACGCGGTCGGCTCGCCGTCCACGTCGATGTCGTCCTTGACGGCCACAGGCACCCCCAGCAACGGCAGGCGCTCGCCGGCGGCCAGGCGCCGGTCGGCCTCGGCAGCCTCCGCGCGTGCTGCCTCCGCGCGCACGATGCGGAACGCGTTGAGCGTCGGTTGTGTGGCCTCTATGCGGGTGAGCGCCCGCTCGACGAGCTCGGCTGAAGTCGTCAATCCGTCGGCCAGCGCCGCGACGCACTCGGTCAGGCTGGCCGGCGACTCGGAAACCCGAGCGCGTATACGCGGTTCGGAAGCGGGGAATGGGCTGGTTGAAGGCATCGTGACTCCCGGGTGGCCTGTGGTGAAGAACGCTGAACCGAGAGCGCTCCCGCAATCAGTCGTTCGTTCGAACGAACGGTAGCAAGTCGTCTGCCCCTTGGTGTGCCTCGGGGAGGTGTGGCGGGCGATGTGGTGTGCGGCGGCGACGTTGCGAGGTGTTTCGCATGCGCGTGAAGAGCGGGGCGGGGTGCGCTCGTACACTCCAGCGATGGCGAGCGACGCGTTGGGCCGGGACACGGCGAGCTTGGTCAAACGCTTCCACGCGGCGCGCGGGAGCGACGAGCTCGTGGTGCTGCAGGGCGTGCACGCACTCAAGCACGCGCTGCGGTTCGGGGCGAGCGTGGAGGTGGTGGCGTGTGAGGATCCGAGCGAGCTGACACAACTCGTCCAGGCTCTCGCACCGGACCTGATCGAGCGGATCGAGGCTCTCGCCGTCGTGCTCCCGGCGGAGGCGTTCAAGCGGCTGGGGCCGTATGTGCCGCACACGGGCGTGGTGAGCATTGCGCGGCGCGTGGCAACCGATCCCCTCGCTCTGATCGCGTGCGCGAGCAGGGCTCCGATCGTGCTGCTGGAGGATCCACGGCACTTCGGCAACCTCGGGGCGGTGGTCAGGGTGGCCGCGGCCGTCGAAGCGGCGGGCGTGCTCACAACCGGCCGGCAGGACCCGTGGGACCCGGTTGCCGTGCGAGGCTCGGCCGGCCTGCACTTCGCCCTGCCGGTGGCACGTGTCGAGAGCCTGCCGGATACGGACAGGCCGCTGCTCGCGTTCGACCCGGAGGGGGAGGAGCTGCGACCCGAACACGTCCCCCCGCGCGCGCTGCTCGCGTTCGGAACCGAGCGCGACGGCCTCAGCGACGGGCTGCTGGAGCGCGCCGACGCGCGCCTGCGCCTGCCGATGCGCGAGGGCGTCTCGAGCCTGAACCTCGCTACGTCGGTGGCAGCCGTGCTCTACAGCCTGCGTTTCGCGCGGGTCGCACACGCCGGCTGAGGCGAAACCGCCGGCCCCGCGGGTCCCTGGTGGAGAACTCGCCGTCAGCTCGCCTCCGACGGCATGTACGGCGCGAGCTCGCGCCGGGCGATCGAGAGCTTGTGGACCTCGTCGGGACCGTCGGCCAGGCGCAGGGTGCGCAGGTGGGCGTAGGCCCGGGCGAGCGGAAAGTCGTCTGACACGCCGCCGCCGCCGTGGACCTGGATCGCGCGGTCGATCACCTTCAGCGCGATGTTGGGCGCCGCCACCTTGATCGCGGAGATCTCGGTGCGCGCGTGACGGCTGCCCACCGTGTCCATCAGCCAGGCGGCCTTGAGCGTCAGCAGTCGGGCCATCTCGATCTCGATGCGCGACTCGGCGATCCAGTCCTGGATGTTGGCTCGCGCGGCGACGGGCTGGCCGAACGTGGTGCGCGAGACGGCGCGCCTGCACATCGCCTCGAGCGCCCGCTCGGCGGAACCCAACGAGCGCATGCAGTGGTGGATGCGCCCGGGGCCGAGCCGGGCCTGGGCGATCATGAAGCCGTCGCCCTCGCCCGCGATCAGGTTGGTGGCGGGCACGCGCACGTCCTCGAATGTGATTTCGGCGTGGCCCTCCTGGTCGGTGTAGCCGAACACGGGCAGCCCGCGCACGATCTCAACGCCCGGTGTGTCGATCGGCACGAGGATCTGACTCTGCTGGCGGTGACGGGGCGCAGTCGGTTGGGTCTTACCCATCACGATCATGATCCGGCAGTGCGGGTGCAGTGCCCCCGAGATCCACCACTTGCGTCCGTTGAGCACATACTCATCGCCCGAGCGCTCGATTCGCAGGGAGATGTTGGTGGCGTCGGAGGAGGCCACGTCTGGCTCCGTCATCGCAAACGCCGAACGAATCTCACCCTCAAGTAGAGGCTTAAGCCACTGCTCCTTTTGCTCGGGAGTGGCGAACTGGTGCAGCACCTCCATGTTGCCCGTGTCGGGCGCTGAGCAATTGCATGCCTCCGAGGCGATATGGCTGCGTCCGAGGATCTCGGCGAGCGGCGCATAGTCGCTGTTGGAGAGGCCCGCGCCGTGGTCGGCGTCACCCTCGCGGGTACCCCCCATGGCCGGGGGCACCCTGAAGGGCACACCCCTCGGGGCGCAGGCAGGCAGGCAGGCGGGCAGGAACATGTTCCACAGCCCAGCCTCGCGCGCACGCCCCTTCAGCTCCTCCATCACCTGCGGCTGGTGGTGCGGGTCGCCAGACTCGGCCAGCTGGCGCTCGTACAGCGGCTCGGCGGGGTGGACGTGCTCGTCCATGAACGCCTTCAGGCGCTCCTGGAACTCGATGCAGCGCTCGCTTGGCTGGAAGTCCATTGGTTTCCTTTCGGCAGTGGGCTGGCGGATAGGATCATCGCCGATGACGCGGGGATCGGCCAACTACAAGGCGGCGGGCGTCGACTACGACGCGCTCGACGAGGGCAAGCGCATGGCGATGGTCAGGGCGCTTGAGACCTCGCCGCTGCTGGGCGCACGCGGCGGACGGGCGCTCGACGCCTCGCGCGGCGAGCCGGCGTTCGTGTTCGAGTTCGACGGCCGCACGCTCGCGTTCGTGATGGAGGGGCTCGGCACGAANNGCGTCGGCGCGCTGCCGCTCGTCGTGAACGCCTACTTCGCCACCGGCGCCTCGGAGTGGTACGGCGAGCCCCGGCGCGCCGCCGCGCTGCTCGAGGGCTGGCAGCGCGCGTGTGTCGACGCGGGATGCGTGTGGGGCGGGGGGGAGTCGCCGTCGCTGTCGGGGCTCGTGGCCGATCAGGACATCGAGCTCGCCGGCGCGGCGGTGGGCGCGCTGCCGGCAGGGCGCTCGGCGATCCTCGGCGAGCAGCTGAAGGCGGGGGATGAGATCGTGCTTGTGGCTTCGAGTGGTCTGCACGCCAACGGCGCCTCGCTCGCGCGGCTGCTCGTCGAGCGGCTGCCCGATGGCTACATGACCGCGCTGCCGAGCGGGCGCACGCTGGGTGAGGCGCTGCTCGACCCCTCGGTGATGTATGTCCCGCTGGTGCAGGCGCTGCTCGATTCCGTGCTCGGAGTGTCGTACATCAGCCACGTCACAGGCCACGGCCTCCTGAAGTTGATGCGACCTTCAAGGCCACTGACCTACCGCATCGCCAAGCTGCCACCGGTGCCCGAGGTGCTGGCGTTCCTCGCCGAGGAGGCTGGTCTCGATGCACATGACGCGTACTCGACGTTCAACATGGGCTCGGGTTATGCCGTCTACTGCGAGGCGGGCGCCGGCGATGCGGTCGTCGCACTCGCGCGGCAGCTGGGTCTGGATGCGCTCGTGGCGGGCTCGGTCGAGTCGGGACCGCGCCAGGTGATCGTCGAGCCGATCGGCGTGCGCTACGCCGGCGGCGAGCTCGAATTGTCGACCGTCGAGCACCCACCTGGTTGAACCTGTCTGCCGATACGGCTAATCTTGCGAGCAAATCGCCAATGCTCCCCGGACGCTTGAGACGTTGGGGACTCGATGTCGCCGGACCGTCAAGGATCCGGAGCTACCCGGATCGTAGGCGGACCCGTCCCATCAACAGAGGAGAGAAGCTGATGCGCAGAGCATCTACCCGTTTGGCCTTGCTCGGCCTTGCCGTAGCAACCCTGGGCCTGCCGGCGACCGCGGGGGCGGCGCCGGCGGTCACGCTCAAAGTCAAAGCCGTGGCGATCCCCAAGAACCCGAGCTCGAACGGCGGTCCAACCTACCCCGGAACCGGCAACATCTTCGGCGCCGGCACGGACGTCGAAGCCGAAATCACCATCAGCGGCACCGAATATGGCGGCTTCCCCTCGCCGCTGACGGGCGTCACGTTCTACACGCCGCCCGGCTCGAAGCTGACGACCAAAGGCTTCACGTCCTGTTCGGCCGCGACGCTCGAAAGCCATGAAGTGCAGAAGTGCCCGAAGAAGTCGTTCGCCGGCCCTAAGGGCTACGCCAAGGGCGTCGTCGCCTTCGGTGGCACGCGCGTCCACGAGACGCTGACCGTGCAGCCGTTCTTCGAGTCCGGCGGCAATCTGGCGTTCTATGCCGAAGGACGGGAACCGGCCGTGATCGAACTCCTGTCGACGGGCAAATTCAGCTCGCCTTCGAGCGGGTTCGGCCCCGTCCTCACGACGGAAGTCCCGCTCGTCCTGACGGTGCCCGGCGCTCCCTACGGGTCGGTGGAATCGATCAAGGTCAAGGTCGGCGCCGCCTTCAAGCAGGGCAAAAAGCTCATCTCCTATGGCACGCTTCCCAAGAAGTGCGCCAAAGGCGGGTTCCCGGTCAAGGCCGAACTGAAGTTCTTCAGCGGAGAAACGGTCTCTGTCAGCGTGAAGGCGCCGTGCCCCAAGAAATAGGTCGGCTCCGGAGGTGGCGATAGAAGCATGGCGGCGGCCGCCCTCGCTGAGAGCGGCCGCCGCTAGGACTTAGAGAAGGCCAGCGGAAAAGACATCTCAGGGGGACGCGCGCTCGGCTCGGCGCGTCCCATCTGAGCGACAGCGGGAAGGGGCGGCCCGGTTCACAGGATGGGCCGCCCTCTCCTCGTTATCAACACAGAGGTAGATTGGGTTGAGGACGCAGAACGATGGGTTCAGGAGGGGTATGGCCGCAGTCGCGGGCGCCGCCTGCGTGGCCGCGCTCGTCGCCGTGGTCCTGCTCGCCACCTCAGCCGGCGGCTCGAGCGGCGGCTACACGGTCCGCGCGATCTTCGACGACGCCGCCAACCTGACCGTCGGCGAGGACGTCAAGATCGACGGCGTCAAGGTCGGGACGGTCGGATCGGTCACGCCCACCCCGCAGGCCAGGGCCGCGGTCGTGCTCAACATCGACAACCCGGGCTTTCAGGACTTCCTCGAAGATGCCAGTTGCACGATCCGCCCGCAGGCGCTGATCGGCGAGAAGTTCGTCGACTGCCTGCCAACCCAGCCGCGCGTTGAAGGCACGAAACCGCCGGAAAAGCTGAAGGTGATCCCGCCGGGCCAGGAAGGCGCGGGTCAGGTGCTGCTGCCGGTGACCAGGACGCACAGCCCGGTGGACGTGGATCTGCTCGGCGACATCACGCGCCTGCCCGAGGCCCAGCGTCTGACGATCATCCTCAACGAGCTGGGCGCGGGCTTCGCCGGGCGCGGCTCCGACCTGAACGCGGTCATCCGCCGCGCCAACCCGGCCCTGCAGGGGCTCGAACAGGTGCTGGCGATCCTCGCGAACGAGAACAAGGTGCTGACCGACCTGGCGGTCGAAGGCGATCGCGCGACCGCGCCGCTCGCAGCCGACCGCGGACGGCTCGTGGGCTTCATCAACCAGAGCAAGACGGTCGCCCAGGCGACCGCCAATCACCGTGGCGCGCTCGGCCAGAACTTCGCCGACTTCCCCGCCTTCCTCGAACAGCTCGGGCCGGCGATGGAACGGCTCGGACGCTTCGCCGATCAGACCACGCCCACCTTCGAAGCTCTCGGCGTCGCAGCGCCCGGCATCGACAAGACGTTCGAGAACATCGGGCCGTTCTCCAAATCCTTCGAAGGCTTCCTCCAGACATTCGGCAAGAACGCCAAAAGCACCGCGTCTGCGCTTGCCGCGGTCGAACCGCTGCTGTCGCTGGCAAAGGCGCTCGGCAAGAACGCCAAGCCGTTCGCCGGCAACTTCTCCGGGCTGCTCACCAGCCTGCGTTCCACCGGCGGTCTCGAGCGCCTGCTCGACTTCATCTACCTGGGCGCGGGCAGCGTGAACGGCTACGACGCGCTGGGGCACTTCCTGCGCGCTGAAATCTTTGCAAGCACATGCCTGACCTACTCGATCGAAACCAACCCGACCTGCTCGACCGGGAAATTCATCGGCGCGAGCGCCTCGAGCGCGAAGGCTTCCGCCGCGAGCGCAGGTTCGACGAGCGTCGTTATGCAGCGCACCCTCGCCGTGTTGAAAGGCATGACGCCTGCTCAGGCGATCGCCAAGTACCCGGGCTCGATCACAGCCGATGCGGGCGCCGTGCCCGGCGCCCTGCCGAGCACGTCTGGCGCAACCCCCGCGGCCCAGCCGGTCGGCGGGGCCGCGGCCGGCACCACCTACTATGCGCCCGCCGAAGAAGGCTCCGAAGCGAGCGGCATGCTGCTCAACTACCTGCTCGGCAATTGATCCGACATCGACGATGATCCGACGACCGCTCACAGCCGCGCTGCTCCCGCCCCTTGCGGCGCTCGCCGTCTTGATCCCGGCGACCGAGGCGTTCGCCGGCGCGACCGCCACCGTCCCGACGCCGGAAGGCTCGGCGCCCACCTCGGAAACGACGACCGTGCCCGCGCCGCCGCCGCCGTCCGAACCGTCTCCGACGACCACCACCACGAGCACAGCCACTGGCACGACCCCCACCACGACGACAACCACCGAAACCACAACGGCTCCCGCGCTGGAAGCACGTACGCAGCATTCGCAGCCGCCCACGGTGGTCACCCACGTCCACGGGAGCACTCCTCAAGCGCAGTCGCCGACAAAGCCCGGGACGACCGCAAACACCAGGGCCATGTCGCCGTCAACATTGACGCCACCCCTGCCCTCGACGCTGGGCGGATCGCTGTCGGGCGTCCCGAGCTTCTTCATCGACAGCTTCAGCATCCCGCCGTTCCTGCTGCCGATCTACCAGGCCGCGGGCGCCGCCTACGGCATCCCGTGGCAGGTGCTCGCCGCGATCAACGAAGTCGAGACCGACTACGGCCGCGACCTGAGCGTGTCGACCGCGGGCGCCGAGGGCTGGATGCAGTTCCTGCCGAGCGAGTGGGGGCAGTATGGGGTCGACGTCAACAACGACGGCTTCGAGGACCCCTACAACCCGGCCGACGCGATCTTCGCGGCCGCCCGCTACCTCGAGCAGGCCGGTGGCGACACGGACATCCGAGCGGCGGTGTTCGCCTACAACCACTCGCAGGCGTACGTCAACTCGGTCCTGTTGCGCGCACGGCTGCTCGGCGGCACGCCCCCTGAACTGCTCGGGGCGATCACCGGGCTGACCGAAGCGCGCTTCCCCGTGTACGCGGCCTCGCACTACAGCGACGGCTTCCCGGCCACCGAAGGCGCGTCGCCCCACACGGTCGCCGGGACCACAATCGATTCCCAGGACGGGGCGCCCGTGATCGCCGTGCAGGACGGGCGCATCGTTCAGATCGCCCAGGGCGGGCCGCTCGGGCGCAGCATCTCGCTGAGAGATTCTTACGGCAACACCTACACCTACTCTGAGCTCGGCGCCACCGCGACGCTCTACCCGGTGCTCGAAGCGGTTGAATCGCGCCCACCCGCCCGCGCGAGCGCGCCGGGTGCGTCGAGCGTCGCGCTCGGCACGACACCGGCCTCAAGCGGCGCCACGCGCATGTTCAGGGCAGGTTCGGAGAACGTCTACCTGCATCCACTGCGAGTCGGAGCGCAGGTGATCGCCGGCACCGTGCTCGGCCACGTTGGCCCGGGCGCCGAACCGCACGTCGTCTTCCAAATACGCCCGGCGGGCGTCGGCGCGCCGCTGATCGACCCCAAGCCGATCCTCGACGGCTGGGTCAAGCTGCAGAGCTCCTCCGCCGTGAAAGCGAAGGGTCGTGACCCGTTCGCGAAGATCTCGCCGAGCGCGGGCCAGGCGCTGCTCGAGTCAAAGACGCAGCTGGAGCAGCAGGTCCCGCGCGACCGTGGCATTCACCTCGCGTCGTGCGAGCGGCGCCTGATCGGAGACGGCCGGGCCGACCGGCGGGTGCTCGCCGCGCTCGAGTTCCTCTCCGCCTCGGGGTTGAAGCCGACCGTCTCCTCACGCAGCTGTACGCAGGCGTCCGCGGCCGGCCGCGGTGTGCCACCGGCCGGCGTCGCGGGAGATGCGGTCGACATCTCGGCGATCAACGGGCTCCCCGTCGCGAGTCCGAGTGGGCCGGCCTCGATCGCAACCGTCGCCGCGCGCAAGCTTGCTGGGCTGCAGGGCGTCATGAAACCACTCCAGATCGCGAGCGCGACCCGCCTTGCGGGCGTCGCCCACACCGTCGCCCTGCCGGGCTACGCCGGTCTGATCCACATCGCCTTCACCCCGCTCGGCGGCGGCGAGGCGCACACCGCCGGGGTCATCGGCAACGGGCTGACCCCCGCGCAGTGGCTCGAGCTCGTCGCCCGTCTTGGCGAGGTGCCCGACCCCACGGTCAGCACCAAACCCTCCCCGGCCGCGATTCCCGACCACCCGAGCGCGGTCTCCTCGTCCGTCACGGAAGGCAGGTAGCGCGATGGCGACCACCGTCCCGCCGAGCCCTCCGGCATCCACGCCGCCGCCGCCGCCGCCGCCGCCGCCTGTCCGTCCGCCGCGGCGTGCGAATGCCGTGCGCATCGGCGCTGTCGGCGCGCTCGCCGCGGTTGTCGCGATCCTGCTGGCGCTCGTGCTTGCCGGCGGCGGAGGCGCGACCTACCAGCTGATCTTCCCGGAATCCCCCCAGCTCGTGCGCGGCGACCAGGTGCAGGTAGGCGGCGTGCCGGTGGGCTCGATCAAGGACATCACACTGCTGTCCAATTACAACGTGCGCATCACCGTCAACGTCGAATCTTCGCTGGCTCCGCTGCACGAGGGCACGACCGCCGAAGTCAGGGTGCCGTCGCTGTCGAGCGTCGCCAACCGCTACATCGCGCTCTCACCCGGACCCAACAACCGACCAGCGCTGCCGTCCGGCTCGACTTTGCCAACCACCGCGACCCACGGCGTGGTCGACCTCGATCAGCTGTTTAGCATCTTCAACGCAAAGACACGCAAGGGCTTGCAGCAGCTGATCCAGGGCTCGGCCGAACAGTACTCAGGCGTGGCGCCCCAGCTGCAGGTCGATGCGCGCTACTTCCCACCATCGCTGGCGGCGCTCGACCACGTGCTCGCCGAGCTCGGGCGCAGCCAGCCGACGTTCGCCGGCTTCCTCGTGGAAACCGCCAAGGCGACCACCGTCCTGGCAGGGCGCAGCCAGCAGCTCACCGAACTGATCAGCCATGGCGATACCGCGCTCGGCGCGCTCGGATCGCAACAGTCCAACCTCGCCGCGGGCCTGAAGGCGCTCCCCATGACGTTCAGGGAGGGCAACCGCACGTTCGAAACGCTGCCGGCGACACTTGCCGACCTGACCAAGCTGGTTGACGTCTCCAAGCCGGACACGAAGACGCTCGCTTCCTTCGTGACCAAGCTGCGCCCGCTCGTCATCACAGCCACGCCGGTCGTGGGCGACTTCAGCGAAGCGATCAGCAAGCCCGGCTCGAGCAACGATCTGACCGAAGCGGCGCTGGCGCTGCCGGGGCTTGCGCAAGCGCTCGTGACCGCCTCGCCCAACGGCGTGAAGTCGCTTGAAGAATCGCTGCCCGTAACAGCGCTGTTCGGGCCATACACCCCAGATCTCGAGGGGCTGATACGCGACTTCGGTCAGGGCACCGCCTACTACGACGCGAACGGTCACTACGCGCGCGTCGCAGGCATGTTCCCCGACTTCGAGCTCGGCTCGGAAAACACGCTCAAACCGGCAAACCCGGCGCAGGTGCTGGCGGGCCTGAAGACCGGCCAGCTGCGCCGCTGTCCCGGCTCCGGCACCCAGCCGGCGGCGGACGGCTCCTCGCCCTTCGCCGACAACGGCCAGCTCGGCTGCGACCCGACACAGGTCCCGTGATGAACCGTCGCCGCTCCAACTCCCTGGCAGGCAGCCCGCTCCTGATCGGCGCTGTCACGACGCTGATCGTGGTCGTCGCCGTGTTCCTCTCCTACAACGCGAACAACGGTCTGCCGTTCACGCCCACCTACGACATCAAGGTGCAGCTGCCGGAGGCATCGGGCCTGCAGAAGGGCAACCAGGTGCGAATCGGCGGCGAGCGCGTCGGGGTGGTCAGCTTGCTCAGCCCCTATCAGGATCCCGCTACAGGCCGCGTCACGGCGATCGTGTCGCTCAAGCTCGAAAAGGCCGTGGAACCGCTGCCGGCCGACACCACCGCGCTCGTGCAGTCAGTCTCGACGATCGGCCTGAAGTACCTGGCGCTCGAAAGGGGTCATTCCGCGCGTACGCTGAAGGCGGGTGGGACGATCCCCGTCTCACAGACACGCGAACCGGTCGACATCGACCAGTTCTTCGACATGTTCGACAAGAAGACGCGGGTCGCCAACCAGGTGAACCTGACGAGCTTCGGCAACGGCTTGGCCGGCCGCGGGATCGGGCTCAACAAAACGTTTGCGACGCTGCGCCCGCTGGTCACGAACGCGATCCCCGTCCTGCACAACCTCGCCTCGCCGCAGACCGGCTTCGGCCAGCTGTTCGTCGCGCTCGACCGCGCCGCCAAAGAAGTGGCGCCGGTGGCCGATGAACAGGCCGCCCTCTACAGCGACCTCGACACGTTCTTCACCGCCTTCGCGAGCGTCGCCCCATCGCTCGAACAGGCGATCGAGGGCGGACCGCCGGCGCTGCGCCAGGCGACCCACTCGCTTCCGTTCGAGGCTGAATTCGTGAACAAGAGCGCAGACTTCATGCGCCTGCTGCGACCGAGTGCGAGCGTGCTGCGCACAGTCGCGGCGCCGCTCGGCCATGCCTTCGAAGTCGGCGCCGTCAACGTGCGTGCCGCAACTGCCCTCAACCGTGAGCTCGCCGAAGCCTCGCAGGCGTTCGCCGCGTTCGCCAAGAACCCGATCGTGATCAGTGGGATCGAAGACCTGACGCACACACTTGGCCTCGGAAACCCACTCCTCGCGGGACTCGCTCCGGCGCAGACGAATTGCAACTATGTGACACTCACGTTCCGAAACCTGGCGAGCCTCCTATCTGAGAGCGTCGGCGTCGGCACGCTCGCCCGAGCCGCCCCCGTGCTTGCGCCGCAGGGACCGAACAACGATGGATTCCCCAGCTCGGCGCCGGCCAACGGTCCCTCGATCGATCACACCTCGACGGTGGGAGGCATCGCTCCGAAGCCGATCGACGACAACCATCTGCACGTCAACCCATATCCGAACGTCGGCGGCCCGGGTCAGCCACTCGAGTGCGAAGCGGGCAACGAGACCTACACGAAGGGCACGGCCGTGATCGGCAACCTGCCCGGAAACCTGGGGACCAAGCACGAAGCGACCACGCGCGAACAGAATCTCTATAGCGAAACCTACCCGGCCCAGACGCTCGAAGCCCTCGGCGTGACGACTTCGAAAGGTGCAAAGAAATGAGCCGCGTGCGCTGGTGGCGCCGCTACGACCAGCTGCCCGTCGTCGAGCTGCAGAAGTCAAACCCGGTGCGCTTCGGGATTGTCGTGCTCGTGGTAACCGCGATCGTCGTGTACTTCGGCTTCACCAAGCACATCCCGTTCAAGCACGGCTTCCGCCTGAAGGGCGTCTTCTCGACCGCTGTGAACATCAGCCCCAAATCGCCGGTGCGCGTCGCGGGGGTGCTCGTCGGGACCGTCAGCTCGATCGAACGGGTCGGCAACACCGGCGTGGTGACGATGGAAATCACGAAAGGGGGCCTGCCGATCCACCGCGACGCGACGCTCAAGATCCGCGCGCGGATCCTGCTCGAAGGCAACTGGTTCGTCGACCTGCAACCCGGCACGCCGTCGTCTCCGACGGTCTCCTCGGGATACACCATCCCCATCACCCAGACCGCCGACCCGGTCCAGCTCGATCAGATCCTCGATGCGCTCAACACCGAAACACGCTCCAACCTGCAGACACTCTTGGCGGAATTCGGCTCGGCGCTCACGCGCAAGCCGACTCCCGCGCAGGACGCCGAACAGAACCCGGCCGTACGTGGGCTGAACGCGGCCCAGGCGCTCAAAAAGTCCTATTTCGATGCCCCGGCCGGACTGAAGGGCGGCGCGATCGTCAACCAGGCGATCGGCGGCGTCGAACAGCACGATCTCTCCAAGATGATCGCCGGCATCGAGAAATTCAGCGCAGCGCTCAACGTCCACGAGCAGCAGCTCGGCGAACTGGTGGGCAACTTCAACACGTTCCTCGGCTCGCTCGCCGCCCAGTCGAGGAGCCTCTCAAGCGCGGTGGCACTGCTGCCCAGCACGCTCCAGAACGCCGGGCGCGCTTTCACGAACTTCAACGCCGCCTCGCCCGCGATCAGGAAGTTCTCGCTCGACCTGATCCCCGGTGTCGAACAGACCCCCTCGACAATCGCCGCGGCCTTCCCGTGGATCGAACAAACGCAGGCCTCGCTCGCCCCGAGCGAGCTCGGCGGCGTCGCCAAGGGACTGCGCGAAGCCGCCCCGACGATCGCCGGCCTGATCGTGCCTCAGCCCGCCTTCTTCAAACAGACCGACCTGTTCTCCAAGTGCTTGAGCAGGATCTTCTACCCGGCCGGCAACACAAAGCTGCAGGATGGCTCGAGCACCTCGGGCGTCGAAGCCTATAAGGAATTCTGGTACTCGATGGCGGGTCTCGCCGGCGTCGGCCAGAGCTTCGATGGCAACGGGCAGCTGACGCGCTTCATGGTGGAGACGGGCAACCAGACGCTGCGCTCGGCGCCCGCGACGGCGGTTGGCACAACGAGCCAAAAAGGGCTGAGGCTGCTCGCCCACACCTCTCAGCTTCCGCTGGGCACGCGCCCCGCGTTCCCAGCCAGCGAGCCGCCGTACAGGCCGCTCGTGCCGTGCTACACGCAGACGCCGCAGAACATCAACGGACCATTGGCGCAGGGTCCCGCTGACGGGAGCGAACCATGAGCCCCGAGCAGCATCATGGCGACCGCGGTCTGCGCGACCAGATCGGGCGCTACCGCACGGCTTTCATCTCGGTCGTCGCGATGATCGTGGTCGCGCTGTTCGTCGGCGGCTACATCCTCTCCAACGAGCGCCTCTCGCTGCCGGGCTGGGTGCCCGTGCTCGGCAAGAGCTACGTCACGTTGAAGGCCGACTTTCGCACCGCCCAGGCGGTCACGCCCGGTCAGGGTCAGTCGGTCACGATCGCGGGCGCCAAGATCGGCGAAATAGCGAGCGTCCAGTCAAACGAAGGCGACGCGCTCGTGACGATGAACATCACGCCCAAGTATGCGCGCTACATCTACCGCAACGCCACGATGCTGCTGCGCCCCAAGACCGGGCTGAAGGACATGACGGTCGAGGTCGACCCCGGCACGCCGAGTGCCGGACACGTCCCGAGCGGCTACACGGTGCCGCGGTCGCAGACCGCGCCGGATGTGAACTTCGAGGAGTTCCTCGCTTCGCTGGACGGTGAAACGCGTGTCTACCTGCAGGAGCTGATCGCCGGCGCCGGCCAGGGGCTGAAGGGCAACTCGGCGAACCTGTCGGCGACATTCAAGCGCTTCGACCCGATCGCGCGCTATGCGCGTAAGATCACCGCGCAACTCCAGTTGCGCAGCAAGAACATCGAACGCGCGATCCACAACTTCCAGTTGATTGTGAGCGCGCTCGGAAACAAGGACACCGAACTCTCCGCGCTGGTGGACGCTTCCAACGCCGTCTTCCAGACGTTCGCCGAACAGGACCAGAGCGTCCAGCAGACGCTGCACCTGCTGCCCGGGGCACTTTCCAAGACAAAGGCTGGGCTCGGCAAGCTCGCAACGGCATCCGGCGTGCTCGGGCCGACGTTGACCCAGCTCGAGCCGTTCGCGAAGGCGCTCGCGCCCGCCCAGGAAGCATCGCGTTCGCTCTTCAAGCAGAGCACGCCGATCATCAAGAACGAGATCAGGCCGTTCGCGCGTCAGATCCTGCCGGTCGTCAACCAGCTCGAGCCATCTCTAAAGGAACTCGGCGAAGCCTTCCCGGGTCTCGCCTCGAGCTTCTCCGTGTTCAACGAATTCTTCAACGAGCTCGCCTACAACCCCGGCCCCAACCAGGGCGGCTTCCTGTTCTTCCTGGACTGGGCCAACCATGACCTCAACAGCGTGCTCAGCACGACGGACGCCCACGGGCCGTTCGGGCGCACGGTCGCATACCTGAACTGCGAATTGCTCCCGCTTCTGCAGGGCGTCAGCGAAATAAACGCAACGGTGAAGCTGCTCGTCGCGCTCTTCAATCCGCCGTCGGGGGCAGAATGTCAGGCGCAGGGCTTGGTCACGGGAACCGGGACTGGGACGAGCGCCGGCAAGGCCGCCGCCGCGCGCATCCGAACGCACCCGGTGTCGGGCAAGGGCTTCACGATGAAGCTGCTCGGCTCCAAGCACAGCGCCTTCGGACGGCTGGCCGCCGCGAGCGGGGGAGGTCACTGAGATGCAGAAGCGCGCGCCGACGCTGGCAAACATCCTCGTGATCGTGCTGTTCGCTCTGAGCTGCTTCGGGCTGTTGCTGTTCCTGTGGGAGTCCTTCGGTGGGGCCGTGCCGCTCAAGCCGAAGGGCTACCGCTTCACGGTCGCCTTCCCACGCACGCTCGCGCTCGCCGAACAGTCCGACGTGCGCATCAGCGGCGTCAACGTCGGCCACGTGATCAGCCTCGCGTACGACAAGGACGGACGTGCGCACGCATCCATTGAAATCGCCGGCAAGTACGCGCCGATCCCCTCCAACATGCACGCCATCCTGCGCCAGAAGACACTGCTCGGCGAGACCTACGTGCAGCTCAAGCCGGAGGGCGCCGGCGCGCCGGCGCTGCCCGACGGGGCGCAGCTTCCCAACGCCCAGGTCGAACTGTCGGTGACGCTCGACGACATCCTCGCCACGCTGACCCCCCAGACACGCCAAAACTTCCAGCTCTGGATGCAGTCGCTGGCGGAAGGGCTGGGCGGTCGTGGCGAAGAGATCAACTCGTCGTTCGCGGTCATCCAGCCATTCATCGAAGACGCCAACAAGCTGACCACCGTTGCGGCCTCCCAGGAGGGGGCGCTACGGGCGACGATCCACAACTCGGGCGCGGTGTTCGACGCGCTCACCGCACGCGAGGGCCAGTTCCGCGGCTTCATCTCAAACGGCGAGCGCACGTTCCACGCCTTTGCGCAAGCCAGCCAGGCGTGGGCGGAAGCATTCCGCGAACTGCCCGCCTTCGAGCGCAACTCGCAGACGGCGCTGCGCAGCCTCGACAGCTTCGCGACCGACACCACCCCGCTGCTCGACCAGCTGCGCCCCTTCGAGGAGCAGCTCACCCCGCTGCTGCAGGCGGTCAAGCCGTTCACGCCGCCGTTCGACTCGCTGCTGACTTCGCTCGGACCGTTGGCGAAGGCCGCCAAGACGGGCCTGCCGGATGTCAAGAAGGAGACCGAACTGACCGTCCCGCTGCTCGCCGCCACGAGCCCGGTGCTGCACAATCTCAACCCGTTCTTCCAGTATCTGAGCGAATATGCCCCCGAGTTGCAGGCGTTGTTCGCCAACGCGACGGCCGCAACTCAGACCCACGAAAAAAACAAAAACATTCCCGGCGGTCCGCAACAGCACTTCCTGAAGGCGATGCAGGTGCTCACGCCGGAAGGTCTTGCCGTCTACCAGCAGCGGATCGGCACGAACCGCGCGAACGCCTACCCCCAGCCGGGCGCGTTCCACTCGCTCGCGAGTGGTCTGTCGGTGTTCAGCAGCGCGTCATGCGCCAACTCCGCTCCATCGTTGAGCGGTCCGCCGCTCGGCACGATCACCAACGAAATCATCGAACAGCTGATTGGGCTGGAACCGGGCAGCGGGAAGGAAGGCCCTGAAGGCCACCCCGGCGTCGAAAATCATTCCCTCTACCCGCCTGTAGCCAACAATCCGGGAAAGGCATCCAACTCGATTCCGGCGCCCGCCTGCAACCAGCAGGGCCCATTCACGTTCAACGGCGAAACGAGCCAGTTCCCGCACGCCACGCCGTCGAAGTAGGCGGCGCCCGGTCCGTCACACACTCATCGCCCGGTCCTGGTCCCGCGACCCGCCCGCGCGGTCCCACCGGGAAGGCCTCAGCGCTCGCGCAACCCCGCGACTGCCAGCGCGCGCGCGTGGTCGAGGTAGGGGAGCAGTGCGAAGTAGGTGAGGTCGGCGTGCAGTGTGGGCAGCTCGGCAGTATCTCCCTGTAGGACGCGGCGGTGCACGATCGAGGCGATCCCACCGACGATCGCCTCGGAGGTCTGCCTCGGCAGGTGCTCGGTGTTGGACGAATACGAGCGGCCCTCCTCGATCAGCGACGTGAACAGCGCGAGCGCTGAGCGCTGGCGCTCACACGCCGCGGGTCCCGCGCTGAGCATCTCGACGAGCACGACGCGCGCTCCGTCCGGATGGCGTGAAAGCGCGTCGAGCAGGCTCTGCAGAGCCAGCCGCACCTGCTCGGGCCATGGAGCGACCCGCTGGAACTGCTCGAGCGCCGAGCGTTCGGCGCGGCCGATCAGATCGTCCACCGCCTGCAGGAAGCAGTCGTGCTTGTCACGGAAGTGCTCGCTGAACACCGCCTCCTGGACGTCGGCGCTCGACAGCACGCGGCTGACGGTCGTGCGGTCGTACCCTCGCAGCGCGACCGTCTCGATCATCGCCTCGAGCAGGCGCCTGCGTGGATCGAGACGGGGCGCGATCTGGGCGGCGGCCGCTGCGGCCGGAGATGAGTCCGGTATCAACCCTGGCTCGGGGCCGGGGCGCCTGTGGTGAAACATGTTCCTACCTCCCAGAACCCGATCGTAGACCCAATGGCCTTGGTATTCAAGGTGGATATGTACGGATCGGTACCAGCGTGCGCGGCGGCGCCGGTGTGGTCGGGTTGATCGGGTCTTCCACGATCACTAGTATCTGCGCCGTGGAGAGCGTCGGTGGTACTCACGAGGAGGACGGGGAGAGCGAGGGGGTTGTCGATCCTGGCGTGGTTGTGGGCGTCGAGGACGACGGAGAGGAGTTTCAGTACCACTCCGGCGCGGGCGACCTCGACCTGGCGGGGGAGGCCACCGACCGCAAGTGGTCGATCCGCTGCGTGGACGTGGTCAAGCGCCTGGCGGGCATCCCGGTGCTCAACGGCCTGAACGTCGCGATCCCCGACGACATGGTCACGGTCGTGCTCGGCCCCTCGGGCACCGGCAAGAGCGTGCTCATCAAGCACCTGATCGGCCTGATGTTCCCCGACTCGGGCGACGTCCAGGTGCTCGGCAACTCGGTCCCCAAGCTCACGATGCCCAAGCTGCTCGAGCTGCGTCGCAGGATCGGCGTGCTCTTCCAGGACGGCGCTCTGTTCGGCTCGATGTCGGTGTTCGACAACGTGGCGTTCCCGCTGCGCCAGCACACCGGCATGTCCGAGAGCCAGATCGGCGAACGGGTGCGCCAGCGCTTGGCGGACGTCGGCCTGGCCGAGGCCATGGACGACTCCCCCTCGCAGCTGTCCGGCGGGATGCGCAAGCGCGCCGGCTTCGCGCGCGCGCTCGTGACCGAACCGGACGTCGTGATCTTCGACGAGCCCGACTCGGGCCTTGACCCGGTGCGCACGGCGCTGCTGTGCGAACTGATCAAGGAGATGCACGAGGTCAACGGCGGCACGTATATCGTCGTGACCCACAACATCGCCTCGGCGCGCCAGATCGGCGAGTACATCGCCCTGCTGTGGCGGGGGCGGATCGTGGAAGCCGGCGACGCCGAGCGGATGTTCTCCTCGGAGAACCCGTTCGTGCGCCAGTTCCTCAGCGGGTCGGCCGCCGGCCCGCTGGGGATGGATTGAGGGTCCACCCGTGAAGTTTCGCAAGCTCGGCTCCAGCGGCATCGAGGTCTCGGAGATCAGCCTCGGCTCATGGCTGACCTACTCGGGTGGTGTGGAGCGCCAACAGGCCGAAGCGTGTGTGAGGACGGCGTTCGAGGAGGGGATCAACTTCATCGACACCGCCAACGTCTACGGGCGGGGCGCCTCAGAGGCGCTGCTCGGGGAGGTTCTCTCCGGGTATGACCGTTCCTCCTACGTGCTCGCCACGAAGGTGTACTTCCAGATGTCCGACACCGACAGGGGTCTGTCGGCGGCGCAGATCCACAAGCAGATCGACGCTTCCCTGGAGCGGTTGCGCACCGATTACGTAGACCTCTACCAGTGCCACCGCTACGACGACGACACTCCGCTCCAGGAGACGATGCAGGCGCTCACCGAAGTGGTCGAGCAAGGCAAGGCGCGTCATATCGGCTTCAGCGAGTGGCCGGTGCAGCGGATCGAGGAGTCGCTCGCGCTGGGAGGCGTCGCGCGCTGGGCGTCAAGCCAACCTCAATACTCGATGCTGTGGCGCCGGCCGGAGGCCGAGGTGATCCCGTTGTGCGAACGCGAGAACATCTCCCAGATCGTGTGGTCCCCGCTCGGCCAGGGAGTGCTCACCGGCAAGTACCGCCCGGGCGAGCCGCCTCCGGTGGACTCGCGCGCGGCGAGTGACAGCATGAGCGGCTTCATGGACCGCCTGATCCAGGACCCCGTGCTCGAAGCGGTGCAGCGTTTGCGGCCGGTCGCCGAGGGCGCCGGTCTGACGATGGCGCAACTGGCGCTCGCCTGGGTGCTGCGCCAGTCGAATGTCGCCTCCGCGATCGTGGGCGCGAGCAGGCCCGAGCAGGTGCGCGCGAACGCGTCCGCCTCCGGAGTGACGCTCGACGCCCAGACGCTCGCCGCCGTGGACGAGGCGCTGGGCGACGTCGTCGTTCGCTGAGGCTGCGCGCTCCGGTGTCTACGCCTGCTTGACGGCGGACACCTCGACGAGGATCTTCACCTTGTCGCTGACCACGAGGTTGCCCGAGCCGAGCGCCGCGTTGAACTTCATGTCGTAGTCGCTGCGGTTGATCTGCGTGCTGGCCGACACGCCGACGCGGTCGTTGCCCTGGGGGTCGGTCTCGGCGCCCTCGAACACCGCCTTCAGCGTGACGGGCCGCGTGACCCCGTGGATCGTGAGGTCCGCGTCGATCTCGAACTCGTCGTCGTCGAGCGGGCGGATCGCGGTCGACTGGAACGCGATCCGCGGAAAGCGCTCGACCTCGAAGAAGTCGGCTGAGCGCAGGTGCTCGTCGCGCTGGGGCTCGCGCGTGTCGACGCTCGCGACATCGACCGTGCCGTAGGCGCGGGCGCCGTCGGCGTCGACCTCGACGGTCCCCTCGAACTCGTTGAACTGACCCTTGACCGTTGCGATGCCGAGGTGCTTGACGTGGAACTCGACACTGGAGTGGACCGGATCGACCTTCCAGGTGCCGGTGGGGAGGGTGGTTGCTACTGGGGCGGGTGCGACGGAGGTGGCGGACATTGGATCTCCTTTGGTGGCGTCAGGGGCCGTAACCCCAAAAGTAGTTGTCTACGCAACTTATAGCAGATGCTTGCACACACAATTACTTGGAGGCAGGCAATCGGTAGGGCGTGATTGACAAGCGGCGATCGACAGGGGCGGATTGACAAGCGTCGGGGCGGATCGACAAGCGCCGTATACGGCTCGAGCTCACGAATCGCGCGAATGGAGCCTCGGTCGGACCCGCGACGCCGTCGGAGGCGGGACAATGAGCCGATGAGCCCAGCAAAGCTGATTCTGTTCGACATCGACGGCACCCTCGTCGACACGGGCGGGGCGGGCGCGCGCAGTTGGTCATGGGCCTTCGAGCACTTGTTCGGGCGACCGGTCGACATAGGGCGCTACTCGATGTCCGGCATGACCGACCCCGCGATCGCGCGCGCAACGTTCACCCAGGTGATGGAGCGGGAGCCGACGCCCGGCGAGCTCACGCGCCTTGAGGCCAGCTATCAGGCGGTGCTCCCCGACTACGTCGCCTCCTCGCAGGACTATCGCGTGCTCGCAGGCGTGAAGGAGCTGCTCGAGCGACTCACCGGCGCGGGGCTCCTGCTGGGGCTCACCACCGGCGGCCTGGAGGCCGCCGCACACGCCAAGCTCGGGCGCGGACGCCTCAACCACTTCTTCCTCGTCGGCGGCTACGGTTCCGATTCAGAGGACCGTGTCGCGCTCACCCGGACGGCGATCGAGCGTGGCGAGCGCCTGCTCGATCATCCACTCGACCTCGGTGAGGTGATCGTCGTGGGGGACACTCCGCTCGACGTCGCCGCCGCCGAGGGCGTCGGCGCGGTGTCGGTCGGAGTCGCGAGCGGGCGATACGGGGTCGACGAGCTCAGCGCAGCCGGAGCCGATCACGTGCTTGCCTCGCTGGTCGACCCGTTCCCGGGTGTGTCGTCAAGTCAGACGTAAGAGCTCCTATATGCGAGAGTGGACGCCATGACCATCACCATCGCCGGCATCCCGTTCGACCACCACCACTACGATGAGCGCGGCGACGTACTTTATCTCAACGTCGGCGAACCGCGCCCGGCAGTCCGCGGCCTCGAGACGCCGGACGGACACGCGATCCACTATGACGAGTCGGGCGCCGTCATCGGTCTGACCCTACTCAATGTCCGCCACACGCTCGAAAAAGACGGCAGGCTCACGCTGACACTGCCACCCGAGCATCTCGAGGCCGACGCGCTACAGCCGATTCTCGCTGCGGCCTGACGCTTCGCGCGATTTCAGCAGAGACGTCGACCTCTGAGGTTCGCGCCGGGCCGGGGTTTAGCGTTTGCGAGCCGTGGCTCAATCGACCGAAACGCAGACCGAGAGCGCCATGTCCGTCGCGCAGGTGGCTGGCCGGATCGACGGCGCCCTGCGGCGGCTCGGCGACGGGTGGATCGAGGGGGAGGTCACGTCGATCAGCGTGCACCGCTCCTCCGGACACGCGTATCTCACGCTCGCCGACGAGTCAGCGAGTCTCGACGCGTGCGTCTGGCGCGGGCGGGTTCAGCGTTGCCAACCGCTGCCAGCGCAGGGCGATCTCGTCCAGGCCCACTACGAGCGCGTCGACTTCTATGCACCGCGTGGCGCCACGAAGCTGATTCTCGACCACGTTCGCCCGACCGGCGACGGCGAGCTGTTGCGTCGTCGTGCCGAGACGCTGCGCCGGCTGCAGGCCGACGGCCTGTGCGATCCCGACCGGCGCAAGCCATTGCCGGCGTTCCCGCGCCGCGTCGGGGTGATCGCCGCCCTGGGCGACGCCAACATCGACGTGATCCAGGCGCTGCACCGGCGCTTTCCGCCGCAGGACGTCGTCTTCTGCGCGGCCTCCGTCCAGGGCGTGCATGCTGTCGGCTCGGTCATCGACGCGCTCGGACGCCTGCAGTCCACGGAGGGCGTGGACGTGATTGTGATCGCCCGCGGCGGTGGCTCGACAGCAGACCTGCTCGCGTTCGACGACGAGCGACTATGCCGGGCGATCTTCGCCTGCGCGGTCCCGGTGATAACGAGCATCGGCCACACCAAGGACCGTCCCAACTGCGACCACGTCGCGGCCGCCTTCGCGCCGGTTCCGGCGAAGGCAGCAGAGCTTGCGGTCCGACACTCCGCCGCCGACCTGCTCGAGGAGCTCGAGCGCCACCGGGTGGCGCTCGGTCGTGTGCTGGACCGTCCGCGACTGATGGTGGAGCGGATGGGGGAGCTGCTGCAGGCTTCCCGCTCACGCGTCACGCGCAAGCGCCTCGACCTGATCGCCGCTTTGGATCGCCGCTCCGCGGAAGCGATGCGCGAGTTGCGCCGGCGCATGGCCACGCAGCGTCAAGCCGTCGATCGCGACACGAGCCGGCTTGGCCCCGCCGCCGAACGCGTGCTCGCGCGCCACATTGAGCGGATGGCGGCGCTCGGTGCGGTTATCGACGCGAAGGACTTCCGCCGGCGCGGCTGGGTGATGGCGAGCGACGGCGACGGCCACGCCGTCAAGCGCGTTGCCGACCTGCATCCCGCCGACACCGTTGGATTGAGCTTCGCCGACGGCGAGGCCACCGCCACGATCACCGACATCAAGCAAGGGGAGCAACCGTGAACGACACAGCACAGTCGCAGGCGATCATATTCGAGCCGACCGACGATCTGGAGTTGCGCGCGGAGCGTGGAGCGGGCAGTGGGGGAGAGGCAGGTCGGGGAGGGCGCAGTCAGGGAAAGGACTCACAGGCGCCTGAGCCGATCACGTTCGAGCAGGGCTACGAGGAGCTGAAGAGCATCGTCGCCCGTCTCGACGATCCCGAGTTGCCCATCCACGAGATGTTCGAGGGCTTCCGCCGCGGCAAGGGCCTGGAGAAGACTTTGCGCGCCTACCTGCATGAGCGCGAGGGCGAGCTCGCCGAGCTCGAAGAGGGCAACAATCTCGCCGAGTTCGAGATCGTCGCGCCCTCGAACGGCAGGAATACAGCCGCCGGCTAACGTCGCTGGACGACGAGCACCTGGGTTGCCCGGCCGACCGGTCCCTGCTCGTCGTGGATCACACTCTCGGCCCACCCGATCCCGTCCGGGTGAAGCAGGGTGCGCGCCTGCAGCGCGACCCACTCTCCCTCGGGACGGCGGTTCAGCGAGATCGTCAGGTCTGCGTTGATGAACAGGTACTCCTCGAACGGCAGCACCGCCGCCACTCCGTTGCCGAAGTCCGAGGTCGCCACCACGCGCGCGATCGGCGTGAGCGGCTCATCCGGCAGGAGTGGGTGACGCAGCCGCATCCACACCGTCGCCGCGCCGCTCGGAATGTGGTTGGCCGACGTGTCCTGCTCCGGTAGCTCGCCCGCCAAGGGCTGTCCGCTCAAGAAGCGCATCTCCATCGCGCTGGCGGCGAAGCTCTTGCGCTCGGCGTCGTCAAGCGCGAAGTGCACATGCTGCCCATCCTGTGGAGCCGCGATCGCATCGGGGCCGGCGGCCTTGACCTGCGCGACTGCCAGCTCCGGCAGCTCCTCGGGCACCGCCAAGATGCGCAGCGCCGCGGCACGACACACAGTCACGCCGTCGGCGCTGAGCTCGCCCTCCAGCGCCTGCACCCGGCGTCCCGGCCGTGATATGCGGGTGCTGAGCTCAAGCGGCGCCATCGGCACCGGGCGCAGGAATTCGAACGACAACCGCGCGAACGGCAGTCCGGCGCCCGGCTCCATCCGCTCGAACACGGCGGCGATAAGGGCCGCGGGCGCACCGCCGTGCAATGTCCGTGGGTCCCACGGGCCGCGGGCGTGCTCGGTCGGTACGAACAGCTCGCCGTCGGCGAGGAAGATGCTGTCGGTCATCGGGGGCGGGATCGTATTTGGAAGATGCCCCAAGGGTCCCGCGGACTCTTCCCACGGGGGTTCGGCCTCTTCAGTTGGGCAGCTGCGCGGCGAAGTCGGCGAGCTTGTCGGGATCGCGCAGCGGGGCGCCGTGGCCGAAGCACGTGAGCGCCGGGCGCAAGGCCGCGAGCCTGCGTGCGGAGGCGCGGTTGCGGGCCGGGTCGGTCGTGAACAGCGCCGGCGGTTGGTGGAGTCCTGGGATGCCCGTCATCACGTTCATGTTGTTGAGCACATCCCCGAGGATCAGCACGCGATCGGACTCGCGCCAGAAGGACACGTGCCCGCGCGTGTGGCCCGGCGTGTCGAGCACGGTGAAGCCCGCCACCTCGTCACCCTCGAGCAACACCCTCGACACGGCATGGGGAGGCCCGATCCACCAGCGCTCCTGGGCACGCTGCAACCAGCGAGGAGCCTTCGGACTCGCGACGCTGCCCGCCGTCTCCATCGCCGGGACGTCGTCCTGGCCGCACCACAGCGGGACGCCGAGCCGCTCGCACACGATGTGGCTGCAACCCTGATGATCGGGGTGTACATGGGTGAGGGCATGAGCGGCGATCGTCCGGCCCGCGATCTGCTTGAAGATGCGTTTCTCTGCCTGCCTGGTGGCCGCGTCGATCAGCACGTCGCCCATCACGTACACGTTGATCGCGTTCGGTGGGAACCCCTTCAGCATGTACACGTCCTCGGCCAGTTGCTTCATTGCTCTCCCTTCTCGCGGGTCAGTCCCGCGATTGCTCCCATGAGAACCCGCGTATGGCGAAGTACACACCAAAGGCGCCCCACAGTCCGATCACCGCGAGCGCGGACAGGTTCGCGCCAAGCCCCGCGCCGGTCACCATCGCGCCTGAGAGCCCGTCGATCAAGGGCTTCAATGGCAACGCTTCGGCGATGTGGCGCACGAACGCGGGTGCGCTGTTGGAGTCGAAAACGTAGAAGGACACGAACACGACCGGCAGGAAGATCGCGTTGACATACGCCGCGGTTGACTCGAAGTTGGGGATCACATGCGCGAAGGCCACGCCGAGCGCGGCGAAGCACACGACTCCCACCACCACGAACACGACCAGCTCGGCCCAGTCCACAGGCCAGCCGAGCCCGAAGAGCAGCTTGCCGGCGATTGTGATGATCGCGATCTGCATCGCCGTGTTCGTGACCGCGTTGGCCGCCACTCCGCCGAAGTAGGAGATCGTCGGCAACGGCGTGCCTCTGATGCGCTTGAGCACGCCACGCTCGCGCAAGAAGACGATGTTGTAGGCGAGGGCGGTGAACGTGGTCGACATCACGCTCATGCCCGCGATCGCGGGGACGAGCAGGTTCAGGTCGTGCTGCTTGCCGTGCAGAATGACCCCGCCCGCGGCGAGAAACAGCAGGGGCAGCGCGAAGTTGAAGAACGCTGCGCTCGGGTTGCGCCAGAACATGCGCCGCTCCAACCGGTACTGGCGCCACGTCAGGACGACCGCGTCAGACATCGGCGGTCAGCTCCAGGTACACGTCCTCCAAGGTGGGCCGTCCGACGCTCAGCTCCTCCAGCGACTCGCCTCGCGCCAGCGCCTCTGTTGTGAGCTCGTGCAATACGCGCGTGGGATTATCGGTTTGAACCTCCACCAGCTCGCCCGCGCCGTCGCGGTAGGCAACGTGGTAGTGCGTCGCACCCACGCCCAGCTCGCGCGGCGGGCCGATCGCCAGCACGCGTCCGTCCTTGACGATCGCCACGCGATCGGCGAGTGCCTGGGCCTCGTCGAGGTAGTGAGTGGTGAGCAGGATCGTCTTGCCCAGCTCGCGCAAGGAGCGGATCGTCTCCCAAGCGGCGCGCCTGGCCTCCGGGTCAA
>PLYX01000123.1 GCA_003151895.1 Solirubrobacterales bacterium
CTGGCAAGAACGTCTACGACCACATCTTGCTGCCGCGTCTGGGCTTGCCGCTGATGGCAACGATGCTCGCCGAGGGCGGTCATGACACCGGCGTGTTCTGCGAGATGCTTGGGCCGATCGACCTCGGCGAGTGCCTCGCCGCCGATCTCGTCGGGATCTCGGGCACGACGGCGACTCAGCCCGCGGGGTATGCCCTGGCCGACGAGCTTTCCGGGGCGGGGGTGGCGGTGGTCCTCGGTGGCTCACACGTCAGCTTCTGCGTCGAGGAGGCCCTCGAGCACGCTCCCTACGTGGTTCGCGGCGAGGGCCAGCAGACGATCCTCGAGCTCGTCGCCGCGCTCGAGCGCGGGGTCCCCCTGGACGGGATCGCGGGGCTTTCCTGGCGCGACAGGCTGGGCAAGGCACATCACAATCCCGCCCGATCACACTGCTCTCAGGCCGAGTTCGAGCGCCTGCCGATCCCCGACCTCTCCCTGATCGAGGGGCACGAGCGCATGGCGGTCAAGCCCGCCATGACCCAGTGGGGATGCCCGTATGACTGCGAGTTCTGCTCGGTGACCGCCCAGTTCTCTCGCGTGGTGCGCCACCGCCGGACCGACCAGGTTCTGGCGGAGCTCGCCGGACTGTCCGCGAGCGATCTCTTCTTCCACGACGACAACTTCGTCGTCAACAAGCGCCGCACCGCCGAGCTGCTGCGTGCCATGCTGGGCGCGGGCTTGACGCCGAGCTTCGCCGCCCAGATGCGGGCTGACACGGTGCTGCGCTCCCGCGCTTCCCACGAGATCGACCACGAGTTTCTGGAGCTGCTCTCACAGGCGGGCTGCGGCATGGCGATGGTCGGCTTCGAGAGCATCTCCGAAGAGAACCTCACCAGCATAGGCAAGCGCACGAGCGTCGCGGTGTCAGAACAGGCGGTGCGCGCCTTCCACAGGCATGGGATCGCGGTGCACGGCATGTTCGTGGTGGGGCTCGACTTTGACGACGCCTCCAGCGCGCAGGCCACCGCCGCCTTTGCGCGGCGCCTTCACATCGACACCTTCCAGCTGATGATGGTCACGCCAGCTCCCGGGACTCGCCTGTGGGAGCGGCTCGAGTCCGAGGGCCGCCTGATCGAGGCCGACTGGACCTTCTTCGACGGGCACCATGCGGTGCTGCGCCCCGAGCGGATGACCCCGCTCGAGCTCCAGCTGAGCGCGCTGGAGGCGATGCGGCGCTTCTACTCCCGCTCAGCCATAGCGGGCCCGGCGCTGCGGGGCGTCCTGCGCCACCTGCCGGAACTGCTGGGCATCCTCACGCGTCACGCCGGGGGTTTGGTGCGCTCTCTCGGCCGGGAGGCGCTGGGACCGCGGGAGGGCGACGCGGCGACAGGAGACGCGAGCCCCCTCGACGCGAGCGCTCCCTCCGCGCCTGTGTTCGGCCGGGCTCTGGAGACGGTCATGTCCTCGCTCACGCGCGACGAGCGTGCCCGACTCGAGGCGGCGCTGGGGGTGGCCGCGTTGCGCCTCTACGGCCGCCGTCGGGTGGCCGAATTTTCCGATCAGGACCACTCCCGCAGCCACATCGCGCGTCTCGCCGCCCTCTCGTGAGGAATCTGCCTGAAGGGTGCCAACACCCTGATCTGCCGTGAACGGCAGGCCTTGGCGGGCCCTGGGAGCATCGCGCGATGCTCTTCTCCTTCATCTACCTCGTCTTCGTCTCTCTGCTGAAGCTGCTGGTTGGCAGCGTGTAGGGTGCCAAAACTCCGTTCCGCTCATGCGGCAGCCCGGTGGATGCGCGTGGTGCATGCATCCGACTGCGTTTGTGCACCCCACAGGCGGTGCGAACTGGCCGGCCGCGGTAATCACGCTCCCGCCCGGGTTCATCTGCAGACCGAGAGCCCGCCGCCGGCTCAACTGCGCGCAGCGTCGAGAAGCCGTTCCGTGTAGCTGACACAGAGCGTCTCAACACGCGTCTCGGGCATACCGACGCGCAGCGCGCGCACCGCCAATTCGATACCGCGCCTCCCGCGCCTGCCGAACAGCTCCTCGATGTAGCCAATCGCCTCGACGGCTGCCGGTCCCGCGACCTCGTCGTGTGCCAGCATCGCCAGGGTGCCTCCTACGGCATCCGGGTCCGTCATCTGCATCAGGCGGAACACGTCCGCCGCGTCCTTGTCATCGATGCGCGTCGCCTTGTTCGACGCAATGCGATCGTTCAGCTTGTGAGCCTTGGCGACGAGCAGCGCGGCCGGTCCGGCGACCTCGACCTCAATCGAGCGAATGTCTGCGGGGTCGAGAGCCGCGATGGTCATGGTGCTGTGATCGACGAGCACCCCCTCGAGTCCCTTCGCGCGCCGGGCAGCGACCTTGCCGTGCGCCCCCAAGCGTGCTCCTCTTCGGCCACCGCCAGATGCCGCGCCCTCAGGGACGATCAGGTCAACGGGTATGAGGACCGGTTGACCGGCAACGCTCCCGCGCGCGACCCAGATGCCGGGCTCGACGTGTCCGCCCATTTCCGCCAGCTGGAAGCCGGCCCCGCGCATGGCGGTGTCGAGCGTCGGCTCGTCAGCCAGAAGGGATGGGTCCAGCGTCAGGTCTGCGTCGGTCGTGTAGGGCGCGATCGCGATGTCTGCGTCGCCAGTGTGTAGGTAGATCGCCTGTGCCCCGGCCACGATCACAGCAGCGCCGTGAGGCGCCAAGGCCGTGAGCGCGTCGATCAAGACGCGTCGCGCCTCTACGTAGCTGGCGTCGAGGCCGGGCAGCCTCGAGCTCTCGATGGGATCGGTCATGCCGCGCGCTTTGATGCGTCGAGCTCTGCCAGCGACTCGTATACCCACGACGATTCATTCTGCGCCATCCACGCCAGCAGCGCCTCACCCTCGGCGGGCATACGGCCGGTCCCGGTCAGGCAGTCGACTACCACCTGTGTGGGCGCCGCGTACGTCACGTCGCCATCTTCGGTTGTTCGCTCCCAGACGACCGGGTCAAACGGTCGCAACAGCACGACATTGCCGCCGTCGTCTGCGGGCAGGAGCCCGAGTCTGTTCGCGATCAGCGAGACATCGTCGCAGTACACCAGCAGCAGGGCGGCGGCGGCAACCGGTGCGAGGCGGCCGGCGGCAAACGAGCCCGTCACGGCGATCCGGCCGCGCTGGTCCACCGTCGCTAGTTGCGCCAGAGCGGCAGCAGCTCCCGCCGGAGCGAGAAACGTCGTCGCTTCGTTGCTCTGAAACACGTCGTAGGACTCCGCCCACCAGCGCAGAAGGCTGGGCACGTCAACGGAGGCGACCCCGCCCCGCCGTGAGCGCTCGATCAGCGCCTGGCGATCGAGCGCCGTCAGGAGACGCGACACGTATCCGGGGGTGAGCTCGGTCGCGCTCGCAATCTCCCGCACCCCGTACGGAGGCCGAACGTCAGCCAGGAGGCGGACAACGCGAGCGGCCTTTGGGCCACGCACGCGTGCTCGTCCCTGCGGGGTCGGCTCTGGATTGCGGCTGGCTCCCATCGATCTGATGTACAGAGCGGGACTCTCAAGCCTGAGAAGGGCGTTGCCGGTTAGGTCAATGAAGTTCATCCCCTCGGTCTCGAGAAGCTCCTGAGTCCTGGGGCTAAGCCAGGGCGCCACCACGAGCACCGGCACGTTGGACGCAAGCGTGCGTAGCACGCGGGCAAGGCCGCCAAGAACCCGCTCTACGTCGCGCGGTGCAAACGACTGCTTCGCCTCGACGGCGAACGTCGTGTATGTGCCGTTCGGGGCGTGTAGGTCGATGGCACCATCGAGCGGCTGCGGTCCGCCCCCGGGTTGGACAACGCCCCGATTTGACGGCTGCACGCTCCACGCCTGNNTGTTTACGCTCATCGCGAAAGCAGCATAGCACGCAATGTTGTCGCTAACAGCCTGTTTACGAACTCCGTAAACACCCGTAGGGTTCGAAAACTCGATTCCCGGATGGCTTATGTCGCTACCCGATACGAACGTGTGCTCGGGGTCCAATTCGGGGTCCATTTTGAGCGCAAGACGATCCAACTCAGCGCAACTCAACCCAAGCAATAACAGGCCAAACGCACCCACAGACCCCCGGTCCTGGTGCC
>PLYX01000204.1 GCA_003151895.1 Solirubrobacterales bacterium
CGCCCGAGTCGCCCGCAATGCGGATCACAACCCGCTCCTTGTCGACGATCCTCGACATCACCGCACGTCGCTTCCGCCGCGAGACCGCCGATCGCTCCACTGGTGGCTGCGAGGAGTCACTCGCCGGCGCCGCGTGCCCTGAGGATCAGGCCGACAAAGAATGCAACTAGCGCAGCGGCGGCGGCCCGGTTCCTTGTTGAAGTCGATGTCTAGCACGCTAGCACCGCGTCAACCCCGCCCGTCGAGCGAGCGCATTGTTGAGACGGCTGAAATCGAACCTGCTAGCGGCGCTTCCGCTTCCGCGTGGGAAGCGGGCGGGTCTGGGCTCAAGCCGCAGGGGCAGGGTCAGCGGCGAGGAGACCACCGGCCGAAAAGGCCGGCACCGGCGCCTCGCCGCTGACCCTGCGCGTGGTCGACCGCCGTCCTGGCTTCCGCTCGCGTAGGAGACGCCGGGTGAACACCGTCAGCTGGCGCTTCGGGATCTCGACGCTGACGTCCTTGACGTTGTTCTCGCGCGCGCCGTGCATGCGGATCAGCTCATGGCGGTCGGCAACTTGCAGCGCAGGCGACTGCGTGTCCGTCCTCGTGGCCATGCTCACCGTGTCTCCATCTGTTCTGCGATCGCCGGACGGCTCAGCGCAGCTCCTGGATGCGGATCAGGTTGCCCGCGGGATCGCGGACGGCGCAGTCGCGAACGCCGTACGGCTGCTCGGTCGGCTCCTGAACGACCTCGGCGCCGCTGCCCTGCACCCGCTCGAAGGTGCCGTCGAGGTCGGCGGTGGCCAGGAGGATGCGGGCGTAGCTGCCCTTCGCCATCATCTCGGCGATGGCGCGGCGCTCGTCGTCGGTGACGCCGGGGTCGGCGGCCGGCGGCTCCAGGACGATCGACGTGCCGGGCTGGTCGGCGGGGCCAACGGTGATCCAGCGCATCCCGCCGTATCCGACGTCGTTGCGGACCTCGAAGCCGAGGGTGTCGCGATAGAAGGCCAGGGAGGCGTCCGGGTCGTCGTGCGGGAGGAAGCTCGCGTGAATGGTGATGTCCATGGCGGTCACTCTAGTTGCGGCTCGTGACCGGCGCTTCTCGATTCCTGATCGGCCTGGTCACCTGCTTCGCCACGCACGGCGGCATCCCCGCCGTCGCACCCGTCGCCTGGCTCCGGTAGGCGCTGGGCGGCGTGCCGCACTCGCCATCACGGCTCCCGCTTTGAGGTCGGCTGCTTGACGACACCTTGGTCGATCAGGCTCTGGGCGCAGTCGACGATCGTCTCTGGGGTGGGGCGAGGCGACCAGCCGAGGAGGGTTCTGGCCTTCTCACTCGAGATCTCCGTTCTCCTGCCGAGCTGGCCCACGATCGAGCGGATGCCGGGATCAAACAGCGCCATCGCGCGCACGAGCAGGTTCGGCACGGTGCGCTGCGGCACCTTCACCGCCTCCTTTCCGAGGCGATCGCGCAGCACCTCAGCGACCTGCTCCATCCATTGGAAGGATCCCACCGCGATGAAGCGCTCGCCGCCCGCCTCCGGAATGGTCATCGCCCTCAGGTGAAGATCGGCGACGTCGCGGACGTCGACGATGGCAAAGCCGATCCGCGGCACCCCGGGCATCCCCTTCAGCAGCCGCTCGATCATCTCGATCGAGTAGGAGCGGTCGTCGCTCAGCACCGGGCCGAGGATCGCGCCGGGGTTGATGACCGCCAGCTTCTCGGTCTCGCCCCGCTGGCGCACAAAATCCCATGCCGCGCGCTCGGCGATCGTCTTCGATCGCGCATATGCCGTCAACCTGGGATTGTCGGGGTCGCTCCAGTCATCCTCGGTGAGCGCCGACGAACTGGGCTGCAGACCGCCTGTGATCGCCGCGATCGAGGAGGTGACGACGACACGCTGCACGCCCGCGTCGAGGCTCGCCTCAAGGACCCGCAGGGTTCCCTCCCGCGCCGGCACGATCAGCTCGTCAGGATCCTTCGGCTGCGCTGCCGGGAAGGGGGAGGCGACATGTAGGACGTAGTCGCATCCGTTGACGGCCTGCTCCCAGCCATCGTCGCTGCGCAGGTCCGCGGCCGCCACCGAGAGACGCTCGCCGGCGTCGAGCACGGACGCGATCGCGGCGCGGAGCGCCGCCTCCCGCGATAGGTCGCGCACGGTCGTGCGCACCCGATAGCCGCGGCGCAGGAGGTCGATCACGCACCAGCTCCCCAAAAATCCCGAGCCGCCCGTGACAAGGGCTGTCTTCATCTGTGCTTGGGAGTCCTCCATGGGAACGCAAGGAGTATGACCATGAGGCGATCTCCCGGCGTCGCGGCCACCCGCTTGGGCACGCGCACCTGGCTTAGGTGAACGCATTGCCTTTTTAGACCGCCCGGATGCTTAGACAGCCCGGATGCGTGCGCGGGTGCCCGCCGCGTCGAGCAGGCGCTCGATGTCGTGCGGGTCGCTCGTGAGGATCGTGTCGCCGTGGTCCACGAGCAGGACCACCGCCGCGTCCACGATGTCGCGGGTTCCGCTGCCCGCCAGCAGAGTGCCGCAGTCGCGTGCCCGTGCCGCGTCCAGGTCGCGCTCCAGGAAGCCGGCGAGCGCTCGCGCGAGCCTTGTCTGTCGAGCGGGGTTGCGCCACACCTGCGCGACGCACGCTGTTGACGTGACGGCCTCGGCGCCGCTCTTGACCGCCGTCGCGAGCAGCGCCGCGATCGCGCGATCTCCTCGCTCAAGCGCGATCAGCGCGCCGCTGTCGAAGACGAGGGCAGCCACTGGCGAGCCTCGCTGAGCTCCTGCTCGGTGAACGGGCCCCCGGTCTCGTGCGCTATCTCCTCGGCGACGGCGAGTAGCGCGTCGGCGCGCAGGCGCGCGGCCGCAGCCGCGGCGAGCCAGCTAGACACACCCTCCGATCCGGCCGCATCGCGCACGCGCCCGTAGAGGTCGTCTTCGAGGCTCACGCTGATCTTCGCCATGTCGCACATAGTAGCACCGATGGTACTACCAGGGCGTGTGGGCTTGCCGTGGGTGGCCAGATGGGGCATCGGAGAGATTGTGCAGGTTACCCCCGACGGTTCTCGGAGCGGTCGCCGTTATCCTGACCGCCAAGCGCAACCAAGCCAAGGCGAGGAGCAGGACGTGGCCAGGACCCCCAAAGCGGGCGAGCAGGCGCCGGACTTCGAGCTTCAGGGCACGAGCGGTCCGTTCAAGCTCTCAGAGCATCGGGGCGAGCGCGTGGTGCTGCTGTTCTATCCGGGCGACAACACGCCCGTGTGCTTAAAGCAAATGTGCTCGTATCGCGATCGTCCTGAGGCCTTTGCGGCTTTGGACGCGACGATCGTCGGGATATCGGCGCAGGACTTGGATTCCCACCAGGGATTCATCGACAAGAACAGCCTCACGGTGCCGCTGCTTGCTGATGTCGACAAGCAGGTCGCGAAGGCATACAGCGCCTTTGGTCGCATGGGCACAAAGCGGGCAGTGATCGTGATCGACGAGGACGGGATCGTCCGCCATCGCCACGACCACCTGCTCGGGCTCGACTACCAATCGGTGGATGACCTGAAGGCGGCGCTGGATACGCTGCCCAGTCCGGCCGCCTGAAGAGCCGCATCGCTCCCGGTGGCTTTCGGGAAAGGCTTGAAAAACCGAAGACCTTCCGATAGCGTGTGGGTATGGCTACCAAGCATGATCGTGCTCTAGCGTCGTTCCTGGTCGGGCTAGACGACGTGGTTGAGGAGCTCAGTGTGGTCAGCGATCCACAGCGTTCAGGAGAGCTCGCGGAGCAGCTGATGGCGATGGGCACGCAGCTCAAGCAGGCTGCGCCGAATGCGGCTCGAGGAGTCCCGGTGGCGGAGGCGGCGAAGTATCTGGATGTGTCCGAGCCGACTGTTCGGCTGTGGGTGAGGCGTGGTGCGCTGGCGTCCCTGCCGGGCTCCAAGCCGGCGCTGATCGAGCACGAGAGCCTGAGGCGAGTCGGGCGCGCGGTGCGCGAGTTGCGCGCGAAGGGCGAGGATCGCGAGTGGTTGGAGGGCGTCGTTCGCTACGTCGAAGACATGACGGATCGGTCGAGTCCGAGCGTACGCCAAGGCTTGAAAGAGCTGGCCGAAGGCAAGCTCCAACCGGCCTAACGAGCGCACGGGGGGTGGCACATTCAGTTTTCGTGGTCGACACGGTCGCCCGTGTCGCCGCCTCGTTGAGCAAGACGGATCGGCGGGTGTACGACACGGCGATCTCGGGCCTGAAGGGCGAGGGCTGCAAGGCCGCTGGGTATCGGCTGGCGGCCGCTGACGGTGGAGACTTCCCGATGTGCTGCCGGCATCTCGCTAACGACTGGCGGATGCACGTACTGTTCGCGAAAGATCACAGCGTGATCGTGATCTCGCTGGCCAGGCACGACAAGAGCCAGAATCCCCACCAAGTCCTCGCGGACATCTTCCTTGGCCTCAGCGCGGTTGGACGCCGCAAGCGCGCGAAGCCCCCGTGCTGCGACGATTCCGAGAGCCCGCCCGTGATGCCGGCGACGCTCAGCGAGCGGCTCGCCGGCATGCTCGGCTACGCCTGACCTCCTCCTGCTTGTCGGCAGGAGCGTAAGCGCCGGACTCGCCGACAACGTGATCGCTTGCGACGCCATACGGTCCGGCTTGCCGGAGCAAGCTGATTAGCGTGGGTATGCTCGCGCGGATGACCGATGACCCTGTTGTCGCAGCGCTCTCCGAGGTTGCGGCCGTCATGTTCCCGGCCGTCTATGCCCCCGATGTTCAGGTCGGACCAACGTATTTGCCTAACCCGGAAGTGGTTCGGCAAATCTACGCCGATGAGAATGCGGATCCTGCCTATGCCCGCGCAGTTGACGCCATAGGTGGCGATCCCGCGCTCGCGCCCCTTCTGGGAGACGGCGAGCAGCATGGACCCTGGTCGTCCGGCGCCATGATCAGTAGCGACGTGGGGAGGAGTTGGCTGATTCAGTCCCGCACCTTCCTCCCAGGCACATTCGTACAAAACGCCGCAAGGCTGGTGGTCGCGAAGGGATGTCCGACTGATTCGCTTGAGCCGTTGTTGGAGGAGCTTGGTCCACTCGTGCTCCGCGTGCGTCGGCTGGTGGCCGGCGAACCCGACGAGGTCCCCGTTCTCACGGCCTTCCACGGAATCGGTATAGCGGAGGGCATGACACTTGCGACACCGTGGGGATCGCTACGTGCGCCGTTCTCGGCCGAGCGTGAACAGCGTCCGTTCGGAAGCTTTTCGCCTTCAGCAATCTTGGAAACAACGGTCCCAGTGCATTGGAAGCTGGGCGAACACGGCACCCCGATCAGTGGGGAGCTCGCGACGATGGGAACGCATCCAAACCTACTTGCCCTGACGGCCCTGCTTGCTCTCGGCCGGGGAACACCGCTGCAGTGGCTATGGCGAGCGACACTCGTGCCACTCCAGACTCTTGGCAGCGAGTACGTCGGTGGGGCAATGGATCCATCGTGGGCCGACCCACCAGCGCCCGACCCTCTCACCGAGGAGCAGGCGGACCAGCTAGTCGTCTGGGCCGATCGAGTAGCGCGCTTCTATCACCCGTCGATCGCAGTAGCCATGCGCCGTACCCTCTCCGCGGTGGCGGAGCGCCGCTCCAGCTCAGAGGACACACTCATCGACGCCGTAATTGCATGGGAGAATCTGTTTGGGACTGGGGGCACCTCGGAGATGACGTTTCGCGTTACGACGGCTCTTGCGTTGCTGCTCGAGCCCGACCCGACTTCACGGCCCGCGCTGCGCAAAGAGCTGAGCAAGGTGTACGACCTCCGCAGCAAGGTGGCGCATGGAGGTGAGGTCAAGCCGAAGGATCATCTCGGCGAGAGGAAGGACCGGGCCATCGACGTTGCCATCGACGCTCTGCGAGCCCTCTTCGAGATACACCCCTCACTTCTCAGCCAGCCGGAACGCGGGATGCACTTGATTCTCGGTCTGTCCGGAGAAACCTACTAGGGCCGACCCCGGCAAATTCTAGCAGGCGCATCGCTACGTCAAATTGGCACAATCTACTCGTCAACACGACTATCGTGTAATAGGGCTCCGTCAATGATCCACTCCCAGGTCGTCCCGGCAGAAACGATCTCTCGCTGCTTTGCGTCGACGCTCGGGAGATCCATCGTGTAATCGTCAGCCCCAGACCAATACGCACGCCATAACCTCTCGATGCCGTCCGCGTCCAGCATCGCTCGACCGTATGCCAAACGGGCGAGCGAAACGATCTCCATATTTACTCGGGCTGCTCTAATAACACTCTGTGGCTTGAACCTCTGCACTTGCTGCATAGGCCAGTGTGGTGCCCACCGCTGGCTAACCTCATTGCATACGGCCATTGACTCAAACGCGAAGATTCCTGTCAGCCGCGAGGGAGAGTCCTTGAAAAAGGCTCGTCGTGTGAGCTCCGCGTCGTACTCAACGCGGTAGTTGTTAATTGTACCCATGACGAAGGGTGATATGAATCCAGTCGACATCGAGGCGTTGGGGACGAACGGGAGAAAGTCAGCGCTCCCGTCAGCGTACGCAGAAGCGAACCCCTCGTCTTCCATTGCGGCCAAAGCCGAGGACGTGTACTGGCCGGTAATCTGCAGGTTCATCACGGCCATCACGTTGCCGGGATTCACAAATACATAGACCCAGTCGGGCAATCCTCGGGGAGAAGCCATAGGAAGATGGTGTCATAAGTCGCGTTATGGGACGCGATGGTGCTCTAAATGCCGACGCTTGCGCCGCGCGAGGAGGAGGCGCTCTGAACAGACGCATACCGCTGTCGCTCCAGAGGATAGGCATAGGCAGGAGCCCCGACCGCATCGTTGAGTCCGGCGACAACACGATGGTGTGCACCAGGCAGTTCTGTTCGTATCGCGACCGCGCCGAGGACTTCGCGTCGCTGAACGCCACGGTTGTCGGGATCTCTGCGCAGAGCGTGGAGTCGCACGAGGGCTTCATCGCCAAGAACAACCTCAACGTGCCGCTGCTGGCCGATGTCGACAAGGCTGTCGCGAAGGCATATGGCGCCGTGATGCCGGGTGTCGGCTCCACGGCGCGTGCGGTGATCGTGATCGACGAGCAGGGGATCGTGCGTCACCGCCACGATCATCGCCTCGGACTCGACTATCAGACGGTCGACGAGCTGCGCGAGGCGCTCGAGCAGCTGCCGGCGCTCGCGGGCTGATCGGAGGCGCGCGCCGGCTGCGGTGCGGCGGGGCCGGCGCACTCAGCGAGCCGTGGGCTCGACTACCAGACCGTGGACGAGCTCAAGACGGTGCTGGAGTCGCCGGCGTCGCCTCGCGCTCGGCGGGGCGCG
>PLYX01000046.1 GCA_003151895.1 Solirubrobacterales bacterium
CCAGGCGGTGCGACCGGTCTCGATCGCGCGCACCACCATCAACAGCGCCACCACGAGCAACATCATCATGACGGCGTCCATCGTGTCGCTGCGCGCCGTGATCACCTCGATCGGCAGCACCGCCAAGGCCGCCGCCGCCACGAGCCCGGCGAGCGCTCCAAACGGGCGTCGCACAGCCGCATAGAGGAGTGGCACGGACACGGTGCCCGCCAGCGCCTCGGGCAGCTTCAGCGACGTCGAGCCCCACCCGAGCAGCTTCACGCTCGCCACCTGCAGCCACAGGTCCACGGGCGGCTTGTCGATCGACACGCTCCCACCCGGCTCATAGGCCCCGAAGAAGAGGTTGTGCCACGAGAAGCCCATGCTGCGCACGGCCGCGTCGTAGAACGGGTCGAGCCGCACGGCCCCCAGATCGACCAGTCGCAGCGCCGCGGCGACCGCCGTGATCAGGGCGAGCGCGACCCAGCGCAGGGGTATCGCCGGCGTTCTCACGCCCGGAACGCCAATCCAGGACGATCCCCTGCGTACCCGCACGCGCCAAGGGCGCGTGCGGGTAGGTAGTGTGACGGCTCCATGAGTGACACACATGATCGCAAGGCGGAGGTTTCCGCGGCCCAGGAGCCGCAGCAGCCGAGCGTCTGCATGCCGTGCCACGGCACCGGCAAGGTCATCTCCAACCTCGACGAGCACTCACGCAAGGTCACGTGCCCCTGGTGTCGCGGCGGCGGTGTGCGTCTCACGGGAATGGACGCGCAGGAGTGGCAGCGGGAACAGGTCGCGTCAAAGCGCCACTGAGAACGTAAAGACGTTCTAAAGGGCAATGCGTCCAAGTTGGGTGCAACGCTAAAGCGCTCCCCCTCAGCGGCCGATGAACGCGCTGACAAGCCAGACCGCGGCTCAAGGCAAGCGCCCACGATGGGTGCAAGGCAAAGCCGGCGGCCCCCATCGAGCCCGTTGTTAGGCGGGCCAGGGGGGCGCATCGCCATAAGGGGCGGTTGGACCGAGGACTGGCGCCAAGTACAGGGTCCCAAGGAGGATTCAATGCTATATCGACTGCGCCAGCGCTCGAAAGACGAGGGTGGCTTCACGCTCATCGAGCTCCTGGTGGTAATCCTGATCATCGGCATTCTCGCCGCGATCGCCATTCCGTCGTTCCTCAGCCAGAAGAGCAAGGCGTATGACGCCTCGGCGAAGGAGCTCGCTCGTACGGCTCAGACCACGGCGGAGACGATGGCGACCGACGCCAACGGCAGCTACACGAGCGTCGCGAGCCCGGCCGCCATGAACACATACGAAAAATCGATCCCGTTCGCCAACAACGGCGACAAAGAAGCGTGGCTCAGTGCCGCTTCTTCGCCAAGCGCGACTGAATACAAAGTCACCACGACCGCCGCGGTCACCCACGACGAATTCACGATCACGCGGAACGAAGAAGGAGTAATCAGCCGTACGTGCAAAAGCGCGACAAATGGCTGCTCGGGTGCTAAAACGGGCAGCTGGTAATCGTCGTATCCGGAGCGTCACGCTTCGGAGCGAAGCTCGAAGCATCGCAACAGGGGGCGGCCCACGGGCCGCCCCCTTGTGTTGTGTTCTTGTTAGGAAAATATGTTGCATCCATGAGCCCGAGCTAAAGCTCGGGCGCCCAGGATGCCGATCAGTTAGCAGCCAGGCACGGATACGGCAAGCACAAAGGTGCGAGGACAAAGTCGACGGCTCGAGAGAGCCGGGTCGCAAGTGGGCGACAAACGGGCATTGGCATCCCATGGACGTCAATTACATAGGAGGGCCCAGTGCCACGTCAACGACATTTGCGAGCGAAGCAGGAGTCGGGCTTCACGCTCATCGAGCTTCTGGTCGTCATCCTGATCATCGGCATCCTCGCCGCGATCGCCATTCCGTCGTTCCTCAGCCAGAAGGGCAAGGCGTATGACGCCTCGGCGAAGGAGCTCGCTCGTACGGCTCAGACCACGGCGGAGACGATGGCGATCGACAACAACGGCAGCTACACGAGCGTCGCGAGTCCGGCCGCCATGAACACATACGAAAAATCGATCCCATTCGCCAACAACGGCGACAAAGAAGCGTGGCTCAGTGCCGCTTCTTCGCCAAGCGCGACTGAATACAAAGTCACCACGACCGCCGCGGTCACCCACGACCAATTCACGATCACGCGGAGCTCGGAAGGAGTAATCAGCCGTACGTGCGCAAGCGCAACAAATGGCTGCTCGGGTGCTAAAACGGGCAGCTGGTAATCGTCGTATCCGAAGCGTCACGTTTCGGAGAGAGGCTCGAAGCATCGCAACAGGGGGCGGCCCACGGGCCGCCCCCTTTGCGTCCCCGAGCTGGAGACGGTGGACATTGGGCGAGCGATTGCAGAAGCGCTCAAGTGCGACGCCGCGCGAGCCGATCAGTCGTCCATGGAGACCGCAACCTTCGCAGGGGTGTTCGGAGCGATGATCGGATCGTTCCTCAATGTCGTCGTCTACCGGCTGCCCCGCCGCGAGTCGCTCGTGCGCCCGGCATCGCACTGTCCCTCTTGCGGGGCGGGCGTGAAGCCCTACGACAACGTGCCGCTCCTCTCATGGCTGCTGCTCCGCGGACGCTGCCGCAGCTGCTCGGCCCCCATCTCAAAGCGCTACCCGCTCGTGGAGGCGCTCACGGCGCTGCTGTGCGTCGGCGCGGTGCTCGCGGGCGGCAGCTCGGCGACGATCGTCCTGAACGTCGCCTTCATCCTGCTGCTCGTCCCGATCGCCCTGATCGACGTCGAGCACCGCATCATCCCCAACCGGCTGACCGCGCTCGGCGCCATCCTGGCGCTCGCGATCGGAACGGCGCTCGACCCCAGCGGCGAGCCCGCGCGTCTGATCGCCGGCGTCGCCGCCGGCGGAGCGCTGCTGCTCGCGGCGCTCGCCTATCCCGGCGGGATGGGCATGGGCGACGTGAAGCTCGCGGGTGTGATGGGCCTGTTCCTCGGGAGCGCCGTCGCCCCCGCGATGCTTGTCGCGCTGTTCGCCGGTGTGCTGTTCGGAGCGCTCGTCGTGGCGCGCAAGGGCGCTCGCGTGGCACGCAAGACCGCGGTCCCGTTCGGCCCGTTCCTCGCGTTCGGATCGCTTGTCGCCGTTTTCACGGGCGAGCCGCTCGTCAACTTGTACACGACCCATTTCCTGAACTGATGCCTACCCCGGAGCCCGCCCAGATGACCAGCGAGAACCTCAGCCTGCTCAGGCCCACGTCGATCGTGGTCGATGCTCCCCCGGAGCCGCCCGCCGGCGACTCCGTAGCACCGTCGACCAAGCGCAAGATGCCCTCGCTGTCCAATCCGACGCTCAAGTTCGACAGGGGTGGACGCTCCCGCGGCGGCTCGATGCTTGTGGGCCTGGACATCCAGCCCGGCTATGTCAGCGCGGTGCAGGCCCGCGTCAACGGCTCGATCCTCGTGCAGCGCGCGGCCGGCGCGCCGCTGCCGCCGGACACGGTTCGCGAGGGCGAGGTCCTCGACGGCGGCTCTCTCGCGGACACGCTGCGTGAGATGTTCCGCGACTCGCGCCTGGACAAGCGCGTGCGCGTCGGCGTCGCCAACCAGCGCACGGTGCTGCGCACGCTCGAGCTGCCGCCGCTGACCGATCGCAAGGAGCTCGCGACCGCCGTGCGCTTCCAGGCCGAGGACCAGGTGCCGATGCCGCTCGACAACGCGGTGCTCGACTTCCATGCGCTCGGCGTGATCGACACGCCCGCCGGGCCGCGTCAGCGCGTGATCGTCGTGGCGGCCCAGCTCGACATGGTCGAGCGCCTGCTCGCCGCCGTCCGCGGCGCGGGACTTCGCCCCGAAGGCGTCGACCTGTCCGCCTTCGCGCTGATCCGCTCGCTGCACCGCGCCGACGAGGAGCACGCGGGCCGCGTGCTCTACCTGAACGTCGGCGGACTGACGAACATGGCGATCGCCGAGGGGACCGTGTGCCGTTTCACGCGCGTGGTCGGCGGTGGCCTGGAGTCGATGGCCGCCGACGTCGCCGAGCGCAACAGCATCAAGCTGAAGGACGCTCGCGAGCTGCTGGCCTCGGTCGACCTGGAAGAGCACACGCCCGCGGCGCCACCCACTCCCGAGGAGCCCGCGCAGGCAGCGTCGCGGGACACGGAGTCTTCCTCGGCTCCCGCGGAGAAGCCCGCGATCGACGTGCGCCCGGTGCTCGCCGGCGGAGTGCGCGACATCGCCGGGGAGGTGCGCAACTCATTGGACTTCCACCGCTCCCAGGACGGGGGGGGAGAGGTGTCGAGCATCGTGC
>PLYX01000224.1 GCA_003151895.1 Solirubrobacterales bacterium
GGGAGGTCAACGAGGCCGCCAAGGCTGTGTCCGAGGCGGCTCATCCCGATGCGAACATCATCTTCGGCGCGATGGTGGATGAGAAGCTCGATGACCAGGTGTGGGTGACGGTTGTGGCCACCGGCTACGGCGATCGCAACGCGCGCCCGCAGATGCGCGAGCCGGCAGGCGAGCCGCGCGTGAAGCGCACGAGCCCGACCGTGCGCGACGGCAGGAAGCCACGCCGCGGCAGCCTGGCGGTCAGCGATATGGATGTGCCTGAGTTCATCCCCAACTTTTAGGCGCGGTACTCAGAGGGACCTGTTGTCAGCCCGGCGCGCGCCCCGCCATGCGAGGTGCTGTGCTATCGCTCTCCTATGAGCGCGGCTGAGAAGGGGGTTGTGGCGGCGGGGCATCCGCTTACGGCGCAGGCCGGGGCGGAGGTGTTGCGCAACGGCGGCAACGCGGTGGATGCGGCCGTGGGGGCGATGCTCACCTCGTTTGTGGCCGAGCCGCTGCTCACCGGGCTCGGGGCGGGCGGGTACATGATGGTGGCGGGTGGTGGCCAGGAGCCCGCGCTGCTCGACTTCTTCGTGGAGGCCCCTGCGCGGGCGCGGGACGGGAGTGCGGCCGAGCTGGAAGCGGTGGACGTGTCGTTCGGGGATGCCGTGCAGGTGTTCTACATCGGGCCGGCCTCATGCGGGGTGTACGGGACGCCCGCCGGAGTATGCGAGGCGGCGGTGCGCTGGGGGACGATCGATCTCGCCGAGCTGGCGGCGCCCGCGGCGAAGCTGGCCCGCGACGGGGTGGTGCTCAACGCCGGGCAGGCGTACATCGTTGAGATCCTCGCCGACCTGCTGCAATCCACGCCCGAGTGCGCGGCCCTTTGGGCGCCGCACGGCCGGGTGTTGCGCGAGGGCGAGCTGCTGCGCAACCCCGAGCTCGGCGACGCGCTCGTGCGGCTCGGCAAGGACGGGGCGAAGCCGTTCTACAGCGGCGACGTCGCCGACGCGGTGTGCGCGTGGCTCGGGGAGCGCGGCGGGTCGCTCAGCCGGGAGGAGCTTGGCGGCTACAGCGCGATCGAGCGGGCGCCGCTGAGCATGCGCTACCGCGACCGCGAGGTGCTCACCAATCCGCCGCCGTCGGCGGGGGGCACGCTGCTCGCGTATTCGCTCGGGCTGCTCAATGCGCAGCCGGCGCCGCCGTCGCTCGGTGCGGTGATCGCCGCGATGGAAGCGGCTCAGGGGGAGCGTACGCCCGAGTTCGTCGAGGGCCTTTCAGAGGAGGGGTTTGGGTCGTGCTTCCTCTCTTCACGGCTAGGCGCCACCACTCACATCTCGGTGCTCGACTCGCACGGGAGGGCGTGCTCGGTTACGTGCACGAACGGGGAGGGGTCAGGTGTGGTGGTGCCGGGCACCGGGGTCCACCTGAACAACGTGATGGGCGAGGAGGACCTCAGCCCGCTCGGCTTCCACAGCCATCCCGCGGGACGGCGGATGCCGAGCATGATGGCTCCGTCGGTGGTGATGCGCGACGGGGAGGTAGAGCTCGTGCTCGGCAGCGCGGGCTCCAACAGGATCCGCTCGGCGCTGCTGCAGACGATCGTGGGGGTCGTGGACCATGGCTTGCGCGCGCCCGACGCGGTGAGCGCTCCGCGAGCGCACTTCGAGGGCGGGATCGTCTACCACGAGCCGGGGATCGAACCGGCGGGCTTGTTCCCCCATTCGGGGACCCCCCATGGCGGGGGGCACCCTGAAGGGCACGAGCGGGCAGGCGGGCAGGAGCGCGAGGTGGTGCGCTTCCATGGGCTCAACCTGTTCTTCGGCGGCGTGCAGGCGGTCCAGCGCTGCGGGGATGAGCTGATCGGCGCGGGGGACCCGCGTCGCGGCGGGGTTGCGGTGAGCGCGTGAGAGATGTCGGAGGAAGGATGAGAGCGAACACCGGCTCTACACGTGTGAGACGGTCGCGGTGGTGGGGGGTGGCCCTGCTGGTGCCGTTCGCCTGTGCGGCGATGAGCGCATCCGGTTGCGGGGGGGTGCTCTCGCCCGACCTGTTCATCGTCTACCGCACGGGCGGTTCGCCCGGAGCGAAGCTCACCATGCTCGTCAACGAAGAAGGCGTCGTGCAATGTAATCCGAATCCCAATAATCCGAATCCCACCCACCCAGTTGCCCATCACTTGAGCGACCCCCAGGTGATCGAAGCGAGGACGATCCAGGAAGACCTGCAGACCCCCGCCTCGCGCCACCAGTCGCTCCCGGCGGCCCCCGGGTCGGTGCTCGCCTACTATGTGCGCGACCAGGACGGGAGTGTGCGCTTCGCCGACAATTCTCCCGGCCAGCCGGCCGTGATGCGCAAACTGGCGCTGTTCGTGCTGAGCGTGGCGCAGGGGGTGTGTGGGCTGCCCCAGCAGGGGGCGTGAGCGACGGCACGGCCGGCCCTTCGCGCAGCGGCCCGTGGAGGCACGGCTCTCGACCGTCTCAGCCGAAGTGAACCTTGCCGTTCGAGCGCGCGCGCAACTGGGCGCGCTCGAGGAGCTCCATCTGCTTGATCGCCGCGCGGAACAGGAGCGTGAGCAGCCGCAGCCGCGCGTTCTCCGAGCGCAGCTCCAACAGCTCCTGCTTGGCATCTGTGCCGAAGTCCACGGTGGCGGCCATGCTGTAAGCGCTCATCGCGGCGAGCTCTTCCTCGGAGAGCGTGCGGTCGGCGGCCTGCTCCACGAGCTCTGCGTAGAGCTCGTGGGCGTCGTGTGCGACATCGCCGTCGGGCGCCTCGTCGCGTTCGGTCAAGAACTCGACGATCCCGGCGGGATATGGCAGGTCGTCCTGGCGCTGGAGCAGGCGGAACACGCGCGTGCCCCGCACGAGGATCGAGAGGCGGCCGTCGTCCATGCGCTCGAGCACGCGCTCGATCTCACAGGCGCAGCCGATCGGCTTGAGCTCGTCGTCTGAGAGCCACACGATTCCGAATTCGCTCTCGCCGTCGAGGCACTCTTCGATCATCGTGCGATAGCGGTCCTCGAACACGTGCAGTGGGAGGCTCTCGGTTGGGAGCGCCACGATCCCCAACGGGAACAACGGGAAGTCCTGCACGGGAACCTCGGCCATCTTCCCAGTCTATGCATGCCTCCATGTGCCGCCGGGCGATTCGTCCAATGCGCGTTGCGGCGGCTGTTCGCGCGGCGGGCGGTGCAGGCGTGGTCGTCCGGCCGGCCACTACACTTCCGCGGATGGAGAACGAGCTTGTGAAGAGAGTGATGTGGTCGGGCTTGCTGACCGCCGTAGGCGCGCTGGCGAGCATCATCACCCAGCGGACGGCCGCGTACGTGTGGAGGCGCATGTTCGACGAGGAGCCTCCGGAGTGAGCGACACGGGAGGTCTCGGCGGCGGGCGCCCCTCAGGTCGGGGGGTAGGCCAGCAGGGTATCGCCGCAGCGATCACCGAGGTGTCAGAGCGCGCGAGCGTCTTGATCCGCGAGGAGATCGAGCTCGCCAAGACGGAGATCGCCGAGAAGACCACGCGCCTGGCCAAGGGCGCGGTGGTGGCGATTGTCGCCGGCGTGTTCCTCTTCACCGCGCTCTTCTTCGTGCTGATCGGGCTGGCGTGGCTGCTCTACTACGAGCTGCCGATCGGCAACGAGTTCACCTACTTCTGGGGCTTCTTCGCGATGGCGCTGATCCTCGTGGTGCTGGGCGCGATCGCTGGGCTGCTTGCGGCCAAGGCCGTCAAATCGGGGTCGCCGCCGGTGCCCGAGATGGCGATCGAGGAGGCCCGCAAGATCCGCGAGACGGTGAGTTCGTCGTCCGACGCGAAAGCGAGCGCGCCCGCGCCCGCGGCTTCGCCGAGCTCCGTGTCGGCGGCCACGGCGCAGCCACAGGCGCCGGGCGAGACAGGGACAGACAGTGAGCTTGGAAGGGAGGCAGTCGATGGCACAACGCTCGGCAACTGAGATCCGCAACTCGATCGAGTCCAACCGCGCGGAGCTCGCGGTATCGCTCAACAAATTGCACGGCGAAGTGGCGCGCATCACCGACTGGCGCGGACAGCTCGAGCGCCACCAGCGCGAGGTGGCGATCGGCGTGGCGGTGGTCGGCGTGCTTTTGCTCGGGCGCCGCAGGCGCAAACGCCGCCGCGCCTGAGGTCCCTGGACGCGGCGCTGGATCGCCACGTGCCGTCTCGCACGTGCCACCAGCACGCGCTTCGACGCCCCGCGGCGCCCAGCTTGGTCCAGGAACCTCAGGAGGACAAGAGGGAGTTCGGGATCGCGCCGACCCCGAGTAGACCGGGACCCGTGTAGGTGCCGATCACGGGTCCCACCTCGGAGGTGAAGACGGGCTCCGAGTTGAAGATCTCGCGGCAACGGTCGATCAGGCGCTCGGCCTGCTCGGTGGCCTGGATGTGCTGCACCACCCACCCGTTGGCGCCGTCGTCGTGGAGCTCCTGTGCGTACTGCACCATGCGCTCGAATGCCCGCTTGGCGGTGCGCACCCGCTCGACGGGGGTGATCTCGTACTCGAGTGAGAGGATGGGCTTGATCTTGAGCGTGCCGCCGAGCCACGCTTGGGCCTTGCCGATGCGCCCGCCGCGGCGCAGGTACTCGAGCGTGTCGACACAAAACCAGATCTTCAATGCCTTGCGTGCCTCGTGCGCTCGCGCGGCCACAGCGTCCTTGTCGGCGCCGGTGCGGGCGGCTGCGGCGGCGGCGAGCAGCACCAGTCCAAGGCCGCCGCAGGCGGTTTCCGCGTCGATCATCTCAACGCGCTCGCCCAGTCCGCGCTCGGCGAGCAGGCCGTGAGCCTGGCGGGCCGACTCGCACGTGCCCGAGATGCCCCCGGCGAGGTGGATGGAGACGATGTCCTGCCCGGCGTCGAGCAATGGCTCCCACACGGCGAGGAAGTCGCCGATCGACGGCTGTGAGGTGGTGGGCAGATCAGGGTCGGTGCGCAGGCGCTCGTAGAACGCGTCGAAGCCGTCGAGCTCGATCTCGCGTTGCGGGTGATCCTGCCAGCCGACATACAGGCTGACCTGGTGGATGCCTTCGCTGTCCGCCAGCTCGCGCGGGAGATAACTGGTGGTGTCGGTGACGACCGCGACGGGAGTCATGCAGCGCGGGGACCCTACCGTACCGGGGGGGCGAGCCTCGAGACTCCCCTCGAAGCTCCCCTCGGGCACCAAGTCGTTATCCGAGCCGGTTCTCGATTTGGGTGAGCCCGGAGGACTGCACCCCGTTCGGGACCGGCTCCACCTGGGCGCTCTCGCGCTCGGGGAGCCTGAGCGCCTCGGCGAGCTCCCCCGACTCATACATCTCGGTGACGATGTCGCACCCGCCGACGAGCTCGCCGCCGGAGAACAGCTGGGGGATCGTGGGCCAGTTCGAGATCGCCGAGAGCTCCTGGCGGATGCGCGGGTCGGGCAGGATGTCGACCGCGGCGAACGGTGCCTCCAGGGACTGCAGCATGGCGACCGTGCGCGCGGAGAAGCCGCAGGCGGGCGCCTCGGGGGTGCCCTTCATGAAGAGGATCACGTCGTGCTCGCCGATCGCCTCGGCGATCGCTTCGCGGATGGGATTGGATTGGTTGTCGGACATGGCTGGCTCCTGGCTTCTCGTGGTCCTATGTGGCCGCCGGCGTGGCGTGTTGCTCGCCACCGGCGGCGGTGGTCTGCCTGCCCCCCGCGATGGGGGGTCCCCCGACACGGGGGGCGCCCGGCTCCCCGTGTGTCTGCGTCTTCAGCGACAGCGCGTGGATCGGGCCGCCGATCTCCTCGCCAAACACGTTGTAGACGAGCTTGTGCTGTTCGATGCGGCTGCGCCCCGCAAACGCCGGGGAGGTGACCGTCGCGCGGAAGTGGTCGCCTCCGCCCGTGTAGTCCTCCACGTCGGCACGGGCCCCCGGGATCGATGCCTCGATGCGCTGCTTGATCTCCTCGGCGGTGGGCACTGTTCCCCTAGGTTAGCCCAAGGAAGAGCGACGCTATACTTTGGAAAGCGATGATCTCGATAACGGACAAGGGCGCGGAGAAGGTTCACGAGTTCCTCGGCGCTCAGCAGGCCGACATCACGCTCGCCGGACTGCGCGTGGGCGTCCGCGGAGGCGGGTGCTCGGGCTTCCAGTACCAGCTCGCCTTCGACGAGCAGCGCGACAACGACGTCGTGTTCGAGAGCCACGGGCTGAAGCTGCTCGTGGACAGCGAGAGCCTGCAGTTCGTGGAGGGCTCCACGATCGACTATGAGGAGAGCCTCCAGGGTGCCGGCTTCAAAGTCGAGAACCCCAACGTGGTCGCCGCCTGCGGCTGTGGCTCATCCTTCAGAGTGGCCGAGGAAGAGCAAGTCTCAGCCGTCTGACGACCGGGGGGCGGCGCGAGGCTGTGTCCTCCCTCCCTTATGTGCTGATTGCACACTGCGGTCGGTGCGTCCTTGCCTCGCTTGCTCCCCGGCCGTCAGAAGCTGGCGGGGTTTAGGGTTCGTTGTTAAGCGAACGCCACAGGTAGCGGCAGGCCAAGGTGCGGTGCGGGCGCCAGCGTTCGGCCAGGCGCTCGATCGTCTCGCGGTCGGGGAGCTCTTCGAGCGAGTAGGCGCGTTCGATGGCGCGGCGGATGCCGAGGTCTCCGGGCGCCAGCACGTCGGGGCGGTGTAGGTGGGACATCAAGAACATGTGGGCGGTCCACTCGCCGATGCCCTTGACGGCGACCAGCTCGGCCATCACCTCCTCGTCGGAGAGGTCGTCCAAGCGCTCCAGCTCCAGTTCGCCCGAGAGGATGTGCTCGGCGAGCGAGCGCATGAAGCCCACCTTCGCGCGCGACAGGCCCACCGCCGCCTGCAGCTCGCCGGGGTCATCGGCAAGCAGCTGCTCGGGTGTGGGCGGGCGGCCGCCGAAGCGCTCGGTCAGCCTGCCGTAGATCGCCGCCCCGGCCTTGACGGAGAGCTGCTGGTTGATGACCGAATGGAGCAGCGCCCCGTAGTGGTCTTCTGGATCTGCTCGCTTGCGCGGCGGGCTGGAGAGGACCCCGCACTCTTCGATCAGCCCGGCGAGGATCGGGTCGGCGGCGCGCAGTTGCTCCACGGCGGCTCGCTGGGAGGTGGCCTTGCGCGTTGCCGGAGCCCGGCGCGTGGTTGATCCGGCGCCGCGGCCGCTCGCCGAGGGGCTCATCCGCTCAGCCCGCCCGCAGAGCCTGCGTGTCCCCTCCACGGGGACCCCCCATGGCGGGGGGCGGAGAGGCGAGCGCGATCTGCTCGCCGTCGAGCGCGTTCAGCGCGCGCTCCAGCGAGCAGGCGATGCACGTGAAGCTCGGCGTGTCGCGCACCGTGAAGCGCGAAGCTTCGGTGCTGCGCAGGCGCTGGACGAGATCGAGGAACGTGCCCACGTCGTCGGTGTCGAACGCCACCACGAACTCCTGGTCGTCGAGCCCGAACGAGTAGGTGGTGTGGTTGTCGACGCTTGGGTATTCGCGTCCCACAGTGATGTGCCCTTGCATGATCCGCCAGCGCTCCTCGGCGGGCAGCGTGTACCACTCGCGCGACTTGACGAACGGGTAGACGAACACGTATTTGCCGCGGAACCCGCGCGGGCGCACGCGCTCGTCTTCGGAGTATTCCGAGCTCTTGCGCATCCCGAGGAACGAGTAGGGCGTCTGCGCCCACTTCATCAGCCCGCTCTGTACCAGCACCACGTGGAACTCGTGGATGCGGTCGAGGTTCTCGGCCTCTGAGATCAACAGCAACTCCGCGTCCCCCCGCGTTCCCACGAGCGAGAAGGACTGCAGCAGATGCCCGTCGGCGAAGTTCTCGCAGGCCGCCATGAACTCGCGCTTGTCCTGCGCGCGCGTCTCGGAGTCCAGGCGACGCCACGCCGGATCGAGCTTCAGGAATGTGTACTTGACGAAGTGTCGCTCGCTCATCGGCAGGTCGATTATATGGCCCCCCGGCGGACCTCCTCCGCGATGCCGCGCCGCCAGCGGTTACAGTCTGAGTGTGCGGATCGCTCTCGTGTCGCCGTACTCGTGGACGTACCCGGGCGGCGTCACGCGCCACATCGAGGCGCTGTCGGCTGAGCTCGCGGCGAACGGCCACGAACCGCGCATCCTCGCGCCGTTCGATCCCGACGACGCGCTCTCGCGGCGCCTGCACCGCGGGGCGCGCCCGCAGCGGCGCGAGCTGCCCGACAACTTCGTCCCGCTCGGCCGCACGATCGGCATTCCCGCCAACGGCGCCGTCTCCAACCTCACGGGCACGCCCCATTCGGTGTTCGCGCTGCGCCGTGAGTTGCGCACCGGCGGGTATGACGTCGCTCACATCCACGAGCCGATCGTCCCGCTGATCGGCTGGGATGCGCTGCTGTGCGCCGACGGCCTGCCGCTCGTGGGCACGTTCCACGCATACTCCGTCAACCCAATCACGAGCGGGATCGGCGCCGTGGTGCTTGGCGGGCGGCGCCGCATGAACCGCCTGCACGTGCGCATCGCCGTCTCCGAGGCGGCGGCGTGGACGGCGCGGCGCTTCTACGGCGGGCGTTACCGGATCGTGCCGAACGGCGTGCGCCTCGGTGGGGATCGTCCCGACGTCGACGAGGACGCGCTTGCGGACGAGGACGTCCAACGGGCCGGCGGGCAGCAGCCATTGCGCATCCTGTTCATCGGGCAGGC
>PLYX01000003.1 GCA_003151895.1 Solirubrobacterales bacterium
TGGTGGTGGGCGGATCCGGCTGGTTGAGGTCGGCATAATCAGAGCGCGTCGAGGAAGGCGAGCAGCGTGTCGGGTGGCTTGTAGCGCCCCGGAACGGTGTCGGGCGGGGTCGTCCGTGTGATCGCTCGTTCCTTGAGCGCGAGGTCGGCGTGGAGGTAGATCTGGGTGGTCTCGACTCGCTCGTGGCCGAGCCAGAGAGCGATCACGGTGGTGTCGACGCCGGCGTGCAGGAGCCGCATCGCCGCGGTGTGCCGGAGAGTGTGGGGCGTGACGTGCTTCTCCTGCAGGGTCGGGCAGCGCTGGGCGGCGATGTCGATGTATTTCGTGAGTCGGTGGTCGAGCCCGTCGCGGCTAAGGCGTCCGCCGCGTGCGGTGGGGAACACCGGGTCGCCGGGGTTGCCGGCTCGCTCGGCGAGCCAGACCTCGAGGACTGCAGTAGTGGTCGGGGTGAGTGGCGTGATCCGGTTCTTGCGGCCCTTCCCCACGCACCTGACGTGCGGCCCGGTGGTGAGCTGAACGTCGCCGCACCGCAGGCCGGTGAGTTCTGAGGCGCGCAGCCCGGTCTGGATCGCGACCAGCAGCAGCGCGTGGTCGCGTCTGCCGGTCCAGGTGCTGCGGTCAGGCGCGTCGAGCAGTGCCTGGATCTCTCCCTCGTCGAGGAACGTGACGATCGCACGGTCGGCGCGCTTGGCTGGGATCGCGAGCACGCGCTGGATGTCTTCGGCGTGCTCGGGATGGCGGTGCTGGGCGTAACGAAACAGCGAGCGGATCGCTGCGAGCCGCAGGTTCCGGGTGCGGATGCTGTTGTGGCGCTGGCGCTCGAGATGGTCGAGGAAGCCGGCGATCAGCGGCGCGTCCAGTTCGGCGATGTCGAGCTGGCACGGCTGGCGTCCGAGCCGGCCCTCGGCATAGTCGAGCAGCAGCCTGAGCGTGTCGCGGTAGGCGGCGATCGTGTGCGGGCTCGCGTTGCGCTGAGCGATCAGGCGGTCAGTGAACCACGCTTGTAGCGTCGGCGCGAGCGCGCTCATGACCGGCCTCTTTCCGTTCGGTGAAGGCGGGCGGCGGCGAGCTCGAGCAGCTCCGGCGCAGCGGTGAGATACCAGTAGCTGTCGCTGGGATGCACGTGCCCGAGATAGGTGGAGAGCAGCGGCATCCGCGGCTGCGCGTCGAGGCCGGCCCGATACCAGTCGAGCACCGTGTGCACCGCGAACGCATGCCTGACGTCGTGGATTCGAGGCCGACAACTCGCCGAGCGCGGTCTGAGCCCGACGTGGTCGCGGAGCTTCTTGAACGTGCAATGCACGGCGCAGTAGAGCAGCCGCGTCCCGGCCGCCGAGACCAACACCGCGGACGTTGTCGGCTCGGGGCAGAGCCGGTCGCGCCCGCGGGCGTAGCCCCGCAGTGCCTGGACGGTGGAGGGATGAACGGGCAGCTCGCGCGACTTGCCGAACTTGGTGTCGCGCACCCTCAGCACGCCGTGGGCGAGGTCAACATCGTCGCGATCCAACCGGATGGCCTCGCCGACCCGCATGCCGGTGACCGACAACAGACCGATCAGCGTCCGGTAGGTCGCCTGGCGCAGCCGGCCTCGGAGGATCGCCGTTGCCGCCATCAGCGCAACGATCTCCTGATCGGAGTACAGGTACGGGGTCGCACGAGCCGGCCTGTTCGGGCACAGGTCGGCGGGCGGCACCTCGTGCGCCGAATCGAGCGCGTGCAGGTAGGAGGCGAACCCGCGCACGGTCGAGAGCCGCAACGCCCGCCAGCTTCCGCTCCCACCGGGGAGCGTCACCCACGCGAGCGTGTTCTCGATCGTGACCACGCGCTCGCCCCGGCCTTCGAGGAAGGCGATGAACTGGGCCAGCAGCTTCTCGGCGCGCGCGAGCTTGTAGCCGAGCGTCCTGCGGATCCGCAGATAGTCGCCGAGCTGATCGTGGAGCCGGCTCATGACGCACCTCCCGAAGACGGCCACGGCCGGGCGAGTTCTCTGAGCCGGTCACGGTCGACCTTCGCGTAGATCGCGGTTGTCTGCTGCGAGCGATGCCTGAGCAACTGCCCGATCTCCACGAGCGGCGCGCCAGCGCGCAGCAGCTCGGTCGCGGCGGTGTGCCGCAGCCGGTGCGCGCTCACACGGCCAAGGCCGGCACGGTCGCCGGCGGCGATCACGACCTGGCTGATGCCGGCGGGCGTCAGCGCACGATGCGGCGCCTTCACGCGCACGAACACCGACCTGCCCTCTGCGCTCACCGGGCGCCCGTCGCGAAGGTAATTGACGATCGCGTCGCCGACGTCGATCGGCAGCGGCAGCCGCTCGCAGCGCGCGCCCTTGCCGCGCACCATGATCTCCCCCAAGCGCCAGTCGATGTCATCGAGCGCCAGAACCGCGACCTCGCCGCGGCGCATCCCGAGCCTGACCAGCAGCTTCAGGATCGCGAAGTCGCGCACTCCGCACGGCCTCTGCAGATCGCAGCTGGCAAGCAGCGCTCGCACCTGCTCGGCCTCCAACGCGCGCGGCAGACCAGCCAGCCGCCAGCCCGCCACCGACGGAACGACCGGCGCGAGCGGTCGCGCGATCAGACCCTCGACGTGCAAGTAGCCCAGCAGCGACCGCAGCGCCGTGACCAGCAGCTTCGCCGACCCCGGCCGACGGTGCGGGCACTCCGCCAACACGAACCCCAGCACGTGCTTCGCCGAGAGCTCTCGTAGATCAAGCTCGCCGGTCGCGTCCACGCGCGTCGACAGGAACGAACGGACCATGTCCGCGTAGTTGCGCGCGGTAACCGCCGCCAACCCGCGCTCCGAGCACAACCAAGCGCGATAGCGACTGAGCAGCTTCTCCACCTCTGAGAGCACCGGCTCGCCAGCAGGCGGGACGACCCCCAACGCCCGCAGATGCTCCAACAGCACCACGAGCGCGCTCGGCGTCACGTAGTTCCTGTAGCCCGCCGCGCGACGCGCGGCGAAGAACTCGTCCACCCGCTCCCATGACAGATCATCCGGCCCGAGCCCCTGACCAGCCAGCCAGCGGCTCACGTGCGCCATCAACCGCAGCTGATGCGCGGCCGACACCGGCGTATACCCGTGCTCGACCAACTCCGCGATGAACCCGGACACGTACGGCTCAAGCGGCCCGGTCACGCGGATCCGCGACAGATCACCCATGGCGATCTCCTCTCAATCGTTGAGAGCAGACCGTCGATCAACCCGACCGGATTATCCCGACCCTCAAGCCGCCAACCGCGCTACTTGCGGCGCATTCCACACCCGAGTCGGCATAACCCGGGCGTCG
>PLYX01000013.1 GCA_003151895.1 Solirubrobacterales bacterium
GGGCGGGGCGGTATAAGTGACACAGAGCTGCCCGTCACGCCCCCGGCGTAGCGCCGGTGTTGCGTAGTCGGTCAGAGAGTCAGGGACCGAGGAGATGATCTGGGGATGGGATTGCACTGCCGGGAGACGATCGCACGCGTGCGGCTGGATCGGGCAGCGCGGCTACCAGCACAGACCCTGAAGATGCCGAGCGGTTCCGACAACGGCGGCATTCCAGGGAAGCCTCGCGCAGAACGGGGCAAAGATCAACGAGAGCACGATGATCGCGGTCTCGGGTTGCGCGAACCACAAGCAGGCGAAGAAGGGCAAGCGGGTGAAGTCCAAACAGAAAAAGAAGTGATGGCTTGAGCAGGCGCAGCTAGTAAAGGGGGACTACCAAACACACACACAGAAGATGAGAGGGAGTGGATCAGTTGTTCCGAGCACCTACACATGGAATGAGGGCAGTGCTGTTGGCGTTGGGCGCGGTGTGTGCTGTGCTGGCGTTCTCGAGCGCGCCGGCGTTGGCGGCGCGGGGGCATTTTGCCAGCGGTCACTTCGGCGAACCGTGTACGAGCGAACCGTGTGCGCCGGGGAAGTTGAAGGAACCGGCGGGTGTGGCCGTCAACGAAGCCACGGGCGATGTGTATGTGCTGGACAAGGGGAACAACCGTGTTGAGGTCTTTGACGCGGCGGGCTCGAAACTCGAAGGGGAATTCAACGGCAGCGGCCTGCTCGCCGGCGAAGGTAGCTCCGCGCCGAGCGGGCAGTTCCTCGCGCCGAACGCGATCGCGGTCGATAACTCCTGCGCGCTACACAAGCCGGCGTTGACCGAACTGACGACCCCTTCGTGTCATGAAAGCGACCCCTCCGGTGGAGACGTCTACGTCGCCGATGCGGGTCACAGCGTGATCGACAAGTTCAGCGCGACGGGCGAATACTTGGGGCAGATCACGGGGACGACTGAAGGGGCGTTCGGGGAACTCGACGGTGTGGCGACCGATATCGCGGGGCGTGTGTGGGTTTATCAGCAGAGTGGTCAGATCGACGAGTTCGCCAACTCGGCCAGCAACGAATTCCTAGCCCCTAGCCGCACAGCGGGAGCGGGAGGATACGGATTCGCGGAGCCGGGGTTTGCGGTGAGCGCGAAAGACAGCTTCTATGCGGTCCACAAATTTGGAAAATGGGTCGCCTCGCTCAACGGCTCCGGAGGAGTCCTCAGCGAAAAAGTCGGAGAATTGGAAGAAGTGACTGGCGTGGCGGCGGAACTGCCGAGCGGCGACGTATACCTCAGCACGGCCGCGAGCGTCGCGCGCTTCAACGCCGGCGGGGCGTTGCTCGAAACGCTGAGTGCCGAACATCTGACGGGCGCCAGTGGCGTGGGCGTGAACGCGACGAGCGAAACGGTCTATGTCACCGACGCGAGCGCGGGTGTGGTCGATGTGTTCGCCGCCACCTCGCCGTCCACTCCGACCGTCGAAGCCGAGTCGGTCACGGGCGTGACGGCGGAAAGTGCGACGCTGGAAGCCGAAATCAACCCGCGGGGTGCGAGCACCGAATACCAGTTCGAATACGGGCCGTGCCCCTCTGGTGGCTGTGAAACCGCAAGCTACCCCGATGCTCTGCCGATACCCAGCGCCACGTTGGGCGCGAGCTTCGAAGCGCAGGCGGTCAGCGTGCATCCGCGGAACCTGCTGGCGAACACGCTCTACCACTACCGTGTCAGGGTGCACAACGGCCTGAGCGGCGAAGGCGCGACGTATGGCGAAGAAACGAAGACGTTCACGACACAGGGGGTGCAGACGGCGTTCTCGCTGCCCGATGGGCGCGCGTGGGAACTGGTCTCGCCGCCGGACAAGCACGGCGCGCTGATCGAAACGATCGGCGAAGGTCAGGTCACGCAGGCGGCGGCGGACGGTTCGGGGATGACGTATGTCGCGGCGGCGCCGACCGAAGACGAAGCCGGGCACGAGCCGCAAGGCTTCACGAACAAAGTGCAGGTGCTCTCCACGCGTGGGGCAAATGGCTGGCAGTCGCGGGATATCGCGTTGCCGGACAGCTCGGCGACGGGCCTGTCGGAGGCCCTGGGTGAGGAATACCGGTTCTTCTCCGAAGATCTCTCCAGTGCGGTCGTGCAGCCGTTCGGCAGCTTCATTCCCGCGAGCTCGCCGCTGGCGCTAGCGCCCGGCGAAGCCTCCGAACAGACGGCGTTCCTGCACGACCTCGGTACCGGCGCGTTTACCCCGCTGGTGAGTGGCTGCCGGGGCCAGGGCAAGGCCTGCCCGGCGCTCCTTGCCGAACACGCGGATGTGCGGGAAGGAACGGTCTTTGGCCAGGTCGGCAGTCGTGGAGGCGCGTGCCCTCCGGAAATCTTCTGCGGCCCGCTGTTCAGGGGCGCGACGGGGGACCTGGGTCATGTCGTGCTCGAATCGACGGTGGCGTTGACGAAGACGCCGGTGCTCGGCGATGGTCTATACGAGTGGTCGGCCGGTAAGCTCGCGCTCGTCAGCGAACTGCCCGGTGGGGGAGCCGCGCCGGAACCCCGGCTCGGCTATCTGGACAAAATCGTCACGGGTGCGATCTCGTCCGACGGCTCGCCGCGGGTCGTGTTCTCCGAACACGGCGGTGCTGAACATCTGTACCTGCGGGATATGACGCTCGAAAAGACCGTGCAGCTCGACGAAGTCAAGGGGGGCACGGGGGAAAACCAGTCTCAGCCGGTGTTTCAGTTCGCGACGCCCGACGGTTCGGAGGTGTTTTTCACCGATACGCAGCGCCTGACCCCGCGCGCGGGCGGCGGCCCCGATGGCTCCCAGAAAGAAGAGGACCTGTACGAGTGCAAGATCGAAGTCGTGGCCAAAGCTCCGGTCTGCAATCTGAGCGATCTGACCCCGCTGAACGCGAAAGAAGAAAGCGCGGATGTCCTCGACCAGCTGCTCGGCGCAAGCCAGGACGGCTCGTATCTGTACTTCGTCGCCAACGGCAAGCTCACCGAAACGGCGAACCCCCTCGGCGAAAAGCCCGTGCAGGGAACGTGCGCGGGACTCTCATCGAAGGCCGGTGCGATGTGCAACCTCTACGTCGACCACTACGAAGACGGCGCCTGGCAGACGAAGCTCGTCGCGGTGCTCTCCGCGGAAGATTTCCCCGACTGGAACGGCAACGCTAGCGAGAACATCCTCGCGAACATGACCTCCCGCGTCTCGCCCACCGGGCAGTGGCTGGCGTTCATGTCCGACCGGCCGCTGGCGGGCAACGACACGCGCGACGCAAAGACCGGCCAGCCCGACGAGCAGGTCTACCTGTACGACGCCGCGACCGAACGGATTGCGTGCCCGTCGTGCGACCCCACGGGTGGGCGGCCCGTCGGCGTCGAATATCAAAGCCTGCGCTACGGGCTCGACGGGCTGCAGGTGTGGCAGCCCGGGAGCCGTCGCCTCGCCGCGAGCGTGCCGGCGTGGGTGGCTTACGGAACAGCAGGTGAATCCCTCCGCCAGCCGCGCTACCTGGACAACAGCGGCCGCATGTTCTTCAACTCAAGCGACGCGCTCGTGCCGCAGGACAACAACCACACCGGCGACGTGTACGAGTTCGAGCCGATCGGCGTCCCGGAACACAGCAGGTACGCGTGCACGGAAGTCAGCGCGACATACAGCGAACGCTCCGGTGGCTGCGTCAATCTGATCTCCTCCGGTGAATCCAGCGAAGAATCGGGGTTTCTCGACGCCTCCGAAAACGGTGAAGACGTCTTCTTCCTGACCGCCTCGAAACTCGTCCCCGAAGACCAGGACACGAGCCTCGACGTGTATGACGCGCACGAATGCACCGAAAAATCGCCGTGCTTCGTGCCGCCCGGCGCCCAGCCGCCGCCGTGCAACACAGCAGACGCGTGCAAAGCGGCGCCGGCGCCACAGCCGTCAATCTTTGGCGCGCCGGCGAGCGCGACGCTGACGAGCACGGGCAATCCACCGCCGGCCGTCGTGGCGAAACCGAAGGCGAAGTCGCTGACCAGGGCGCAGAAGCTCGCGAAGGCGCTGAAGGCGTGCGCCAAACAGCCGAAACGCAAGCGGGCCAAATGCAGGGCAAAGGCGAAACGCGCCTACGGTCCGATCCGCAAAGCCAAGAAGGCACACAAGGGGGCCAAGTAAAAATGTTCACGACGACCAATTCCAAGCCCCGCCTTGCGATGGACCCCAAGCCCCGCCGTGGGACGGCCCTCTGTGTGGCGGCGATCGCCGCATTCTCGTTGTGCGGGCTGATCGGGGCGTCCGCGGCGAGCGCCGCGTCGCCGTGGTGGCATCTCGGTATCGCCGCACGGCCGACGAACATCCAGGCCGGTGTCGCCAAGAGCGAGGTGCAGGAAATCAGCGTGCCTTCAGAAGCGGTATTTGAGTTGCTGGTCGAAGGAAAGTCTGCGGGTGAGTTCGGTACGGAACCGTACGCCGCCTTTTTTGGACTCAAAGAACCAACGGCGGCGAATGTGCAGCAGGGCCTGGAAGGCGTATACGGCAAAGGCAATGTGCTTGTGACCCGCGAACCGGGTGTCGGCGCGCCATTGATCGTCACGAGCGTGGGCGAACGCGCCGAACGTGCCGTACCGGCGATCGGTATCGCCAGCGAACCGCTGCTCGGCGCCGTTCAGGCCAAGGTCTTGACAAGCGGGCATGCCGATGGGGAGATCGTGTTCACCGCTGCGAACCTCGGCGACGCGCCCGCCAACGGCGAAGCGAGCACTGTGAGGATCGCCGACAGGTTGCCGGCGCATTTGCAGGCGGTTAGCGTCGAAGGTGTCGCGGGTAACACGAGCTTCTCGCCCGGCCCGGTGACGTGCTCGATCGAAAACGCCGGCAAAACTGTCGGCTGCTCGTACGCGAATACGCTGGTCGCGTACGACCAGATCGAAGTTCGCGTCGGCGTGCTCGTCGAAGCGGGCGCGTCTGGCAGCGAAATCAACGAAGCGAGCATCTCCGGCGGCGAAGCGCCGAGCGCGTCGATCCACCGGCCGGTCGCGATCGGTGGGGAAGAAACGAAGTTCGGGATCGAAAACTACGAACTGACGCCCGAAGCGGAAGGTGGCGCCGCGGTTACGCAGGCCGGCTCGCACCCGTTTCAGCTGACGACGACGCTCGCGCTGAACGAGAACGGGAAAGAAGAATCGGCGGCGCCGCCGAAGGACCTCAGCTTCAAGTGGCCCCCCGGCCTGATCGGAAACCCGACCGCGATCCCGCGGTGCACGCTCGGCCAGTTTCTGCGATTCGAAGGCGTCAAACTACTCAACGGGTGCCCGCCGCAGTCGGCCGTCGGCGTCGCGATCGTGACGATCAGGGAACCCGCGGGCAACCTCGGCACCGCCGCGGCGTACCCGTTGACGGTCCCGCTGTTCAACCTCGAACCGGAAAAAGGCGAGCCCGCGCGCTTCGGGTTCCTCGCCCCGGGTACCCCGGTCGTGATCGACGCGTCGGTGCGGACCGGCAGCGACTATGGGATCACGGTCAAAACGGACAACATCAGCGAGACCGCGGCGTTCCTGAAGGCCGAAGTCGTCGTCTGGGGCGCCCCCGGCGAAGCGAGCCACGACGCCTCGCGCGGCAACGGCTGCGTGCGCTCCAGCATCGAACACGAAAACCTCCCCTGCCAACCCCTGGAAGAGCAACATCCATCCGCGTTCCTGTCGCTGCCGACATCCTGTCCGAAGACGAGCAGCGGGGAACCAGAAGCGCTCACGAGCATCGTCGAAGGGGATTCTTGGGCCGAACCGCACCCGGCGGAACCGGTGCACGCGAGCGCGACGCTCGGCCCGTTCGACGGTTGCAATCAGATCCCGTTCGAGCCCTCGTTGACGGTCACCCCCAATGGCACGGCGGGCAGCACCCCGACGGGGCTCACGACCGATGTGCACGTCCCCCAGGAAGACAGCCTCAGCCCGAACGGGATCGCGGAGGGCGATGTGCAGAACATCACGGTCGCGTTGCCCGCGGGCCTCGCGCTGAACCCCGCCGCGGCGGATGGTCTCGCGGCGTGTACGGAGGCGCAGATCGGCTATCAAGGCAAAGCGGCGGACGGGACGGACCTTTTCAACGCCGGCGAACCGTCGTGTCCGGACTCTTCGAAGGTCGGCAATGTCACGATCACAACGCCGGTGCTCGCGCATCCGTTGACGGGGTACGTGTATCTCGCGGCGCCGCAGAACTTCACCGGCGCCCCGCAGGAAAACCCATTCGAATCCTTGGTGGCGATGTATCTGGTCGCGAGGGATCCTGTCTCGGGTGTGCTGGTGAAGCTTCCGGGTAGCGTGGCGCTCTCAGGGACGGGGCAGATCACGGCGACGTTCAACGACACGCCGCAGGTTCCGTTCGAAGACGCCAGCCTCGAATTCTACGGTGGCGACCGCGCGCCTTTGGCGACGCCCGCGCGGTGTGGGTCCTACGCGACAAATGCGGTGTTCACGCCGTGGTCCTTGCAGGAAGGCGGCTCGCCGACCCCGGCGTCCGCGAGCTTCAACATCGAAAGCGGCCCGAACGGGAGCGCGTGCCCGGGCTCATCGCTGCCGTTCGCCCCGTCGCTGACGGCGGGTACGACGAACGTCAACGCGGGCGCGTTCAGCCCCCTGACGACGACGATCACGCGTGAAGACGGCCAGCAGGACATCTCCTCGGTCAAGCTGCACCTCCCCGCGGGCCTGTCGGGCATTTTGGCTGGGGTGAAGTTGTGTCCCGAAGCCCAGGCGAATGCCGGCACGTGCGGTCAGGAAAGCAAGATCGGCTCGACGATCGTCAGCGTCGGGTTGGGCGGCGACTCGTACACGGTCACGGGCGGTGAAGTGTTCCTCACGGAAAAGATCGCCGGTACCCCCGCGGATGCTCCGTTTGGTCTGTCGATCGTGAACCCGGCGGTCGCGGGCCCGTTCAACCTTGGGAAAGTCGTGGTGCGCGCCCGGATCGAAGTGGATCCGCATACGACCGAACTGACGGCGACGACGAACAGCGAAGCCGAAGGCCATGCGATCCCGCACATCCTCGACGGGATTCCGTTGCAGATCAAGCACGTGAACGTCACGGTCGAACGCAAAGGGTTCACGTTCAACCCGACGAGCTGCGCCGCGAAGACGATCACGGGCAGCGTCGGCAGCAGCGAAGGCGCATCCTCGAACGTGTCGGTCCCGTTCGCGGTCACGAACTGCGCGGCGCTGAAGTTCGCCCCGAAATTCACGGTCTCCACGAGCGGGAAAACGAGCAAAGCCAAGGGCGCGAGCCTGACCGCGACGCTCACCTACCCCAAGGCCGCACAGGGCACGCAAACAAACATCGCGCGCGTGAAGGTCGACCTTCCCAAGCAACTCCCGTCACGGCTGACGACGCTGCAGAAGGCGTGCACGAGCAAGCAGTTCGAAGCCAACCCGGCCAACTGCCCGGCGGCGTCGAAGATCGGGTACGCGAAGGTCACGACCCCGTTGTTGCCGGTGCCATTGGAAGGTCCGGCGATCTTCGTCTCCCACGGCGGCGAAGCGTTCCCGAGCCTGACGATGGTCCTGCAGGGGTATGGGGTGACCGTCGACCTGGTGGGAACGACGTTCATCAGCAAAGCCGGGATCACTAGCACGACGTTCAAGACCGTCCCCGACACCCCGTTCAGCACGTTCGGGCTGACGCTTCCCCAGGGCAAGTTCTCCGCGCTGGCGGCGAACGGCAACCTCTGCAAATCGAAGCTGGCGATGCCGACCGAATTCCTCGCCCAAAACGGCCTGAAGATCAACGAGTCCACCCCGATCGGCGTGAGCGGCTGCTCAACCGGCATTTCGATCGTGAGCCACAAGATCAAGGGTCGTACGCTGACCGT
>PLYX01000016.1:0-3168 GCA_003151895.1 Solirubrobacterales bacterium
GCGAACTCCCAGAACCAGTCGAATGAGCCGTGGAGGACCCAATAGGCGAAGCCCGCGAGCGCCGACGCGGCGACGCTCCGCGCCAGCGGATCGGGATTTCGCAGCGCGCGAGCGCCCGCGAGGAGCGCGGCGGCGAGGCCCACGAGCGCCAGCAGGGCCCCCAGCAGCCCGGTCTGGGCGAGCGTCCGCAGCTCGAGGCTGTGGGGGTAGTGCGGCGTCTCGCTGCTGCGGCCGCGCGCTAGGTACTGCTGCTGGAAGTTATCCGCGCCGATGCCCGCGACCGGATGGGCGAGGAATTCGTCGAGGCCGACGCGGTAGAAATCGTAGCGGTTGCTGCCCAGGCCGCTGACCAGGCGGGTGCCCGAGCTGCTCGTGCCGTAGCCGCTCTTGAAGCTGTCCCAGCCGTGCCTGATGCGCGTGACGGGATTCCCGCCCGCCACGAGGCCGCCCGCGACCACGAGCACCAAGGTTGCGATCGCAGCCGCGGCCACGCCGCGATGCACGCGCGCACGCGAGCGCTCCGAGAGCGCCCTGCGGCTCTCGACCGCGGCCGCGAGGGCGACGATCAGCCCGACCACCGCAGCCGCCGCGAAGCTCGCCAGGACGGCGCTGTGCACGGCCGCGGGCCTGACTGCTCCGCCGCTGAGGTGATCACCAACGCGCAGCACCGCGGGCGCGGCGGCGGCGATTCCTGCGGCGAGGGGCACCAGCAGGGCGAACGTGCGCGCGCGGCCGGGCAGCAGCGCGAACACGAGCACGAGCATCACGAGGGTCGCATACAGCGAGCCGCGGCTCTGGCTCAGCAGCGCCACCGAGGCAAGCAGCACCGCGCCGCCGGCCAGCAGGCCGCGCAGGCCCCACGGCAGCCGCTCGCTGCGGGCCAGCAGCAGCGCGGGCCAGAACGCCATCAGCCACTGGGCGGCGTTGGCGTTGGGATAGCCGCTCGGGTACAGGAGCCGCCCCCCCGGCAGCATGCCGCGCAGGCCCGCGGCGCTCGCCGCGTCGAGGTGCAGCGCCGTGAAGGCGGCGAGAGCGATCATCGCCAGCGACCATGCGCAGAGCAGCAGCGCGGCGCCGGCGCCGCGCTGGCGCCAGCATGCGAACAGCGCGAAGACCATGAGGTAGAGCAGCGTCCTGTTGGCGCCTTCCCATGCGTCCCCCGGGACGCCCGCCCACAGGATCGAGAGGAAGCTGAGCGCCGTGTACGCGGCCAGGCACGCGAGCGCCACCCGCACCGGGACGGGAACCTCGCCGGCGCGCAGGCCGACGATGCCGATGGTCAGGCCGAGGAGGGCGAGCACGATCAGCCCTCCCGGCCCCCAGTGGGTCACCGGATAGCCCGCCTGGCTGGTCGCCCACACGAAGAAGAGCACCAACGCGGCCAGCGCCGGCACCGTCGCCGGCGCCTCGCGCAGCGGCGCGGTGAGCTTGCCCGTCATCGCGACCACAATAATCCCCGGGGTGTACGACACAGCGGAGCTCGTCCGCTTCTACGACCGCGCATACGCGCGGGACCCGGCCGAGGCCGAGCTCTACTCGCGCTGGCGGGCGCTGGGGGCGGTGGGCAAGGCCGACCACGTGACGCGCCTCTGCCGCGAGGGGGGCGTGCGCCCCGCCAGCGTGCTGGAGGTGGGCTGCGGCGACGGGGCGCTCCTGTGCGAGCTCCACCGTCGCGAGTTCTGCCAGCGGCTCTCGGGAGTGGAGATCACGGCCTCCGCCGTCGAGATCGCGCGCGCCCGGCCGGAGATCCGATCCGTGACCGTCTACGACGGCGCGCACCTGCCCTTCGCAGAGCAGGCGTTCGAGTTGGGCATCCTCTCCCACGTGCTCGAGCACGTGCCCGACCCCGCCGCGCTGCTCGCCGAGGTCGCGCGCGTCTGCGGGGCCGTCCTCGTCGAGGTACCGCTCGAGGCCAACTGGTCCGCGCGGCGCAGGGGCAAGCGCGAGCACGCCGCCGAGGTCGGCCACCTGCAGCGCCTGAGCCGCCGGGAGATGCGCGAGATCGTCGCGCGCGCGGGCCTGTCGGTGGCCGCGGAGCTCGAGGACCCGCTCCCCCTGCGCGCCCATCGCTTCTTCGCCAGTACACGCGGGGCGCGCGCGCGGGCGAGCGGCAAGTGGGCCCTGCGGAGCTCGGTGCACCGCCTCTCACCGGCGCTCGCGCGGCGCGCGTTCACCCTCCACTATGCGTGCCTGTGCCTCCCGCGGGACGCGTAGCGGCGGCGAGCAGCAGCGAGAGCACCCTGCCCATCAGCTCGTCGGGCACCGCCTGCGGGTCGGCGAGCTTCTGGCGGGCGATCCCGTCCGCCAGCGCGTCGATCGCCACCGCCAGCTCCTCGGCCGGGATCGCCAGCTCGAGGTCGAGCTCGCGCACGCCGTCAGCGATCAGCGAGGTCAGAACCGCGCGTATCTGGGCGAACCGCGCGGCCACATTGGGGCGAACCTGGGGATCGCGTACGCCGTAGGCCCAGAACTCCATGAACAGCAGCAGCACGTCGGGCTCGCGCTCGATCATCGTCATCCACTGGCGCGCGCCGCCTCGCGCGCGCTCGGCCACAGAGGCCCTTGCGCGGACGGCCTCGGCGATCTCGCGGGCGTGCTCGTCGATCTCCCGCTCCATCAGCACGAGGAAGAGGTCCTCCTTGCCGTCGAAGTTCGAGTAGAGCGCGCCCGTGGAGAAGCCCGCCTCGGAGGCGATCTCATCGACCGACGCGCCGTGGAAGCCGCGGCGCGCGAACACGCCGCGCGCAGCGGCCAGCAGCCGCTCGCGGGTCTGCGCTCGGCTCTGCTCGCGCGTCAGCCGCACGCGGGGCACGCTCGCAGTGCCCGCTCCGGGGTCCCTGTGCCCAGATTTCATCCACCCGGATGTTACTTGACAGAGCAATCGATATTCCGATAGCGTCCATTATCCGGATCAGCGGAAACCACGGGAGAGAGATGGATGGCCACAGCAACGAGCCCTGCGCCGGGTGACGCAGCCAACCCGGCGAGCCTGCCGGCGGACGCAATCTCCTACGAGGACCTCTACGCGCGGTGGGAGCGTGGCAACTGGTGCGCGACCGATATCGACTTCACCGAGGACGCGCGGCAGTGGCGCGAGGACTTCACGGAGTTCGAGCGGCAGGCTGCGCTGTGGAACTACTGCCTGTTCTTCTGGGGCGAGGACGCCGT